>JBBQVY010000060.1:0-22887 GCA_038211085.1 Chitinophagales bacterium | reverse complement strand
GTAAATTCGAACAGTGAGTTATACGTGTAAGTGCCATAATTATCCCTGATAAATACGTTGTACGAATGACTGAATTCGTTATCGGTACCAACTGTAAAAAAATTCTTTCCCAGGTTGAACTTATAAAAGTCTAGTAGGGCAACATTGTTTTGCTTTAATAGATTAGCACCTGAAAAATTTTCTGTACCTATTACAATCCTGCCAGCACCATCAATTATAGAAACCCTTGGAAAAGGGTTTCCCATTGCCCCCCTGTCATCAACAACTCCAGTGTATGTTAGTAATAACCTGTTGCTTCTACCTCCATTAAAAGTGCTTTTTAATTCGGTAGATAATGAGTGTGTTTTGCTGGGGAAAGTATAGCCATTATTAAAGAAATTTATACTGGTGCTGCTGCTGGCGCTCGTATTTAAACGTTCAGCATTGTTATAGCGATATGAAACGCTTAAACGATTGCGGTTGCTAATGTTCCAGTCAATTTTTGCAGTTATCTTATCAGCATCAATTGACTCGGGATTGTCTAAGTATCCTCCCGGATCATAATTGTATTTCTGTTTTAGTAAAGCAGCAAAATCCTTCAGGTCTTTCTCCGAAGAGGAACCCCTGTATTGGCTAAATACAAAAGGCTGCGGACGCTGATCTCTTTGTATTTCAGCATTTAAAAAATAGAAAACTTTGTTTTTAACAATTGGACCCCCAATTCTAAAGCCAGTGGTTTTATTACGAAAGTTATTAAGGCGGGTTGCAGAGTCTTTTGGACCAATGGGCGTTTTACCTGCCAAATCCTGGTTTCGGTAAAAATAATAAAGCGATCCGGTTGTAGTATTGCTTCCACTACGTGTGGTTGCATTAATACCACCACCTGTAAAGTTTCCTATTGATGCATCGTAGGGAGATATGATAACCTGGAACTGGTCAATTGCATCAATTGAAATGGGAGGAGAACTTGCCTGTCCTCCATTTGTACCAGAGTTTGATAAACCAAATACATCATTGTTGATGGCACCATCAATATAAAAAGCATTATACCTGTTGTTTTGACCTGCAATGCTAATACCACCGTCGGCAGCAGTAAGTTTAACCTGGGGAGTAAAGCGTAAAAAGTCTGATAAATTACGACCCACTGTAGGCAGGTTAGCCATTTTATCGCGGCCAATGTTAGTACCTGCACCACCTTTTACTTCCGACGATCTGGCTTGCGTAGTTACCACCACTTCAGTAAGTGTGGCACCTTTGGTAGCAAGTACAAGATTAAGTTTTAGAACTTCGCCGAGAGACAGAAATATTTCGGTGCGCTTTTCTGTTTGATAGTTTACATAACTAGCTTCCAAAATGTATGGACCACCTGTGTTCATGTTACTTATATCAAAACGACCACCTGCAAGGGTTTGAACACGGTAAACTGTGCCTGTGGGCTCATGGGTAGCTGTTATAGTAGCCCCCTGCAAAGCGGTGCCATCTGCCCCTTTCACAGTACCACTAATACCACTGGTAGTATTTTGACTAAAACTTATAACCGGTAAAAGCAGTGTAAGAAATAGTAATCGTAATGCTGATCTACAACTCATATACTATGTTGATTTTTGCCAAAGAAAAGAAATAAATGTTCATCTCCTCTAACATTCTATGAACACCTCTCCATATATTATGTTTCTTGCATACAAATGATTTGTTGAAATATGAACCACCTAAGCACTCTTCTAAAAATTTAAAATTCAAATGGTACGAGGGTGAGTTTATGCTTTAGTAGTTAAAAATTAATATGCCTTCCACCTTACCTATAGAATTATATGGCTATCATTGTAGTTAAAATTAAAACACATGAAAAGATTTTTTACTCTACTAACTTTTGCAACAATTGGGCTCTCGGCAAGTAGCCAGCGTTTGCTGGTTGAAGATTTTAATTACGTAGCCGGCCAATTAACTGACGAGGCTGGGGGTGCAAATGTAAGCGGTGGTAATTGGCTTACTATACCTCCGGGTACAACAGTTTTAACTGACTATGCCCAGGTTGTTGCAGGCAATCTTTCTTACCCTAATTATTTTACCGGTCCTACAGTTAGTAGCAACAGGCTTGACCTGGATAGCATAACAAGCGGTCAGGGCAGAAGCATAGAAGATGTATTCAGAAATTTTACCGCACAAACAGCTAATACAGTGTACACTAGTTTCTTAATGAAATTTAGAGCCACAAGTAATTTGGGAAATAGTACTTCTGCCGGCGATTATTTTATGGCATATACATCAACTGCTTCACCTACTGGTTATCTAGCCAGGGTTTTTGTAAGACAAGGCACTGTTGCCAACACTATTCAATTTGGTATTGCTGCCACTAGTGTTAGCGCATCGGTTCCCATTGTTTGGTCTAATGTTGACAGGGATGCAACACAAACCCATTTAATAACCTTTGCTTACCAATTTATAGCAGGTTCAAATAACGATGTGGCTAAGCTTTTTGTGGATAAGTCTTTTAGCACAACAGAACCTGCTGCTGATGCAGCTTCTATTTTAGTAGGTTCTGAGCCTGCAGATGTTGCACGTATAGTTGTAAGACAAGCAACAACGCTAGTTCCTAATGCTTACATTGATGCAATAGTTGTTGCAACCAGCTACGCTGACGCTACACTTCCCCTAAACCTTACTTCTTTTAAAGCCTCTTTTAATGGCAAATCAACTCAGGTAAAATGGAGTACTGAAAATGAAGTAAACGTTTCTGGTTTTGCAATTGAAAAAAGTTTGGATGGTATCAACTTCAGCCAAATTGATTTTGTTTCTGCAAAAAACAATAGCACCCATACTGAGTATTCAACAATAGATGATAAGGTAAAGGGCGGTACTTCTTATTACAGATTAAAGCAGGTTGATAAAAATGGTTCATATAAATACAGCAGTGTTGAGGTTATCAAAAACAGCCTTACCATTAAAACTGAAGTGTTCCCTAACCCAACCCGCGGTAACCTTACTATTAACCATAGTGTAGCTATTAAAGGAGCCGCAATAAAAGTGATGAATATTGAAGGCAAATTGATAAAGACTTTACCTGTACAGGTAGGTTCAGCTCAAACTGCACTTAGTTTAACTGAACTTATAAAAGGTAATTACCTGTTGATGTTTGAGAACGAGGGTAGCAAATCAATTACCCAGTTTTCAAAGCAATAAGCTTTTGAATTTTGTTTTAAAGTCCTCTCCGTTTTCGGGGAGGATTTTTTTTGCGACAGTAGATAAGTAGGAAGACGTTGTTTGTAATCGCCAGGTTTGTACTGACAGAATGTACTCTTTCATTTGCTTTTACCTGTTTGGCTGTAATTTTGTACAAACGATGAGTATGTTAGATTCTATTGAGAGTGCGATTGAAGATATAAAGGCGGGTAAGCTTGTAATTGTAGTGGACGATGAGGATAGGGAAAATGAAGGTGATTTTATAACAGCAGCCAATAATGTTACCCCTGAAATTATCAATTTTATGAGCCGCGAAGGCCGCGGTTTAATTTGCGCCCCTTTGGTTGAAGAGCGTTGCGATGAGTTAGGTTTGAACCTGATGGTTAACAGCAACACCAGCTTGCATTCAACACCTTTTACCGTTTCTATTGACTTGCTTGGGCATGGCTGTACAACAGGTATTTCTGCCCAGGACCGTGCTAAAACAGTGCAGGCTTTAATTCATCCTGCAACTACACCTGAGGACCTTGGAAGACCGGGACATATATTTCCACTGAGAGCTAAAACAGGAGGTGTATTGCGCCGTACAGGTCATACTGAAGCAACTGTAGATCTGGCTCGCCTGGCTGGTTTTGAACCTGCGGGTGTATTGGTGGAAATTATGAATGAAGATGGTACTATGGCCCGCCTGCCCGAGTTGGAGATTATAGCGAAGAAGTTTGATCTGAAAATTATATCTATAAAAGATTTAATTGAGTACCGCTTAAAAATGGACTCTTTAATTGACGAGATTGTACGAGTAGAAATGCCTACGAAATACGGCAATTTTAAACTGGTAGCCTTTAAAGAAAAAAGTACCCAACGCGAACATCTTGCCCTTATAAAAGGAGAGTGGCAGAAAAATGAGCCGGTACTTACACGTGTACACAGTAGTTGTTTTACCGGCGACATACTTGGTAGCCTGCGTTGCGATTGTGGCGAACAATTACACAAGGCAATGATAATGGTTGAAGAAGAAGGCAAGGGCATTATTCTGTACATGAACCAGGAAGGCCGGGGTATTGGGCTGGTTAATAAACTAAAGGCTTACAAGTTGCAAGAGCAGGGTATGGATACTGTTGAAGCCAACATACACTTAGGTTTTGGTATGGATGAGAGAGATTATGGAGTGGGTGCTCAAATTTTACGTCACCTGGATGTTACAAGGTTGCGCCTGATGAGTAATAACCCTAAAAAGAGAGCAGGATTAAAAGGATATGGACTGGAAATTGTTGATATTATTCCCATAGAAATAAAGTCAAACCCACACAACGAAAAATACCTGCAAACCAAACGGGATAAATTGGGCCACGAGATATTGAATGACCTTTTGTAAAATGTTATTACAGTACCATCGATTATACTTGCAGAAAAACGTTCATTTTCCGGTAACTACCATTGCAGGTTTATTGGTATGGTAACTTTAAATTTTGAAGTTAGATTTAAATCGAATTCAGCAGGGCCGTTTCCGTTTTTAGTTAATTCATCCACCGCTCTCTTAACCCCATAGTTAAACCGATTAACGTAGCCCAATCTTTTCATTGCTTCGGCAATTACAATGTTTCTATAATCGCTGGCATTGGGAAAGTTTTGGGCATTTACATCTCCGTACAATCCCCCCGGATTTATAATTTCTATGCGGTTATTAAATTCATAAATGTATATGGGAGCATTTGATTCATAGCTTCTGTGCATAATGGCATTCATCACCAGTTCGCGTAAAGCCCAATATGGATAATTAATTAATATTCGCTCCCTGAAACTGTCCGTTTTTACCGGACGTTGCTTAATAATATTATTTTTTATAAAATCATCGGTAACCTTTAATTCGCTTATTAATGACCCGGAAAATACTTTTTCAAATTCAACATCTGTAGTCATGTCATTGCCATTAAACTTAACGTATTGTATATACGCTCCGGGTATTTGAAACGTAGGACTAATTCCAAAAAGAAGGATGCCTCCATTGGTTGGGCAGTTTGCATTTGTATCATAAAAACGAAGGGCTGCCAACTGTTCTTCTATGCTTCTGCCATTGTACTTTAAGGTTTCCTCATCTATTGCTAATGGCAGGTATAATAGCTTAAAATATTCTACATTTAAATCGTTAATGGATGAACCCAAAACAGGTACCAAATCAAATGTTTTGGCATAAGAGGCTCTTCTTTCAATCAAAATTCTTTCTTCCTCAATAGTAGCCTTTGATTTTCGTGGGCCTATTCGTATCCAGCACCTTCCATCATACCTAACCGGAGGATATAAAGAAGGATTTACTTCTACAACCACTACATCCCCATCATCTACATGTATTATGTGGCTAACAACTATTGATGGTTGGGGCAAAACATTTCCATTCGATTTAATATTACCAATCTTCAACAGTTCTTCATCGCCTATTTTCATTCCGTTCACCTTACCATCGTCATTAACGCCCAATAAAATATATCCAGGTTTTTTATGATTGGGAAAGTCATTAGACAAAGCACATACTGCAGGGCCTAATTTATCTTCTCTAAACGAAATGGTTCTTTCTATCCTGTCGGATTCCAGGTCTTTCATCAAAAAAGTTACTTCTTCGTTTGTTAACATTATTTCTAAAATTATGTAAGGATTGCTCTTAGGTGTATTTGTTCTTACAACAACAGTCCCTCTAAAAATACATAGGCCACACTAAAGTAAATAATCAACCCTGTAACGTCAACCAGTGTTGCTACAAATGGCGCCGAAGAAACAGCAGGGTCAGCTCCTAATTTTTTAAGCAGCATAGGTAGCATCGATCCGCTTAGTGTACCCCATAATACTACACCTATTAAAGACACACCAACAGTAAGTCCAATAAATATCCAGTGAGGGCCGTAGATATGTGTGAATTGCTGCCATACGGCTACTCTTATAAATCCTATAAATCCAAGTAAAGAACCCATCATAAGGCCACTGGCAATTTCTCTTTTCATTACCCGCCACCAGTCTTCTAGAGAAATTTCATCAACCGCCATGGCTTGTATAATTAAGGTTGAAGCCTGTGACCCACTGTTGCCCCCGCTGCTTATAATTAAGGGGATGAATAAGGTTAATACAATCGCTTTTGCTATCTCATCCTCAAAGTAGCCCATAGCTGTTGCTGTAAGCATTTCCCCTATGAAGAGTATTACCAGCCAGCCTATTCTTTTTCTAAACAATTTAAAGAGTGGCATTTCCAGGTAGGGTTCATTTAATGCTTCGGTACCACCCATTTTTTGCATGTCTTCGCTAAACTCTTCTGAGGCTACCCATAATATATCATCAATGGTTATAATGCCCAGCAACACATTATTATCATCAACCACCGGCAGGGCAGTACGGTTGTTCATTTTAAATACCTGGTTGGCATGTTCCTGGTCATCATTTACATGCAGCGATATTACCCTTTCGTCCATCAACTCACTCACAAGTTTGGTAGGTGCAGCAAGTATTATTTCCTTTATGCGTATGTCATCAATCAACTCACCCTTATCATTAATTACATAAATAACATCAATGGTTACACCGTCCGTGCCAAACTTTCTAATGATGGCAAACACTTCGTCAATGGTGTTGTGTTCGTACACATACACATAATCAGGCGTCATTAACCTGCCCACACTATCTTCAGGATACCCCAGTAATGACAGCGTTATCAATCTCTCCTCAGGTTCTAACAGTTTAATAAGATCCCGTAAAACTTCTTTCGGCAAGTCTTCTAAAAAGGCTGTTCTATCGTCAGCCTGTAATTCATTTAAAAGTTCTGCAGTTTTAAAAGAGGGTAATTCAGTAACAATTCTTTTTTGAGTAGTAAAGTCCAGAATTTTAAAAGTGCTTGCTGCCCGGTGTATACTTAAGTTGGCAATAATTTTATCTTCAAATTCCGGGTATTCATCAATAAGGTCTGCTACATCAGCAATATTCTGATCATCTAAAAATTCCCTGATAGCCAGTTTATCATCCGTAACAATTACCTGCTCAAATTCCTCCTGCATATTGTCTTCTAACTCTTGTAGCATGTGTGCAAATTAAGTATTTTGATTGCTTTAGAAAGAAGGCATGCAGTTCAATTCTTTATATTCGCTGCCAATCATTCTCTATGCTGTTACCCATTTTATTTATTGCACCATCTGCTAAAGGCGGCAGGGGAGTTTTTACCCAGAAAAACATTGCTTCAGGAACAGTTATTGAAATTTCGCCTGTTATAATTTTATCAGTAAAAGATCGCAGGCAGGTGGAAGGAAGCAAACTATATCATTACATTTTTGAATGGGGCAAAAGTACCAGGCAGGCTTGTGTGGCCATGGGTTATGTATCTATGTACAATCATAGCTTTGAACCCAATTGCGAGTATGAACAGGACTACGAAGCAGATACGATGAGTGTAAAAACTATAAGAGATGTAAAGAAAGGAGAGGAGTTGTTATTCAGCTACAACGGTGATCCGAACAACAAAACACCATTATGGTTTAAGACAATATAACTAACCAAATGAATGATAAACTGCATGTATCAGTAGCAGGGAATAAGGGACTTATTTGAACGCTTTCAATTCTTCATTGCTTATGTCAACTATTGCATATCGCTTGATATCGTTGATAGTCATCTCGTCTAAAATGTTTACCATATTTCCATAGTTTGAGTTGGTTAATGGTTTTATGATCACCACTAAATCTTTTGCATTCGTTCTTCTTTTTTTTTCTATAATAACATCGCGAATACTGGAAATACCAGCTTCTTTAATATGGTTTGCATCAAAAATTCCTTCATAATAAAATACCGCATTATTATCTCCCGGAAGCAATGTTAATGCACCACTTTGTTTTGTCGGCGTATCTACACCGGTATCGTTCGGCAGAATTAATGTTAGCGCTTTTGGCTGGCTGATAGAGGTTGTAAAAATGAAAAACGTAATCAGCAAAAAGCCCAGGTCTACCATAGGAGTTAAATCCACACGGGTTGATAGTTTGGTAGATTTTGCTACACCTGCCATTTTTCGTTTATGGCTTTCGCCAGAAGTTATTTCTGCCATAGTTTATGTTTAATAAATAGATGCCCGGCCAGTTTCTTTCCATACTTTTTTCAGATTAATTCATTGCGATCTCAGGGTAAAAAAGTGAATTATTGTTTCCCTCTTCCAAAATTTCTACAAACAAAAAAGCGAAACCTTTTGAGTTTCGCTTTTTAATAAACATTTTAGATTGGTCTATACACCTGCTTTTTTACGAATAATATTTAAAGCAGCTCCTGCAACAAACCATTCAATTTGCTGCTGGTTATAAGTATGATTTACAGTAATGCGTTCTGTTGTACCATTTGAATGTGACAACGCAACGGTCAAAGGCTGGTCGGGTGCAAATGAAGTCAATCCTTCAATGCTAATAATATCATCTTCCTGTACCTTATCGTAGTCTTCTTTGTTTGCAAAAGTTAACGCAAGCATTCCCTGCTTTTTAAGATTTGTTTCGTGTATACGTGCAAACGATTTTACCAGTATAGCCCTTACCCCTAAAAATCTTGGCTCCATAGCAGCATGTTCACGGCTACTACCTTCACCATAGTTTTCATCACCCACTACAATAGAACCGATGCCTGCTGCTTTATATGCCCTTGCAGTAGCAGGTACAGCACCATATTCTCCCGTCAACTGATTTTTTACACGGTCTACGCTATCATTAAAATAGTTTAGTGCACCTATAAGCATATTGTTCGAAATATTGTCGAGGTGACCGCGGAATTTTAACCACGGACCAGCCATAGAAATATGGTCAGTGGTACACTTACCTTTTGCTTTTATTAGTAATCGGAGATTCTTAATATCTGTTCCTTCCCATGCATTAAATGGTTCTAATAATTGTAAGCGCTGGCTTTCGGTGCTCACCAAAACCTGAACGGTACTTCCATCTTCGGCAGGTGCCTGGTAGCCTGCATCCTCAACTGAAAAGCCGTTTGGAGGCAACTCAATACCTGTTGGCTCATCTAACTTTACCTGCTCACCATCTTCGTTTGTAAGGGTATCTGTTAATGGATTAAACAATAGGTTACCTGCAATAGCAAATGCTGTAACAATTTCTGGCGAAGCCACAAAAGCATGCGTACCTGCGTAGCTATCATTTCTTTTTGCAAAATTTCTGTTGAAAGATGTAATGATAGAATTCTTGCGATTTGGATCGTCTATGTGCCTTGCCCATTGACCAATGCAAGGTCCACATGCATTGGCAAGCACTACACCTCCCATACTGTCGAATGTATCCAGGAAACCATCTTTCTCCACGGTATAACGTACCTGCTCACTTCCGGGTGTTATCGTAAATTCAGATTTTGTTTTTAATTTTTTGTCAACAGCCTGCTTGGCCACAGATGCAGATCGGCTGATATCTTCGTAAGAGGAGTTGGTGCAACTTCCAATCAATGCAACTTCCAAAACCTCGGGCCAGTTATTAGCTTTAACTGCTTCAGCAAATTTGCTTATTGGCCATGCAAGGTCTGGTGTGTATGGACCGTTAACGTGTGGCTCCAGGGTGTTTAAATCAAGTTCAATTACCTGGTCGTAAAAGTTTTCAGGATTGGCGTATACTTCATCATCGGGACGTAAATGTTGCCTGATGCCATCGGCCAGGGTAGCTATATCTTCCCTGTCGGTAGACTTTAAATATGCACTCATTTTTTCGTCGTAAGCAAACACTGAACAGGTAGCCCCAATCTCGGCACCCATGTTACAAATGGTTGCTTTACCGGTTGCGCTCAGGGCATCTGCGCCATCTCCAAAGTATTCAACTATAGCGCCGGTACCACCTTTTACAGTTAGTATTCCAGCTACTTTTAGAATAATATCTTTCGAGCTGGTCCAGCCATTTAGTCTGCCGGTTAATTTAATGCCAATAAGTTTTGGCCATTTCAACTCCCATGCAAGTCCTGCCATAACATCACTGGCATCAGCGCCACCTACACCAATTGCCAGCATACCCAGGCCACCGGCATTAGGTGTGTGGCTATCGGTACCAATCATTAATCCACCGGGGAAAGCATAATTTTCCAATACTACCTGGTGTATAATTCCCGCACCGGGTTTCCAAAAGCCTAAACCATATTTATTGCAAACTGAAGACAAAAATTCATATACCTCTTTGTTAGTGTTTAATGCTGTATCAAGATCTTCTTTGGCACCTGTTTTTGCCTGTATCAGGTGATCGCAATGGACAGTGCTGGGTACTGCCACCTGGGCTCTTCCTGCCTGCATAAACTGTAGCAAGGCCATCTGTGCAGTAGCATCCTGCATAGCAACACGATCGGGAGCAAAATCAACATAGTCTTTACCACGTTGAAAAGCTTTAGGTTCCATATCAACATGAAGATGGGCAAAAAGAATTTTCTCGGCTAATGTCAAAGGACGTCCAACCAAATTGCGGGCAGCTTCAATTTTTACAGGCAATTCGTTGTAAACTTTCCTTATCATTTCTATATCAAATGCCATGAGATTTTAATGATTTTAAGAGGTGAGAAAAAAGTTGAGCAAATCTACATTAAATCACTACTTATATGAAATGAGATTTATAACAACCACGTTCTTAATTTATTTAATTTGCAACAATACAAAGCAGGCTTTATCAGTTAATACCAAATATGGAGGAAATGAATAAAATAAGAAGAATGATTGAGTTCCAGGCATTTGGGGTTTGCTCAGCTATCGGTGAAAAAATGGGAATTGCAACAAGCCGGATAAGGATGTGGTTTATTTACATATCGTTTATCACCTTTGGTTCTCCTCTTATTGTGTACATGGTCCTGGCCTTTTGGATCAACATAAAAAATTACATCTATTCAGCAAAACGAAACCCATTGCGGTATTTATAAGCATTAAACAAAATGGTAAGTGCTAAAAATTGAATACAACCACACTGACTATGCTGAATTATTAAAAGACTTTGCAAGTTTTTTTGAATGTAAATGCGAGGGAAATACTTTAATTCTACCTCCACACATAGCAGATGGCTACATGAAGCTGGTAGAGTTGCCAAACGGCCTGCAGGGTATTATCAGCAATTACACGGTGCACCAGGAAATACTGTTTCAACGTAATAAAATAAACAAGGATTATTTTACGCTGCGCTTTGATGAAGTGTTGATACCTGAAACGGCAGAGGAGCAGAATAGTGATGTGCCATCTGAAGCTAATCCGATAAGATCGGCAGTTTACCTTGGTAGCGCCAAATTTGACTGGTTATTTTTATGTACAAAAGGAACGAAGGTTAAAGGAGTTAATATTTTTTTTAGTAAAGAATGGCTCGAGCACTTTTTGGCGGTTGAAAGCGTTGGAGATATGATAAAAAAATATCTCAGTTTAAAAATGAGTGCTTTCAATTATGAGCCGATGGATATGGAGTACAAAAGAATTTTAGCAGAGATCATTAACAGCGATGATGACCAGGCATATAGTTCGATGGTTGTGCAGAACCGCATCATGCTAATGCTGGAGCGTTTCTTTACCCGTATTTATTATAAAATGAGCGATATGCATTTTGATGTTAAGCTTACCAACGAAGACATCAACAGGGTAAAGCAGGTAGCTAAAAACCTTTTGCACGATTTTTCAATAGAGCCGCCGGGTATTACCAAACTGGCAAAGATGGCTGCAATGAGTCCTTCAAAATTAAAGATCAGCTTTAAGGAAATTTATGGTATTCCTATATACCAGTATTTTCAAAAGCATAGAATGAATAAGGCTAAAGCAATGTTATTATCACAAAAGTATTCGGTTAAAGAAGTTGGTATAGAATTGGGCTATAATAACCTGAGTAACTTTGCAAAGGCATTTAAAAAGTCGTTTGACCAACTACCAAGCGATCTGTTAGGCCGTGATTAATCCAAAATTATTTAGTGAAAAATATGCAAACGGATGTTGAATTTGAAAAACCTGACTATGTTGAATACATTCAGCTACTGGCCGACCTTTTTAAGGTTAGGCCCTCAGGCAATCATATAAATATTCCGGCACATCTTGGCACTGGTTTTATGTGGGCCGAAAAACTTCCCGGTGGTATTTCAGTTTTAATTATTCATGCTACGCTACATCATCCATTTACTATTACCCAAAAAGGTGTTACAGATAATTGTTTTTCGCTACAGTTTAACGAGTTTGGAACCGTTACCGCCAAAGGAGCACCTAACAAAAACAGGCAAACCCATCAACAACAATCTACGGTACGCTTAACACATACATTAGTACCCGGTACTCATTTTTTACCAGAAGGAGTTTTAGTAAAGTCTGTATGCATGTACTTTAATAAAATACAGCTCTCTAGTTTATTAGGAGCGCAGGCAGTAGAAGAATTACTTACAAAATATTTTCCATTCTTAATATCCAACCAAAGTTTTGAACCTATTGCTACAGATTACCGCGTATCGCTTAACGAGTTATTAGTGGATAAAATTGATGTTCCGCTTCGCTTGAATTTTATTCAAAACCGGGTGTTATTACTATTGGAAAAATTTATTGTAAACCTGTTTGCCAAAGGCGATATAGGCAATACAAAAATGAAACGTACCGACGATGAAACGTTACGTTTAATGAAAGTGGAAGCATTATTGGTAAATAATTTTGCGGTTGCTCCCCCAACAATTGATGAATTATCGCGTATTTCAGCAATGAGCCCAACCAAGCTAAAAAACGATTTTAAAAACCTGTATGGATTTCCGATATATGTCTATTATCAAAAAAACAGGATGTTAAAAGCAAAATCTTTGTTGCTTACGGGTAAATACTCCATTAAAGAGGTAGGAGTAATGGTGGGCTATTCTAATTTGAGCCACTTTGCCAATACATTTAAAAAAGAATTTAGCATGCTGCCCAGCGAGGTATCAGCTAAAGACGGAGTGCTGGTCTACAATTCCTGATTAAATATTTAGTGAGAGCCACTGTAACTAATTTTAAGGGTAAAAAATACACTTTATGTCCGATTGGGGCATTAGTCTGTTTTTTATGACTATCTTTTAAGTAAGATTTTCAGGATTTTTACGGTGCTAATAATGAAGGCCGTTTCGATCTATGAATTTTTACCCCCTAAAAAAACCCCGGCAACGGGGTTTTTTTATACCACCACGGCTTTGCGTATTTTAATAAGTTGTATCAATAATTCTTCCAACAAATCAAGCCGTAACATATTTGCTCCATCACTTTTAGCAACCGCAGGGTTGGGATGCGTTTCAATAAACAGTCCATTGGCTCCTGTTGCAATTGCCGCTTTTGCAATCGTTCCTATTAATTGAGGGTTGCCCCCTGTTATGCCGGATGTTTGATTGGGTTGTTGCAGGCTATGTGTGCAATCCATTATAACAGGCACATCATGACCTTGCATAATAGGGATGTTTCTATAATCAACAATTAGGTCCTGGTAGCCAAAAGTGTTACCCCGCTCGGTTAGCATCACTTTATCGTTTCCCGCATTGCGAATTTTATCAACAGCAAACTTCATAGCATCGCCACTTACAAACTGTCCCTTTTTTACGTTTACTATTTTGCCTGTTTCTGCGGCAGCCACCAGCAAATCTGTTTGCCTGCATAAAAAAGCTGGTATCTGTAAAATATCAATGTACCTGGCGGCTTGCTCCGCTTCTTCGTGAGCATGAATGTCTGAGGTGGTGGGCAGGTTATAGGTTTCACCTACTTTTTTAATCAGTTTCATAGCTGTTTCATCACCGATGCCGGTAAATGAACTGCCACTGGTACGATTGGCTTTTCTGTACGATGCTTTAAATACATAGGGTATTTCTAATTTTTTACAAATAGCAGAAACTTTATCGGCTACTTCCATAACCAGTTCTTCGCCTTCTACTATGCAGGGTCCAGCAATGAGAAAAAAATTATTTGGATCGTACGATTGTGCTTTAAAAAGCTCTTTTAAAAATTCCATTACTTTTCTATTGTTTATGAGGAGGGCAAAGGTTAATAAAATGGTTGAAACTTCTGCTAAACTTTGTTTCTTTGCGCCCCTTTTAATTTTGTATATAGGGTTTGATTGTTGCCATGAAAAGAGTGTGTACAAGGGTGTTCCGATAAACCGGAATTAAAATGACACAACAAAAGATGCCATGAAAAAAATTTGTCGACACCCAAAAAATAATTCAGGCTTTACTCCAGCAGTTTAAAAAGATTCGAGATGCCAAATAGAAATGAAAAGATTTTAGTAGTAGGTGCCTGCGGGCAAATAGGGGTGGAGCTTACGCTTCAACTAAGAAAGATGTATGGAGAGGGGGCCGTGATAGCAAGTGACCTGCGTGAAGAACATCCGTTGCTAAAGGGAAGTGGGCCTTATATCTCACTTGATATTATGAACAAGGAAACCCTGCATGTGCTGGTGTTGCGATATAATATTACGCAAGTGTATTTACTGGCAGCCATATTAAGTGCTACAGGTGAAAAGAACCCCATGCTGGCCTGGCACATAAATATGCAAAGCCTGCTCAATGTTTTAGATGTAGCCAAAGAGGAAAACCTGCATAAGATTTACTGGCCCAGCAGTATTGCAGTTTTTGGCCCCAGTACACCAAAAATTGAAACACCACAGCATACTATTGTGGAACCTTCAACCATCTATGGCATTAGCAAGTTTGCCGGAGAACTTTGGTGCGAATACTATTACAATCGTTATCGTGTAGACGTACGCAGCCTGCGCTACCCGGGATTGATCAGTTACAAGTCACAGCCAGGTGGGGGTACAACTGATTATGCTATTGAGATATTTCACGATGCCATTAATAAGAAGACCTACAATTCATTTTTGAAAGAAGACACTTACTTACCCATGATGTACATGCCAGATGCCATCAGGGCAACCATAGACCTGATGCATGCGGATGCTGATAAACTAACCGTTCGCTCCTCGTATAACCTAAACGGAATTAGTTTTTCGCCAAAGGAAATTGCTGCAGAGATAAAAAAGCACATACCTGATTTTAGCATTACTTATGAACCGGATAGCCGCCAGCAAATTGCTGATAGCTGGCCAAAAAGCATTGACGATACCGCTGCACAAAACGATTGGGGGTGGAAGCCTGAATATGATCTTTCCAGTATGACAGAAGATATGCTGAAGAATATAAAGAGGGATTAAAAGAAATTGCCGAAATGTTACAGGAGCATTTGGCTAATAGTGATTTTTAATTTTTATTTTCTGCTCTCTAAAACCTGATACCGAGGTTTATACCAAGCCCCCTGATGCCAGCCATACTGCCGGTAGTGGTAACTGTAGCGCCATTGCTGTTAACTGTACTTTCAATTGTTGTAAAAGGAATATCAATATCGTCGAGTTCTCTTTTAAGATTGCTTTGTTCGGCGGCATTCAATGCAATAACAGCATTTAGGTTGCCAGAGGCAGAACCTATGCTGGCACCAACAATCCACCAGTCCAGGTAAAGCATTTTGCTTAGCTTAAACTGGCTGCCGACCATAAGTCCAACTGTGTTGTTATTAATTTTGCCATTAAAGAGTGCCGTCCGCTTATCGAACGAAGAAACAAAGCTTACGGGTACCTGCATGGTATAGGTTGAAAAACGACCATACGGTGCCAGGTAAAACCCATGGAACGCTCCTTTTTTTCCAAAATACCACCTCAGTTCAGGGGTAATGATGGAGGTGCCTAATTTAAAGTCGCCTACCTTAACATTGGGGTCGTCAATAAGATTTTCAATTACCGATTGAAAGGCGATTTTGCCTTCAGGTATCTTTGAATAACCAAGAGCAACGGTAAATTTTTTACCAATCTGGCGTTCGTACTGAAGGCCGTAACCCTTTGTAACAAATGATGATAAGTTTACTTTAAATTCGTTTTTACCTTGCTGAGCTGCGGCAAAAAATGGCAACGCAATTATAGCGCAGGTAATCATACTTTTTGTAAAAGCCATGGTTTTCATTTGAAACATAAGCGCATCAATTTGCTATATTAATCAGGTTTTTGTTTTGCAATATCAGCAACTGTTTGTGTTTCTAAAATGGCGAGTGATGCATCTCTAACCTGTATCATAACCTTGTTTAATCCACAAAAATTTTCATCACAATTTTTACACTTAGCGTAAAAATTAAGACTTACACATGGTAGCAATGCAATCGGGCCATCTATTAAACGCATGATGGTTGCCAATCGGATGCTTTCAGGTGGATGAGCAAAAAAATACCCCCCGCCCTTACCTTTCTTACTGGCTAATATCCCTGAGTTTTTAAGTTGAAGCAATATGTTTTCGAGAAATTTAAGTGGTATATTTTTTTTGACAGCTATTTCAGCAATCAAAACCGGTGTATCTCTTTTCTCCTGCGCCATGTACATAAGTGCCTGCAACGCATACTGGGTTTTCATTGATAACATACAAACGAAAGTTAAAGGTTGTAAAATAAGCGCATTTGCAGGTAACTGTGGTGTATGATTTGATAAATTGTATAACGCAAATCATTCTCCATGAAATATTCTATTAAGGCAATACTTGTAGTTTTTATAGCACCATTTGTTACGTCAACTTCACTACAGGCCCAGCTTAAAAAACCGGGATTTATACTAGGCGCTGGTTTTGTATACAGCAGCCCAAGGGGCAACTTTGGTAACGAATTTTCAAAGGGTCTTGGTGCCGAAATAAGGGGAGGTATAGGGTTAGGAAAAACTTACCTGGTTGCTTCAACAGGTTACTCTTACTTTTTTGGTAAAAATGATAATGACAACTTACCTGTGCGACCTTTTAAAATTGGCTTGCGCAGATATATTTTGGGTAAAAAAATATTTATCAATACTGATATAGGAAGAGCTACCATAAAAGATAAAATTAAAGGCACCAATGAAGTGCATAACCTCAGAGGCTTTGGAGCTGGTGCTCATTTGTTAGGATTGGAGGCCGCCATAAATTACGAAGGCTGGGACAATGCCGGTAGCAAAGGCTTCTCCAATAGTTTGCAATATAAAATAGGCTGGAATTTTAAACTTTAATCCTGGCGATTGAGCGGGTTGCCTATAACCCAAGAACATCTTTCATAGAATAGATTCCCTTTTTGCCTGCTAAAAACTCTGCCGCCAATACCGCACCTCCTGCAAACCCAACCCGGTTATGGGCAGTATGAATGATCTCTATATCGTCGATAGGCGAAGTGTATTTTATTTTATGTGTTCCTGGGGCAGGATCTATTCTCTCACTAATTATTTGTAGTTCGTCGGCTTTGCCGGCTTGTTGATTTACCCACGATTTTTTACGGCCAATATTTGCCAAAATCTGTTCAGCTAATGTAATAGCCGTACCACTTGGTGCATCTTTCTTTTGTATATGATGCACTTCCTCCATTTGCACATCGTAATCTCCATAAGGCTCCATTAATGTTGCGAGGTACTTATTCAATTCAAAAAACAAATTAACACCGATGCTATAGTTACTTGCATACAACAAACTTCCGTTGTGTTGGGTACAGTATTGTACTACTTCCTCCCAACGTTCTAACCAACCTGTGGAACCACTTACGACCGGTGTGCCGGCGTCCATACATTTTGTTATATTTTCTATAGCACTTGAAGGGCCCGTAAATTCAATGGCAACATCAGCTTTACCCAGGTATTCCTTTGTTAATTTATGAGCATTATCAATGTCAATCTTTAAAACAATTTCGTGTCCTTTTTTCAAAGCAATTGTTTCTATTGCCTTCCCCATTTTGCCATAGCCTATCAGTGCAATTCTCATTTTACCGGTATTTGTGATGAAGAAAAATTAAGCTTTCAAAGTTATTTAACCTGCAGCATTTTATGCGTTGGAGACTTAAAAGCAAGGATCATACTAACGCCCTTTGTATTAGAACCAGGCTGGATCATTGGGTTGATCCTGAGTGATAGGTCATCGCTAACATCAAACTCTTTTAAATGTCCCGAAACGGTTGCATCCACAACATTTAACCCCCAGGCAACTAAAGTATATAAAATTGAATAGTCGCGGTTGCGCCTGAATTCATTGCGGTAGAACCTCAAAGATTCAGTCGACAATACCTGGAGCTTTGGATAGATGGATGGAAATCTTGCCGTATCCTTTGCTAAGTGAATTTCGTAGGCATACTTGCTTCTTTTATACCAGCTATTGTTGTAAAAATAGGTTGCGGCGGGTACTCCTATAAGTGCATACACTAAAGGAATTTTCCAATATTGCTTGTTGTATGCCTGGCCCCAACCGGGTATTATTGCGGAACGCAATGTTGCTTTGCGTGGACTGTGAACCCGTTTTGCAGTGGTGTCTGTAATTAGGGTATCAGTCAGAATTTTTGTTGAAGGCTTATTAGTATCCGGAAGATTTGGAGTATTTCGAGGGCGTGTTTGACCTACTGCAAGAAATGTAAACAGCAATAAACTTAAAACAAAAATTAGTGGTTTGCCCATCATAAATCCTAACTGGCCGAAACATTCATTTGTTCGAGTATTTTATTAAGCTCCTGCAAAGAGTAATAATCTATGCTAATACTACCCGAACCTTTTTTTGAATGTGCCAGCCTTACTTTGGTTGAAAAATGTGATGCTAAGTTATCTTCAATACGCTTGTAGGCTGGTGGCAATGTTGACTTTACGACAGATTTAACAGGCTCCTCATCACTCTTGTATACTCTTCTAACCAACTCTTCGGTAGCTCTTACGCTTAACCCTTTTTCTTTTACCTCGTTAAAAATATAGAGTTGTTTATCAATCATGTCGACACTAATTAAAGCTCTTGCATGACCCATACTTATGTTGCCATTGCGTACCGCTAATTGAATATCGGGTGGTAATTTTAAAAGCCGGATGTAATTGGTAACGGTACTTCTTTCTTTACCCATCCGTTCGGCTACCTGCTCCTGGTTGTAACCCAACTCTTCCATCATTCTCTTAAAGCTCAATGAAACTTCCATGGCATTTAAGTCTTCACGCTGTAAGTTTTCCAGCAAGGCCAATTCCAGTAATTGCTGGTCGTTTGCCTGGCGTATATATGCAGGAATATCTTTTAATCCTGCAATTTTTGCGGCACGTAATCTTCGTTCTCCGCTAATCAACTGGTATTTGCCGGGGCTTAGCTGGCTAACGGTAATGGGCTGAATAATGTCGTGCATTGTCAGCGATGCCGCCAATTCGTTTAAAGCTTGTTCATCAAAATCGCGGCGGGGTTGTTTTGGGTTTATGCTAATGCTTTCGAGCTTTAGCCTGTTTATGCCAGTAACGGTTTCCATTACCGGCTGTTTTAAAGTGCCGGCAGTAGTCTTTAAATCAGAGTCAATATTTTGTAAAAGGCTGCGAATGCCTTTGCCTAAAGCATCTTTTTTGTTTGGTGTGGTCATGTATGTTCGTTTCCCAGTTTTGAAATATTGGGGGTAAGGAGTTAAAGCGGCTTTAAGTAGCGTAGGATATAACTAAACTTTTGAATGGTCACTATTAATCAAGTATTCTTTCTTCTTGTTTAATTTTCGTCATGTCGTTTTTCTGCAACACCTCCTTAGCAAGGTTAAGGTAATTTACTGCTCCTTTACTATCGCTGTCGTACAAAATAACGGGCTTGCCAAAACTGGGTGCTTCACTTAACCTGGTATTTCTATGAATGATGGTGCTAAAAACCATATCATCAAAATGCCTTCTTACCTCGCTAACAACCTGGTTACACAATCTTAAACGACCATCGTACATGGTCATCAATATCCCTTCGATCTGCAACTCGGGGTTTAACCTGTTTTGCACAATCTTTATAGTATTCAACAATTTTCCTAATCCTTCCAGGGCAAAAAACTCGCATTGCACGGGTACTATTACGCTGTCGCTGGCAACCAGCGCATTTACGGTTATTAAACCAAGAGAGGGAGAGCAATCAATTACAATAAAATCGTACTGATCTTTTATTGCTTCCAGCAAATTTTTCATCACCAACTCACGGTTGGGATAATTGATCATTTCAATTTCTGCACCTACAAGATCAATATGCGAGGGAATAACATCCAGGTTAGGAATATCAGTCTTTAAAATTACATCCTGCGAAGTTGCATTGTTAACCATACAGTCGTACAGGCTGCTGGTTACATTATGCAGATCAAAACCAACACCGGTGGTGCTGTTTGCCTGTGGATCAGCGTCAACGAGTAATGTTTTAAACTCAAGCACCGCAAAACTTGCAGCCAGGTTAATGGCTGTTGTAGTTTTTCCAACTCCCCCTTTTTGATTTGCTATTCCAATAATTCTGCCCATTATGTTCAATTATCTTTTTTAAATTTTAAAATCCTTCACTGTGTTCTATAAATCTAAAACACTCTACTAATAATCAGGCATGTTTTTCCGATCCCATAAATTCTATCCAAACAGCCTCACTATAACGAAATTGTTTCGCCAATTGCTGGCAATAGTAAGGTTTTTCCGGCAGCCTTAAAATCTTCGTGGGCTTTTTCAGTATCTATCTTAATTATATCAAAGGTGTTGTAGTGAACCCCAACCACCACATGGCACTTTACATATTCGGCAGCATGAATAGCATCTTCTACATTCATTGTATAATTATCACCAATGGGCAGGATAGAAAAGTTCAGATTAGTCCACCGGGGTATAAGTTGCATGTCCAATGTAAGTGCAGTATCGCCGCTATAATAAAAATTTCTTTTTTCGGTCATAAATACAAAGCCCATTGGATTTCCGCCATAAGTTCCGTCGGGCATGCTGCTGCTGTGCTGAGCAACCACACACTTTACTTTTCCAAAGTCAAACACATGACTTCCACCGGTGTTCATAGAATGAGTGTTTTGTAAACCCTGCTGCTCCAACCAATTAATCACTTCAAAACTGCTGACAACAAGAGCTTTTGTTCGCTGGGCAATTGCTACGCAATCAGCTATATGATCGCCATGACCATGGCTTACGAAAATATAATCAGCTTCAATTTTTTCTATATCAATATTTTTAGCCAGTGGGTTTGGCGTAATAAAGGGATCGAATAAAATTTTCTTTCCTTTAATTACTACTGCAAAGCACGATTGGCCGTAATAAGTTAGTTCCATGGGGGTTTAAGTAAAAATTAAAAATTAAAAAGGCAAAAGGCAAAGACAAAATGCAAATAGCGAAACTACCAGTATCTAAACACAAACTAAGGACCATACACAACTAACAACTAACTACTGACCACTAACCACTCACTACTGACTACTCACTACTCACAACTGACTACTGACTACTGACTACTGACTACTGACTACTGACTACTGACTTACAATTTCCGCGGACAAAAATACAGTATCAACCTACAATATTATTGTTTTAAGCAAAGCAGTAAAGCTCTAGTTTTCAACATTTCATTTAAAAAGCTGTTACCCCCTTTGTTATTATTTTTACTGTAAATAGGTAGACTTATGCGTAATCGTTCGGGTTGGTGGTTAATTGTTGTTTTTGTTTTGCTGCTCGACTTGTATGTATTCCAGGTAGTAAAGGCTTTAGCTAGTGGGGCAAGTGAAAAAACACGTTTGTTTATTTATGGTACGTACTGGGGAATATCATTTATTGTAACCGGGTTATTAATCTTAATGCCTTACATCAACTTTGAATCGTGGCCAAAGAGTGCCCGAACTTATATTTTCGCCACTATACTTGGGTTGTTTATTGCAAAACTGGTAGCCTCCTTATTTTTTTTGGTGGACGATATACGGCGCGGAGCCATGTGGGTTATTGGAAAAATATTACCACAAACAGGTGTACAATTTTCCAGTGAAGGTAACTTTATTAGCCGTTCCTCTTTTTTAAGTTGGTTAGGTGTAGGTGTGGGCGGTACCTTATTTGGCACTTTGCTTTATGGCTTCACTAACAAATACAATTACCAGGTTAAACGCATCAATCTTACTTTCAATAACCTTCCCGCTTCTTTCAAAGGGTTAAAGATTGTTCATATAAGCGATATACATTCGGGCAGTTTTACCAATAGAGAAGGTGTTAAAAAGGGGGTTGAGAAAATTTTAAAAGAAAAGCCGGATCTCATACTTTTTACGGGCGACCTGGTAAACGATCGTTCAAACGAAATGGACGACTACAAAGAAGTATTTGACAAGTTACAAGCACCCCTGGGAGTTTTCAGCACGCTTGGTAATCATGATTATGGCGATTACGTACAATGGGAGACGCCTGCTGCCAAAGTTGAAAATTTAAACCGGTTAAAGCAGGTACATGCCGATATGGGGTGGAAACTTTTGATGAATGAACATGTTGCCATCGAAAAAAATGGAGATGCAATTGGATTGTTAGGTATTGAAAACTGGAGCGCTAAGGCACGTTTTCCAAAACACGGTCGCATGGATCTTGCTTACCCTGGGACAGAAAAATTTCCTTTTAAAATACTTATGAGCCACGACCCAAGCCATTGGGATGCACAGGTTAGAACCCAGTATAGCGACATTGACCTTACCCTTTCGGGCCATACGCATGGTATGCAGTTCGGAATTGAAAATCCTTATTTTAAATGGAGCCCCGTACAATGGGTGTATAAGCAATGGGCTGGGTTGTATACAGAAGGTAATCAAAAACTGTATGTAAACCCGGGCTATGGATTTATTGGTTATCCGGGAAGAGTAGGGATCATGCCCGAAATTTCAGTTATTACTTTGTCTTAATCCATCCTTCATCCTTCAGAAATCAAAGTTGATTTTAGTAAACTTGAAATCCAGGTTCAATGTTGAAAATATCGTGAATAATG
>JBBQVY010000059.1:0-23182 GCA_038211085.1 Chitinophagales bacterium | reverse complement strand
TCTATAAGCTGAACCGGCAGGCGTATTGGAAGGAATGGTAGCTACAATAGTATCGGCAGTATTACTTGTTAAGCTTCCAATATTTACCGGGTTGGTAAAGCTTCCGCTGCTGTTAGATAGCTGTGCCCTGAAGATATTATTAGAGCCAAAAGTATTGGTAACAGTAAATGGAACTTTTACATTTGCTCCGGCACATAAGTTGGTTGAAACGGTTCCTATAACCACGCGAACATCGGTGCTGGCATCTATTTTAAAGCTACCTGTGTTGGTAATGCTCCACTTACCATTGGCATCAAGCGCTCTTACAAATACCTGGTGGTTACCAATTGTAATAGACGACATGTCAAGGTTAAAGACCAGGTTGCTGACATTGACACTTTGCGCAAAAGAAACCGGCGTGCCCTTACCAAAACCAGGATCGGTATCAACAAAATATTCAACCTTAACTATATCTGGAAGTACGGCGCCACCTATCGCAATTGAATCCATGTAGAAAGGCCTGTAATTAGAAATGCTCCAGTTACCATTTACATCTCTAAAACGGGTATACAGGTTATGAAATCCTGATTTTAAAGTTGAATTGTTAACCTGGAAAGTAAGATTGCTAAGGTTGCTGTCTGGGGTAAGAGGTATGTTATTTCCATTGCCAAAGCCGGGATCAACATCAAAGAAGTATTCGCCTTTAACTATGTTGGGTAATGGGGTATTTCCGGAAACCACCGTTTCTTTATAAAAAGTATGCAGATTTGATATACTCCATTTACCATCAGCATCTCTAAAGCGAACAAACAAATTATGAAAGCCTTTGTCAAGGGCATTCAGGCTAAAATCGAATGTTACACTGGTAAGATTGGTACCAGGCGTTATCGGAATATTCTTTCCATTACCAAAGCCAGGGTCAGTGTCAATAAAATATTCGCCTTTTACTATATTGGGTAGTGTAGCTGAGGTTGGCGTTAAATCATCTTTATAAAAACTCCTTAGCTGGGTTAAGCTCCATTGGCCATCTCCATCTTTAAACCTGACAAATAAGTTATGAAAGCCATTGGTATAGGCACCTAAATTAACTGATAAGGATACATTGGTAACATCTTTACTTTGGGTAAAAGAAATAGCGGCTCCATTACCAAAGCCAGGGTCAGCATCTACAAAATATTCACCTGAAACTATATTAGGATGGTTAGCAGTTTGCGTTGAAAATGTTTCTTTATAAAATGTTCTTTTTTGAACAAAAGACCAACCCCCCATTGTTTGAGAGGCAACTGTGTAGGGAGGAACATACGCCCTTACATAAAGGTTGTGAAATCCGGTGGTTGCAGTGGAAAGATTGATTTGAAAAGACGAGGTTATGTCAGTACCGGGAACGACTGAAATTGCGGTTGCGTTCCCAAAACCGGGATCATTGTCAATAAAGTATTCGGCCCTGGTTACATTTTGTGCTTTCGCAAGGTTTGCAAACAGCAAAATAAGCGTCAGGTAAAATAGCTTCCCTAATATGCGTTTTAGATCGTACATAAAGGCTATGTAGTGGTAACCAGTGCAGACGTTCACCCCATTAATCCTAATTTAATTTTACTGCAGCCAGTAACCTGGGTAACTTAATTGTTTGATTTTACCTTGATGGTCACTGTAATAGGATCGGTATTACTTCCTATAGGTTTGTTTTCGAAGAAATAGATTGCCGGAATGGCCGCTATGCCTGAGAGAACATAGGGTGTTTGTCCACTGTAGATACCCATATCAACGGGGGTTTGAACAGTACTTCCGTAGCCTGCACCAAGCGCCGGAGAATTTGCTGCAAGTTTCCACTGACCGTCAGAAGAAACATCTGTACCTGTACCCAAAAACACTGTAGACATGGTAACGCCTGACTGGTTACCATTGGCTGTGCCAAACTGGGTACTGTTACCCATATTGTTGCTTACAAGGTTACCCGTACCTTCAAAAGTGCCGGCCAACATTACATTGTTTATGATGGAGCTGTTGTTTGCTATAAACTTTCCACGCCTGATTATATTGTTTTGAATGATGGCAATTGCATTGGTCTGCAATCCTAAAGCAATGCCCGTTGTATTATCGCCGTTGTAAGAATAATAAGAAAGAAAATTATTACTGATCAGTAAGCCTGTGGAAGCATAGTTAACATCGACACGCAAACCATAGTTTTGGGTGATGATAATATTACGTACCGGTGAACCATCGCCCTGGTAATTGTATTGAAGAGAAACCACACCTGTGGTATAATCGGTGTTTGCTCCGTTTGTAGTTGAAAACCTGTTTCTCTTTATAACTATATCGTTTGCATAAATATTAATGGTATTGCCTTGAAAATCCAGACCCATGATTACGGAGCCTGCCGAACCGATATACATTGTTACTCCATTTACCATGGAGGTTTGCTTATTAGCCTGGGTATTGGGGTTTTCGCCTAAATAATAACCAGGACCAATGATGGTTAAGCGCTTACTCATATTAATTCCTGTATAAGCGGTTGCGGAAGGTTCTACATGTATGGTGTCGCCTGCTTTGGCACTATCTATTGCTGCCTGAATGGTTGTAAAATTTGCAGTTACACCTAAATTGTTATTTACCCGCCATATTTTGGCAAAAAGAGGATTGATACATAAAAACATGGCGGCAATGGATAGAAGTCGTTTCATTTTTTCAAGTTTTTCTCGAAAACAAAAATACTCTTCTTAACAAATATTTACAATAGCCATGTGCGAAATATCAAAGAATTAATATTGGAGCATAATGTTTAGAAGAACCTGCAATTTGGGAGAAAATACTTAATCAATTGCACTGTAACCAGGGCTGAAATTTAATTTTTCGTAATGGTAAAAAAAGAAGTGGAGGGATATGCTAATACTGTTAAAGATCAAACAGGGCAGCTTATTTAAGCAATTATAATCAATCAGCCGTTATTCTGCGACTGATCAGGGAGTATAAGAACTCCAAATTTTGCTTCGAAAGCAAGGCTATATTCGAGTAAGTTTACCAGTAAGTCTTTGCCATAAAGCGCAAAATATTCGGCAATATTATCATTACGCTCCTGCAGGTTATTTTGAGGAAATAATTGTGTCTTAAGGCGATGAATTTGACGTGCCTGTGCCTGGAATTTTTTCTTTTCGGCCTTTAGCATTTTTTTCTCTAGTTCCGATAATGATTTTTCAACTTTTATAGATAGAGATGACACATGAGCGTTTAATGTTGTATCGACTTTATTTGTAAAATTCTTTATTTGATTATAGGCATCATTAATTGCCTGCTTTTCATTTTCAATGGTTAGTTGTTCCATACTTTCCCTCTTTACCAAAGTATCAAGCAGGGTTCTCTCTGATTTAAAAAAGTCTTCAATGGTAAAACCTAAATTTTCAACTTTATTAATGCACGATTGAGTTGCCAGTAAAAAAGAATTACGTAAAATAATTACAGGGTATGGAACATTACATGCTTCAAAAACTTTTTTAAGTTCCAGCCAGTAGGCTAGTTCTCCCCCTCCACCTATAAAAGCAATATTGGGTAAAATCATTTCCTGAAACACACCCCTTAAAATTACATTGGCGCTAAATCTTTCCGGGTGAAGATCTACCTCGTTAAGAATGTCTTCTTCAGTCCATTTAAGGTGTAGGCTTTTTACTTCAAAATGATCATTGACAAACTCTATCCTTTCCCTGTTATCATCAATTAGATAAAATAAATTCAACTCCCTGCCACTGGCCTGCACCTTATAATGCTCCCTCATTTTCTGGGCCGTTGCTTCAACAAGAGGGTGCGAAAACCGTTCCTTTAATTCTCTTTTAATAACCTGGTAAAAAGGTCTTTTCAAGTCAGCATTATCTGGTATCAATACCAATAATCCTACGTTATTAAACAGGCTGTTTACAATATGTAACGTTGCCTGTTGAACAGTAGAGCCAATTATATATGCCGTTTTAAATAG
The DNA here is from genome assembly GCA_038211085.1 of Chitinophagales bacterium. Classification (GTDB taxonomy): domain Bacteria; phylum Bacteroidota; class Bacteroidia; order Chitinophagales; family Chitinophagaceae; genus Segetibacter. The sequence continues at coordinate 19,239 of JBBQVY010000059.1, read as the reverse complement.
CTCAATAATTTCTTTTCCGTATGGGAGTACTTCCAACCGGCCAGCCATGCGATCTATCAATGCCACCAAGCCTTTATCTACCTTCATTCTACCTACTGCACCTGTTTGTTTTGTATCCCAGGTAAGCTTTTCTCCATCAACAAATACATGACCCAGTTCATCAAGATCGGCATCCTCGCTACCCATATAAAATACAGGTACAAAATTGTTTTCGGGCATTATTGCCGAAAGGTCCAATGCGACTTTAACCGTATGTAAAATTTTGTAAATAAAGTAGAGATGCCCGGTAAATATATTGGGCTGGTGGGCAGTTGTAATTGTGAAAGTATTTTCGAGCAGAAGGTTGTTGAGATTTCTTTCTTGTGGAGTAGTTAGGGCAAAACCCGCATATTGCTTTTTCAAAACCTCCACTAAAATTTGTCTATGATTTTGGGTAGCCTTCCTGGCTTCAATGGCCGATTTTATACCATCTATTGAAACAGGGTGCTTATAAAATGATTGCATTTTCTCGTCTCGTTGCAGGTAATCAATCACCATCTTCGAAAAAAATCCTGTCTTATCGTAAGGTATGTATTGGCAGTTAGTGTCCATTAATAGTATTCTTAAGACGATTGGTCTCCGTTATCCTTTGTGATTAAGAATGTTTACCCGAAATATTCTGTGCTATTTATGCAAAGTAATTTGGCAGATATAAAAACTACAATGAACTCTTACACTACTACATCACCTTCAAGGTCGTAATCGTATGCTTTTGTAATTTTTACATTTACAAAATTGCCAATAGGTATTCTTTTACTGCTGTTAATCACTACTTCATTGTCAACTTCTACGCTATCAAATTCGGTTCGTCCCAGGTAGCGTCCGGATTCTTTTTTATCAACAATCACCTTGTAAGTGTTGCCAATTTTTTCCTGGTTCTTTTCAAGGCTTATTTCCTGCTGCACTTCCATAATTTCCTGCGCCCTTAATTCCTTTTCTTCATCGGGCACATCATCAACAAAATCATAAGCGCTGGTATTTTCTTCATGACTATAGGAAAAAATACCAACACGATCAAACCTGTGTTCCTGCAAAAATTCTTTTAACTCTTCAACATCATCCTGTGTTTCGCCTGGAAAGCCTGCTATCAGCGTAGTACGTATACAAATACCTGGAACTTCATCCCGAATAGTATGAATAAGTTCCGTCATATCTTCCCTGGTGATCTGCCTTTTCATTGCCTTTAACATGCGGTTGCTGGCATGTTGCAAAGGCATATCCAGATAGTTGCAGATATTGGGGCGTTCATTAATAACCTGTAAAATTTCTGTAGGAAACTTGCTTGGATAGGCATAATGTAACCTGATCCACTCTAAACCTTCAATATCTGCAAGTGCGTGTAACAGGCGGGGAAGTTCGCGGCTTTTGTAAATATCAAGGCCGTAATAAGTAAGTTCCTGGGCAATAAGCATGATCTCTTTAACTCCGCTACGAACCAGGTTTTTTGCTTCGGTAACCAGGGATTCTATGGATCGGCTTACATGCTTGCCACGCATGAGTGGGATGGCACAAAAGGAACAGGTTCTGTTACAACCTTCGCTTATTTTTAAATAAGCGTAATGCGATGGAGTGCTCAATAAACGTTCGCCTAATAGCTCAGCTTTATAATCTGCTTCAAAACGTTTTAAAAGTTGGGGTAACTCCATGGTGCCGAAATAGGCATCCACCTCTGGAATTTCAGTTTCAAGATTGTTTTTATAGCGTTCACTCAGGCAGCCGGTAACATACAATTTATCAACTTTACCCCTTCGTTTTAAATCTACCTGGTCTAAAATTGTGTTTATACTTTCCGCTTTTGCTTTATCAATAAAACCACAAGTGTTTACAATTACTATGTTATGATCTCTCCTGGAGCTTTCGTGTACCACATCAATATCATTGGCTAATAACTGACCACTTAATACCTCGCTATCCACCAAATTTTTACTGCAACCAAGTGTTATAATATTAACCTTATCCTTTTTTAATGTTCTGACTTTCATAAAGAGGGGCAAAGTTAATAAGATAGTTATCGTTCGATGAATTTTAACCTTTTTTTTGTTTGGTTCAATACAATCTTTGATCAACCCGTATAAATCAAAAGATTACCTGATGAAAAAACTTATTCTTCTTATTTCTGTTTTTGCTTCTTTTTCAGCATTTGCACAGGTGGACAATGCAGCATCGTATAAATCAGCTCTTGGAGTAAAGGTTTCGGCAGGCGTTGCTGCCAGTTTTAAAACATTCGTTACTCCAAAAAATGCGCTGGAGGTTCAGTCAACTTTTTTTAAGGAGGGTATGCGTTTGGTGGGCTTATACGAGTTTCATTCGTTTTCATTTGCCGGAGCACCTGGTTTGGGTTGGTACGTTGGCCCCGGAGCTCACGTAGGTTTTTGGAGAAAAAATTATCGTGATAAATATAACAGCACTGCTGATATTGGAATAGATGGTGTTTTGGGTTTGGATTATCGAATAAAAAATGCTCCTATCAACCTAAGCCTTGACTGGCAACCTAGTCTTAGCCTGTTAGGTAATGCAGAACTGTCACCTCAATTTGGTGGGTTTGCAATCAGGTATATACTGGATTAATTATAAGGGTCCCTCAATAAGTTCACTCTTAATAGTGTAAACAAAAAAAGCCTCCGTTTAGGAAGCTTTTTTTGTTTACTGAATACAGTAATTATTTTTTTGCGTAACGCTTTTTAAACTTATCAATACGACCTGCAGTATCCACCAACATGTTTTTGCCGGTATAGAAAGGATGAGAAGTATTTGAAATCTCCAGTTTGATGATTGGATAATCTTTACCATCTTCCCACTGAACAGTTTCTCTTGAATTTGCTGTTGAACGGCTTAAAAAGCTAAACCCATTACTCATGTCTTTAAACACAACTAAACGATAATTTTCGGGGTGGATACCTTGTTTCATACTTTTTTATTTGAGGAGCATGGTATTTGCCATGCAGGTTTTTAATTTCGACGTGCAAAAGTAGCAGATGAAGAGCTTCTATCCAAAACAAATTGTAGTTTAATTAATCTTTTTAAGATTTCATATTAACATATTGCAAAGCCAGGTTGAGGTTGGCATTTTTGCAAAGGCTGATGACTTCCTGTAAATCATCGATCTTTTTGCCGGTCACCCTAACAATATCGTCCATAATTTGCACCTGCACTTTTAGCCCACTGTCTTTAATGGTCTTTACAATCTTTTTGGCATCATCCTGTTTAATTCCATTTTTTACCGACACTTCTTTCTTCACAATTTTTCCGCTTGGGTACGTTTCTTTACTAAAGTCAAAAGACTCTGCTGCAATGCCTTGTTTCATGCTCCTGCTTATCATTATATCAGTTACCTGGTCCATCTTCATATCACTTTCTACTTCAATATCAACTTTGTAATCCTTTTTATTGAGGGTAATTGAGACATGACTGTTTTTAAAATCGAAGCGGTTTTCAATTTCTTTTTTAACCGTGTTAATGGCATTATCAAGTGTTTGAAGATCGACCTTACTGGTAATATCGAATGTAGGCATACGTTAGTTTTAAAAAATAGAGTGTAGTGGGTATATGGCAAAGATAAATGCAGTAAACTGAATAAGACAACATTCGAACTGCAGGTTACTACATATTAAAAAAGGCATAAAAAGAAAGCCCCGGTAGATACCAGGGCCGATTTATAAATATTGCTTATGAGAAAAAATACTAATTACCACCTACTTTAACCCGCTCCTGCTCGTCACCTGCCCCACCCTTTTTCCGTTGTGGAGTATTTTGTTGCTTACCAAACCTATAAGTGAAACTTAGGTTGGCTACCCTGCTGTCCCTGGTGTTTTTGATGGTAACATCAATGTTTTGATATTTACTATATCCGCTAAATTGTTGGGTATAGAATACATCGCGAATGTTTAGGCGCAGGCTGCCCTTCTTTTTCAAAATCTGCTTACTAAAGCCAACATTCACAGCTCCCATATCGTTTGCCACCAGTGTTCCTTCAATTGATCTAGTCCTGTAAAAGCCACTTAATTCTGCACCCCAACCGTTTTTAAATGTAAATGAGTTAGATAAATTAGCCATGCCTGTTGTGCCACTTACATCAATAGGGCCATTGTTAACCACACCCTTAAAATGATTGCGGAAAACGTTGGTATATATGTTAGCTCTCCACCATTTTGTAACCGGGATGTTTGCACTTACAGACAGGCTCAGGTTTTTTTGACTGGCAATGTTACTGCGCTTTACAAACGAAGTACTAATGCTGTCGATCTGCTCCAGCACTTGCTGCATAATATCGTTGGTTTTGCTGTAACTAATACTTGAATTTAATATGCTGTTCCAGCTATGGCTTAATTCTATGTTGTGGCTGAACTGTGGACGCAAATATGGATTACCAACCTGGTAGGTGTATTTGTCAAGAAAATAAAAGAAAGGATTCATATCCTGGTAATCCGGGCGTTCAATTCTACGACCATAACTTAAAGAAAATTGGTTTTTATCATTATGCTTGTATCCTACATATGCTGTTGGAAACAATTGAGTATAGTTCCTGTTGAAAATTTCACCAGTAGTTACCTGGTTACCTTTGGCATTTGTATTTTCCAGGCGTAAGCCCAATTGTCCACTCCATTTTTTGTTAAACTCTTTGCTGGTGTTTACATAAGCTGCATTTATATTTTCTTTATATACGAAGTGATTACTACGGCCCATGTCTGTTTCCCAGGAATCATTTACCAAAGTTGCATATTGAGCATTGTTATCAGTCTCAACATAACTTGATTTTATGCCTGCTTCCAGTTTGGCCTTGCCTTTTAAACTTTGAGAGTAGTCAACTTTAGCACTGTAAATTTTGATATCGGAGGGTAACTTACCAGAAAGAAACTCGTCAACCTGGCTTTTACCTCCTGATTTATCGAAGAAATAGGTTGAAAAATTTTGTTGGTTTTTGCTGGTATATCCCAGGTAATCAACATCTGCAGTTATTTCTTTGCCGGTGCTGTCAAAAACATGACGCATGTTAAGGTTAAGTGCTTTGTTTGACCAGCTTTCATTGGTTTTGCTAAGGGTTTCGGTTCTTGATAGTATGTTACTACTCTTGTCCTTCTTTAACGTTGTGTTGTTATTTGTCATACTACCTGGGTTGTTAAAACCGGTATACACCACACCAAAAGTTGTTTTTTTAGAAGCAAAAAAGTCCGCTCCTATTTTATAATTATGGTTCTGAAAGTCAGAGTTCATTTTGCTAACCTGGTCAAATAATGTGTCAGGAAAGACCCTTTTCAAATTCAGATTTTGATAACCCTTATTCCAGCTATGGCTGTAATTGGTAAAAATGTTGAATTTGCCTGTACGATAATTTAATGCCAGGCTATTATTAGTTTTTGGATAGAACCCAGCACCTGCACCCAGGTTGATGCTACCGTTAAACCCTTGAGTTTTTGACCTTTTGGTTCTGATATTAATAATACCTGAATTACCTGCAGCGTCATACTTTGCCGGAGGGTTAGTCATGATTTCTATTTGCTCCAACTGGCTTGCAGGCATGTTTTTTAATAAGTTAGTCAGATCACCTGCACTTAAATAAGTTGGCTTTCCGTCCATCATTACCATTACACCCGCTTTACCTTTCAGGCTGATGTTACCATCCTTATCTACTGAAATACCGGGAGATTTTTCCAGTACTTCCAAAGCTGTTAACCCGGCGTTGGTAGGCGAAGCGTCAATATTAATAATTGTTTTATCTAAAGTTTGCTCAATCATTTGCTTTTTAGAACTCACGGTAACATTCTGTAAAGTTTTGGGAGCAAGTTTTAAATCTAATTTTTCAATTGTATATTTTGGTTGAGTGGCAGTTAAATCAAAAGCCCGGGTAATAGTTTTCTCGAACCCAACTGCAGAAATTACAATTCTATAAGTTCCAAAAGGAATAGATCTCAATTCAAACTGGCCGGATTTATCTGTAACTCCCATTTTTAAAACTGAAGTATCAGATACACCAATCAAACTTATAGACGCTAACTCTTTTGGTTCCCCGTTGCTGGTTATTAAACCGCTTATATTTCCCTCACCTTTTTGAGCAAAGCTGTTTAATGAAGCAAAACACAAAACAACCAGGAGTAAATGAACACAAAACTTTTTCATATTATTTTTTTGATAGTACTAAGTATATATTATTACATAACAAACCTATGTACTATGCTAAACATAGTACAATGCATTGTTATGAACGGTTATCAAAAATGATAAATGGAGTTGAGTAATACTTTAGTTTCAGAATAAGTATAGAGTGTGTAGGCTCAGAACTCTTTACCTCTCGCAAATTGAAATGCAGGTAAAAGTCTTTGGTTTCAAAAGTTCTATGCTCAGGCCGTATGGCCTCGTTATTGCGCCAGGACTCCACCCGCTTCTTTCAGAAACTGCTTCGCATGTTTCTGAATGCCTTCGCTGCGCTTGGCACCGAACCGGCTGATGTCCTTCTGCAATAACTGGTATCAGGTAAGGTTAATATATGAGGACTTTGAAACTTCACTTTATTGAAGAATAAGCAACGATGCCTTTGATCATGTAACAACTTTTACAGCATAAGAGTGAGCTTAAAATATAAAGTAATTAAAGCTTCTTGTTTCGCAGTAGAAGCTTAAAGGAGGGGATATAAAACTAACCCTTAATAAAGCATCCATTAAAGATTCTATCAGGAAAAATTTTCAACGTTATGCTTAGGATTGTTCTTCCTTTTTAAAATTATAATGAGTACTATACCACTAATTATCAATGTTGCTGATATTAGTTCAGCCTGCGTAGGTTGAAGCGGTAACGATTTGTAGCGGGTATTTACTCTGATTAACTCAACCAAAAACCTTTCAATACCGTTTACAATAAGGTAAATGCCTGTTAGAACGCCAGGGGTCTTAATCTTCTTTCTAATACTCCATAAAAAAGCAAAAAGCAATAAGGAAGCAATGATCTCATATAATGGGGTTGGGAATACGCCCTGGGGTAACTGGCTGCAATACTGACCAACACATCCTGGAATAGGCACACCTTCGCCAATAACATTATGCGGATAACGATACGACCAGGCCCAATCAGGCAACCAGCTAAATGGTTTTGCCCATGTATTTGTAATACCCCAATCACCATCCCCAGCAACCTGGCAACCTATTCTACCCAGGCCGTAGGCCAGCATCATAGCAGGTGCAAAACAATCTGCCACATGTATGGGTGGCATATTGTTTCGCTTACTGTAAAACCATATAGCTATAGTAGCACATATTAACCCGCCATAAAATGTTAAGCCGCTGAAAGAAATTAAAGAGCCTATTGGATCTTTAATTAGATCATCAATATTTTCTAAGTTGTGAAATATTTTTGCTCCTAAAAAACCAAATACGGCAGCATATATTACCAGGTCTCCTACTCTATCCTCGGGCCAAATGCGAATGATACGTTCTTCAGGTTTTGCAAGTTTTTGCTTATTTTTTTCGTACCATTTTAAACCGGCAAATAATAACCCCACAACAATACCGGCACCCCAATGTCCCTGACCCGATAATATATAAGACTGGGTATCAACTAATGCATTACGATCTATAAATGCCCCAACAAGTTTGTATCCCATTAAAAAACCAAGGAGAAAGTTGATCAACAGATCTGTGAATGAAGCAGGCTTACCTACCACATGTTTTTCTTCTTTATAAGTAAGCAAACCTTCTTTGCTTTTTCTTCTCAACTCCAGTGTTAGCACATAAGCAGAAATAACAAAAGAAATGGCTACAAAGAAACCAAAAGAATTAACCAGTTTTAAACCCGACGCTTCTATTCCAAAAAGGTCTTTAAAGGCATAATATAAATTTGGGTACATATATTAGTTGCGGGTTTGATTATTTGAATTGCAATGTTAATAGAAATATGGCATTATGGTATAATGCCACTTAAACATTACCAAATTGATTTGCCGGTAGAAGGCAACATTGTGCACTAACATAAAGCTGTTGATTAATTGGAACCGTAATGGATTTGACTTTCACGGTTTGTAAGACGAATGCCAAAAGAGATGGCATTGTCAGTTTATGCCTTCAGATCTTCGGATGTAAAACTTAATGGTAAAAGCATGGCAGCTTTGTCTATCACATAAACTTTGCCCTCCATGCCTCCTAAAATCAGGCGAATAGGATGATTAACTCTTGACTCGTACTCAAGCAAGCTTTGACGACAAATGCCACAGGGAGATATCGGATGATCGCTTTCACCGTTATCGTTATGATAACTGATTGCTATTGTTTCTATGGGTACTTTTGGATAAATGGAGGAGGCTGCTGCCAATAATACTCTTTCGGCGCATAATCCAATAGGGAAACTTGCATTCTCCTGGTTACTGCCGGCAACTATTTCACCATTGTCTAACCTGGCCACTGCACCAACCTGAAAGTGTGAGTAAGGTGCGTATGCATGTTGGGTAACTTCTCTTGCTTCACTTAACAACCAGGCATCTTTTTCAGGTAAACTTTCTATTGAATCGTGTACTTCAAACTCAAAATTATATGCTTCTTTTTTCATGATATGAATTGCGTTAGACAAAAAATCCCCCCCTGTTTTCAGGGGAGGATAAATATAATTACTCTGTATTAATTATCTGATACTTTTAAATAAACGGCTCCAACGTGGGCCATGCTCCCAGCTAAACCAAATAAGAGACGCTTTGCCTACCACATTTGTTTCGGGCACAAAACCCCAGTAACGGCTATCCTGGCTGCGGTGCCTGTTGTCACCCATCATCCAATAATAGGTCCAATGGCAGGTGTATTGATTGGTTTCCTTTCCATTGATAAAAAATTTTCCATCCCTTTCTTCTAAATGCTGCCCTTCGTAAACACTGATAAGCCTGCGATAGATGTCAATATTATCTGCGGTTAAGGTTATTGTACTGCCTTTTTTAGGTATGAAGATAGGACCATAGTTATCGGGTGTCCAGGTGTTGCCTTTTGAGTAAGGAAATACAGAACCGGGAGAATTGATAAAAGCTGGCTCAATACTTCTAAACTGGGGTTGTTTTGAAATAGCCTGTGCTTCAGACGGAGACATATTGATAACCCAGCTATTTGGTTTTGCAGCATAAGGATACATCTCCTGGCGACTCTCGTCATTAACATCAATATGTAATTGTGTTTGAAGAAATTCTTCGTTAAAAGGCTGTCCATTGGTTTCAACAATGTATTCGCTTTGAGAATAGGTAGGAATTATATTCTTAGCACTGTTCAGGTATACATCCCCATCTTTTATTTGCAACGTATCACCACCAACACCGATGCATCGTTTAATGTAATTATCGGTTTTATCCATGGGATGTACCAGTATAGGATACTCTGCAAATAATGCATCACGGTTGCCATTGAAGCTTTGCCTCAACACGTCGTAGTATGGCATTTTCGAACCAAAGTCTGGCAGGTTTATGATGGTATCTCCAGCAGGAAAATTAAACACCACTACATCATTTCTCTTAACGCTGGTAAACCCTGGCAAACGTTTATAAGGTAATTGCACCAGTTTTGTATAGGATGGGGTTGTTAACGAGAAAGGCATTACGTTGTGAACGAATGGAAAAGAGATAGGAGTTTGTGGAATTCGCGGCCCATAGCTCATTTTATTAACAAAGAGAAAGTCATTTACCAACAGGGTTTTCTCCATGCTTTCTGTTGGTATGGTGTAGGCTTCAAATACAAAGGTGCGTATTATGGTTGCAGCTACAACAGCAAAAACACCAGCATCCACCCATTCCCGCGAAGCGGATTTTTGGTATCGCTTCACCACTTCGTGACCGGCATATTTTACATCTTTTGAAAAGCCGAGATAAGGAAAATAAATGAAGGGAAATAGAACGGTAAGCGTATGACCGATCAATGAAAAACGGCCAAAATGCATTACAAAAATAATGGTGATCCAAATAGTTACAAACTGACCGGCAATAGGTATCAGTTGTATCCAGAACCAAATTTTTTTTATGTTACATTTCTCAACAATACACCAGGTATTGTAAAAAGGAATTAGGGCTTTCCATGGTTCAATTCCTGCTTTTTTAAACATCCCAAACATTCCAACATGCCAACCGATTGTGCCAATTAGTAGAAGTATCCAGCCCATAAAAAAATTTTGATGTGCCCAAAAGTAGCATTATAATCTCTTGGTAAATATCCTGTGTACTAAAGTTTTGCAAAGAATGATGAATTTAAATAGCACTCAAATCTTTATACTGAGGTAACTTTAATCGTTAGTCAAAATTGCTTACCACCAATGAATCGATTTACTATACGGGATATAGAAAACCTGAGTGGCATAAAAGCTCATACTTTACGTATTTGGGAGCATAGGTTTAACTTCATGACGCCAAAAAGAAAGAAAAGCAATCACAGGTTTTACGATAATGAAGATCTAAAACATATTCTCCGCATCTCTTATCTCTATCATTCCGGAAGAAAAATTTCGAACATAGCCTTCCTGGCAGAAAAAGAAATCAACGACATTATAGATAAAGAAAATGCCGTCAACACAAATGAGTTTTTGATAACGCAATTAATGGAAGCATCCATTGATTTTGATGAGGATAAATTTGAAACTCTTTTAAATACCTCTTTCAGTAAAACCAATGTAGAGGATGCTATTGTAAATGTGATTTATCCTTACTTAAAAAAGATTGGCCTTCTTTGGTTAACCGAACATATTATTCCTGCACAAGAGCATTTTTCAAGTAACATCATAAGTCACAAACTACTCTCCAAAATCGACTCATTAAGTTCAGTACCAAATTCAAACAGCAAACGTGTTTTATTGTTTACGCCTGTAAACGAACACCACGAAATACCTATTCTTTTTATTCAATACCTTTTAAAAAAGAATGGACATAGAGTAATATATTTTGGAGATAGTATTCAGTTGAATGATATTGAAGAATATTGCGCAGTAAATAAAGTGGATGTTTTACATTTTCATGTTATAACCAACCTTAATGGCATTCACCTAAATGAGTATGTTACCATATTATCAAAAAAGTTTCCAAAGCAAAAAATTATTATTTCGGGTCCTGCTGCCAACGAAGTAACGTTAACTATGCAAAACACACGGCAACTGGTTAACATGCAACAACTGCTTGAATATGTAAAAGAATAATTACACGTAGCTCTTTACATCCTCTTCGGTAATGGTTTTACCGGAAAGAATAATAAGGCGTTCCACCACATTGCGCAATTCGCGTATGTTGCCGGTCCAGTTATGGTTGTTTAAAGTCTCCAGAGCTTTTTTATCGATCTCCTTTCTTGCCTGTCCATAATCAGTTGCTATATCTTCTAAAAATTTATTTACCAACAGGGGTATATCTGCCTTCCTGGCATTTAGCGATGGTACATGTATAAGTATAACACTTAGCCTATGGTATAAATCGAGGCGAAATTTTTTTTCTTCAACTTCCTTCAATAAATCTTTGTTTGTAGCTGTTACTACCCGCACATCCACTGCAATTTCCTTATCGCCTCCTACCCTTGTTATTTTACCTTCCTGCAAGGCACGCAACACTTTTGCCTGTGCATCTAAACTCATATCGCCTATCTCATCCAAAAACAGCGTACCCCCGTTTGCCTGTTCAAATTTACCAATGCGCTGTTTTATAGCCGAAGTAAACGAGCCTTTTTCATGACCAAACAACTCACTTTCTATAAGCTCACCCGGTATGGCAGCACAGTTAACTTCAACAAGGGGTCCTTCTGCACGGTTGCTTTTTTCGTGAAGCCAGCGAGCCACCAACTCCTTACCACTACCGTTTTCGCCGGTTATCATAACCCTGGCATCGGTGGGTGCCACTTTTTCAATGGTCTCTTTTATTTTTTTTATTGAATCACTGTCACCTATCATTTCCTGAACCCTGGAAACCCGTCTTTTCAAACTTTTGGTTTCTTTAACCAGCGTGGTTTTGTCTAAAGCATTACGAATGGTAATGAGCAAGCGGTTTAAGTCTGGTGGTTTTGAAATATAATCAAATGCTCCCTTCTTTACAGCTTCTACAGCAGTCTCAATATTGCCATGTCCGCTAATCATAATAATAGGAACATCGGGGTTGATGGATGTTGCCTTGCTTAAAAATTCTACCCCGTCTAATTTTGGCATTTTTATATCGCATAATACCACATCGTAACTGGCTGATTGAAATTTTTTCAAACCTTCCTCACCATCCGCAGCCTCCTCAATTTTATACCCTTCAAATCCTAAAATTTCAACCAAGGTTTTTCTAATCGACTTTTCGTCATCTATGATAAGTATCGTTGCCATCTAAAAAATTTTGGGCGCTAAGATAAGCGCTTTCAGGAATGCCGAAAAAGTTGACTTGTATTTGAAGTGTTCATCAAAAGTGATTAATTTAAAAACTCTGTCAAATGATTTGAAGGAATGATTGTAGTAAGCTTGTTTAGGATGCTTTACTTTTGAAGAAAAACGGAAACGTTTGTGATATTCAAACATTTACTTTAGCAGAATTATGAGAAGATATTTGTCTGTATTTAAGAACCATGTTATCATCATGGCGGTGTTTCTGGCCTTAATTATTTTTAGTTCTGTAACAACAGGCAAACTATCAAAAATAACTACGGTATTAACGGGTGTTTTAATGATATACGCAGCAATTGTTTTTACCCTTTGGATAATTAAGACCCCTTCAAAGAAAAGCAATGACGAGGTTTTATAAAGTGAGCGTAGTCACTCATTCAAAATTCGAATGATCTTTGATACATCTTTGCTCTCCATCCAATTTACCGGTTTTAGCAACAGTCCGGCAAAAAAACCGGGCTTCATTATTCTTTTTGCAATAACCACTACAGTGTTATCCATTCCGTTTATATAATTATCATGTGCTTCTCCCTCAATTAAAGCAAGTGCAACTGCATTAGCCCAACTTGCTTTACGTGCAGTGTTGATACTAAAGTTTAAAACGGCTTCTTCGTGTTTGTTTGAGATTTTTTTTAGGAAACGTAAAGGGAACCAAACATTTGCAAGTTTTTCCTGTACCTGTGTGCTTAATGATGCAATGATGTTATTAATGCGCTCAAAATCTGTCTGCAGATCATAAATTTTATCTCCCGGACAGGTCTGGGCAGCTGCAATTCCTAAGTCAAGATTGATGTGGGTGTTTATACCAAGAATTAAATGCTGTAGTACAACAAGATTGTTGTTAGCACAAGCATCAAAGCTAGCGCACCAGGCATTGCTACATTTCTTTTGAGTAGTGTAAGCTTCCCAGGCTTGCAAATATCGGTTTGCAAAATTTATATCGAGCTGTTCCATCCTAAAGCCATCAGCAAATCCTTTATTGTCAATCTGGGTTTTAACAGCAATGGTCATGTGCCTGTAAAGCGAAGCAAAATATCCTATGCGACTGTTATGTTGAATGCTCCAGTCGATTATGTTATCTAGGCTGGTAATTACTTCGGGAATGGTTTGGGCTTTGATCATGATTGAAAAATAAGCCAAGTACACGGAGATTCAAACGACATTATAATTGTAAAATAGCTGGTTGAAGTTTGCTCCACACCCAGCCTCAGAATGAAAAGGGAATTTATATAAATGAAAAACTCCCGGCGGGCCGGGAGCATTAACATATTATTTTAGGTTTTTGCTTACAACCTAAATCTTATAACCTATAACTTAAAACTTTTTACTTTTTCATGTACATCACTTCTTTCACCAGCTTAACGGTTCTGGGAACATCCGGCAGGTACAATGCAGCAAGGTTTGGTGCATAATGCATGGGGGCATCGGCACTACAAATTCTGCGAATAGGTGCATCCAGGTAATCGAAACCTTCTTTTTGAATTCGATAGGTTATTTCGGAACTGATGCTGGCGAACGGCCATTGTTCTTCAACAATAACCAAACGGTTTGTTTTTTTAACGCTATTTAAAATGGTCATCCAATCCAAGGGACGTATGGTTCTCAAATCTATTACTTCTGCACTAATCCCTTCTTTTTCCAGTTCAGCAGCAGCTCCTAAAGCCACCTTCATCATTTTGTTATACGATACAATAGTTACATCAGTACCCGCACGGGCAATGTTGCACTTACCTAATTCCAAAATGTATTCTTCCTCGGGTACCTCACCTTTTTCGCCATACATTACTTCGCTCTCAAAAAATACTACCGGGTCATTGTCGCGAATAGCCGCCTTTAAAAGTCCTTTTGCATCATAAGCATTAGAGGCAGAAACCACTTTTAAACCCGGGATGTTTGCGTATAAACTATCAAATGCTGTAGAGTGTTGTGCACCTAACTGACCTGCACTACCGTTTGCACCTCTAAATACAATAGGGCAACTAATTTGTCCGCCACTCATTGCAAGCATTTTGCTGGCTGTATTTAAAATTTGGTCCAGTGCTAAAACAGCAAAGTTCCAGGTCATGTACTCAACTATAGGGCGCAAACCACTTTGAGCTGCTCCTACAGCAATGGCAGTAAATCCTAACTCAGCAATGGGGGTATCTATTACTCTTTTGGGACCAAACTCAGCAAGCATGCCCTGGCTTACTTTATACGCGCCATTGTATTCTGCCACTTCCTCACCTATCAGAAAAATATTTTCATCTTTCCTCATTTCTTCATTCATCGCTTCTCTTAGTGCTTCTCTGTAGGCAATTTGTCGCATTGTATAATTGGAATTTGCTTTTAAATAAATATGATTTGCCATCCGGCAAAAGTTGGGCAAAAATATAAGTTTATGCTATACAATCCCAAAATGTACCGGCATTCATTTAGTGATCACAAATAAAAATCCCTCCCATGAGGGAAGGATTGAAAACAGGTGAATGATTTTTTGAAAAATTCAATTGCAGGTTGACTACTAAAATACATTATAAGCAAAGGATACATAGTATAAACCACCCACCTGCGGATTACCAAATGCGCTTCTGTAATATATGTTGCCAATATTGGTTGCACCCAATTTAATCAGGCTTTTAATGTCTGTAATCTTATAACTTAACATAGCATCTGTTGTACCATAAGAAGGCACTTCTCCAGAACCAAATGTACCCTGCCAGTTAAATTTATCCTGCCAGCGATAATTAACATTAAAGCCAAATCCTTTATAGAAATCAATATTGCTCACACCTAAGTTGTATCTGTATTTGGGCGTGTTAAAGAAAGTGATTAAGCCCGCAGGCACATCCTGCAAACGGTCACTAAAGGCATTAACATTAACAACATATTTTTTGAAGATATTGTATTCTATACCTATACCATAACCTACTACTTTTACCGGTGTGGGGCTGTTAATAACGAAAGACAAATTATCTGTTGTAAAAGGACTGGCTAAGTCAATAGGTGCTCTGGCAGGAACACCTGATTTGCCACGTCCAACTGCTGCCCTACCAATAAAATTTTTATACCTGCTGGAATATCCATAAATGTCAAACAACAACTTTTTTCCCCAAAGGGCTTTATAGCCGATTTCGTAAGAGTTGACTGTTTCAGGCTTTATATTGGTAAACTGGGCAACTTTTAATAAACCGGGATTTGCTGTTGTTGCAAATGAATTTCGGTAAGCAACAATACTTTCTGAAGTATAAGCCGGGTCTTGATTGAACTTAAAGAAGGTATTAAAACTTGGTAAACCACCAATTAGCCGGTTAGCTCCGCCAGTCAATAAATTTATATACTGGTCTTGTGTTGAAGGGAAGCGGTAAGCTGACTGGTAAGACAAACGAATGTTATTGTTTTCAGCAACCTTTACGACAGCTCCAAAGCGTGGTGTAAATCTGCCATCAAAATTTTGGTTCTTATCGTATCGGATTGAACCTGATAATTTCAATACATCCTTTATAAACTTCTTTTGAACCTGAACATATCCGCCATACTCATTTATACCAATTCTGCCGGTTGTATCAACAAAGATGGTTCCATTAGAATTTAGTGAATAGTGCCTATAGGATGCTCCTACCAAAACTTCTGCAAATTTAAGATAGTCAGTCAGGTTATATTGGCCCTCGTAATGATACAAGTTTGATTTATCAGCAAACTTTGCTCCGCCTAAACCAATCGGTGTATTAATTGCATTTTGAAAAGCTTGTTTAAACTGGGCCGATCCAGGTAAAAACCTTCCGGTTTCGGCAGCGTTTCTTGCAATGGCATGTGCTGATGCATCAGGCAAACCTGCCAAACGTGCACCCGAATAGTTACCGGTATATTGTGCAAACCAATTCTGATTGCTCTTCCACGCATTGTTAACAAAAAGTGCGGCAGTAGTAGCAGTATAAGAATCACCTGAGTTTTCCTGCGTTGTATAAGCACGCAGGAACCAGTTTTTATTTTTTAATTCTAATTTATACTGGCCCATTTTCAGGTTTTTTAATGAATACCTGTCGGCCCCGGTATAAACCGATGTACCAGTTCCAAAATATCCTAAAAACGAAGCTTCAGTACCTGCTGATAATTTGTAATTCATTCCAGCAGAAAGACGCACGTTATAGGAGTTATAATCTACCAGTTCTTTTTCAGCATAACCTGTTCGGCTTACAAATTGGTTGCCAAAAATGTTATTACGGCTGCCAAAGTAAAAAGGTATCAATGTTTGTATGCTGGGTTGTAGACCGGCAGGAAAACCACCAATAAAAGCTCCAATTTGTGCCTGGGTAGCATTTGCAGGAAGGCTGTTATTTAATAATGAAATAATATCAACAGTGTTGCCTGTAGCAGCTAAAATACCTGCACGGGTTTGAGCCTGTACCGCCTGCGAAAAAGCGCCAAGGCTTGCACTGGCTTCATCACCAAAAATATTTACCCCATCATAGTTAGGGTCAGAAGTTCTGTCGCCATCTTTTAATGAGCTAATCACATTCTCACGGCGAAGGTTTCTATCATCATTACCACGCCAATCCTGTGCCTGTACAAATTGTGCACCTATTTTAAAGGCAAATTTTTCAGAAACCTTTTTTCCCCAACGAAACGACCAATCATAAAAAGGTGCAGGTTTTCGCTGGTAATTATCAACGTGGTTAACACCTTGCTTTATTTGAAAACTAAGCCCGGTATATTTAAAAGGATTCTTGCTATTGATTAGCAAAGTACCGTTCATGCCGCCGGAGCCATATAAAGCAGATGATGCTCCTGGTAATAACTCCATGCCCTCAACATCAAGTTCAGTTAAACCTACTATACTGCCTATAGCAAAGTTTAATGCAGGAGCCTGGTTATCCATACCGTCTACCAATTGATTAAACCGAAGGTTACCACTACCATTAAAGCCGCGGGTGCTGGGTGTTTTAAATGCAAAGCTCGAAGTAGTAATATCAACCCCTTTCAAAGTTCCCACTGCATCGTAATAACTTGGCGAAGGCGTATTTCTTATAGCAGCCCTGCTAACGGTTTCTATTGATACAGGTGATTCCAAAACCCTTTCTTGTGTACGTGTACCGGCAGTAACCAACACATCCCCTACCAGGAAAGATGCTTCAAGCAGGGCGTTTACCTCCTGGTTGGATTTGAGTTCAATCTCTTTAGTGGTGAAGTTTATTGCCGAAATAATTAATGTCAGTGGAAAAGACTTAGATGTTGAAATACGGAAGGTTCCTTTATCGTCGGAAGTGGTACCTTGTGAGGTTCCCTGGATTATAATGGAAGCCTGAGGAATCGCTTCAACGTTACTTGCACTTTTTACTGTACCGCTAATAGTGGTATTTTGAGCAGATGCGGTGAGTGAGATCAAGTAAAAAATACAAATTATTAAGTTGGAGGGTGTAAACTTTTTCATATAGGGCAAGTTGTTGATTTGTTAAGGCAATAATAACAATTGTTGTATTGCTTTTAAAATTTAATTTGAGTAGGATCAATTACCGGATAAAAATTTTTGTAAAGAAGAATGTTGTATATAAGCTTCTTAATTTTGATTCATGCCCACCTATCACTTTCCACAGCAAACTAACTTCTACAGCGGTAAAGTTCGGGATGTATATTCCATTGGCGAAGACTGGCTTGTAATGATTGCCAGTAACAGGATTTCGGCCTTTGATGTTATACTTCCACATGCCATACCTTTTAAAGGACAAGTATTAAACCAGGTAGCTGCGTACATGCTATCGCAAACAAAAGATATTGTTCCAAACTGGTTGGTAAGTACGCCGGCTCCCCAGGTGGCTATTGGTAAAAGATGCAAGCCATTTAAAGTTGAAATGGTGGTTAGAGGAAATCTTACCGGCCATGCATGGCGCACTTATAGCAGTGGCAAACGCAACTTATGTGGCGTAACAATGGAAGAGGGACTTCGCGAAAACGATTACTTTCCTACACCCATTATAACCCCAAGTACCAAAGCCGAAGTTGGTCACGACGAAGACATATCGAAAGAAGAAATAATTGAAAGAGGATTGGTATCTGCCAGCGATTATAACCAATTAGAAAAATATACTTTGTTACTGTTTGACAGAGGAAAACAAATTGCAGCAAAAAGAGGATTGATATTGGTAGATACCAAATATGAGTTTGGAAAGATTGGAGATGAAATTTACCTGATGGATGAAATTCATACCCCAGACTCATCCCGCTACTTTTATGCAGATGGTTTTGAAGAAAGATTGGCAGCCGGTGAACCCCAAAAACAATTAAGCAAAGAGTTTGTAAGAGAATGGCTGATCGCTAACAATTTTATGGGGAAAGAAGGCCAGCAGGTACCGGCAATGTCAGCAGAGTGGATTGATACTATAAGCAAAAGATACATTGAATTGTACGAGCAATTAATAGGCGAAAAATTTGCGTCTCTTGAGATAGATGAACAAACAACTGAGCAAAAAATACTTGCGGCTTTAAAACAACTTGTTGGTTAACTTCCTTTCTGCATCATAATAATTTATCTGCTTTGGACCGTGCCTTGGTTAGAAGCACCGTTGTGGTTAAACATATTTTGTGGTTCTATGAATAATTTTGGCAGGCAATATGGTGTGGGGTGAATAATTCTTAAAAGCCCGTAGGGCTGAAATTTTGGTAACAATTCCAGCATGTTGAGGGGCTAAGCCCCGTAGGGGCGGTAATAAGTATTTCCCCTAAAATATGCAACTTCGATGGGGCTTAAAATATTATCATTAGATCCTTGTTACCAAAACATTGCCCTGATGGGGCTATTAAATTAGAAATACTTTCTTGTGTGGAAAATTGTCTATTTCCCAATAGCAACTTAAAATAAATTTAACGACCCTTATAATTTTCGAT
>JBBQVY010000058.1:0-23202 GCA_038211085.1 Chitinophagales bacterium | reverse complement strand
GAAATTAGAATCCCTGTATTGAGTAATCCAAAATAGCTCATCAACAAGGCAGGTATTAAAATACCGGCCGTAACCTTCACTCCCTCGTAAAGGTATTGGCTGTTTACAAAGCTTTTATAGGAGCGTGCATACTTCATTAGGGTTCTACCGGTTCTGGATTATAAGGGGCAACTTCCTTTTTATAATATTTGCAGGCGGGTCTTAATCCACAAATAGAACACTTTGGCTTACGGGCAATGCAAATATATCTTCCATGCAAAATCAACCAATGATGGCTGATATAAATAAGATCTCGGGGAATGTGTTTAATGAGTTGCATTTCGGTTGCCAAAGGAGTTTTTGCATTCGTGGTAAGTCCCAATCTTGCACTCACCCGAAAAACGTGGGTATCAACGGCCATGTTTGGCTGGTTGTCGATAACCGAAGTAACTACGTTTGCTGTTTTTCTGCCAACGCCCGGTAGCTGCACCAGTTCATCTACAGTTAAGGGTATGGTACCATCAAATTTTTCAACAATCATTTTAGCCATACCCAACAAGTGCCGCGATTTATTTCCGGGGTATGAAATACTTTTAATCAGGTTGAATACTTCTTCATAAGCAGCTTCGGCAAGCAATTCAACTGAGGGAAATTTTTCGAAAATTGCCGGTGTAGTCATGTTAACCCTTTTGTCGGTACACTGGGCCGATAAGATAACGGCAACCAACAATTGGTACGGGCTGTCGTACAACAGTTCTGTTTCGGCCAGGGGGGCATGCTGTAAAAAGTAGTCAATAAAAAACCGGTATCGTTCTTTCTTAGTCATACTAAGATCGAAGATACCGGTAAATAAAATTTAAGATAGGTAAACTAGGGATGCTCTACCGGCGTACTCACGCCTGCATAATTTAGAATGGCCTGGATGGATTGTGCCCTTGGGCTTTCAACCATTTTATCCAAAGCAAGCATAGAGTTTTTCAAAACATCATACTTTTCCTTCAAATCCCAGTCGTTTTCCAAAGCCTCCCTGATACTCTCGCTTTCCTTATCCGAAGTTTCCCTGTACAAATAAAGTAACAGGTCCTCTGTTGTGTAATTAAGCATAGTAAGAAAGTTTAAAATCAAATGATGTGTCCGTAGATATTAAACGAACATTAAAAAAGATTATTGTGAGGGCTTTCTTAATTTGTTGTGACAGTACTGTCAGTAACAATAAATACGTCTTCGTTAGCTTTTTTCAGGTAGAATTTCTCTCTTGCAAACTTTTCAATCACCCTGGTATCGCGTTCAAGGTCTGTAAGTTCCTGGCGGGTATTTTGTATTTCGTTTTCGTAATAAGCCTTACTGGTTTCCAGTTTCTGCAATTCCTTTTTTCTGTCCCACTGGGTTAACAGGTCGTTACGATCGAAAAATAAAATCCAAACCAGAAATATAGCTACAGCCAGCAGGTATTTATTAGTTACAATTTTATATGTTCCGCTAAGACGTTTCATTACCTATTATTAAAAGCGTAAGCCGTTTAAAAATACGGCTTACGCTTTATCATTATTTACTTTTCGAAAAAACCTTTTTACCGTTAGGGTAAACAGCACTTTCGCCCAGCATTTCCTCAATACGAATCAACTGGTTGTATTTTGCCATACGATCGCTACGGCTTGCACTACCCGTTTTAATCTGGCCACAATTTAAGGCTACTGCAAGGTCGGCAATGGTTGTGTCTTCAGTTTCGCCGCTGCGGTGGCTCATAATGGTTGTAAATCCATTTGCCTGTGCAAGTTGTACCGCATTAATGGTTTCAGTAAGTGTACCAATCTGGTTTACTTTAATCAAAATGCTGTTGGCAATGCCTTCATCAATTCCCCTTTGCAATATTTTGGTATTGGTCACAAACAAATCATCCCCTACCAATTGGCACTTGTGTCCTAATGCATCGGTAAGTTTTTTCCAGCCTTCCCAATCTTCCTCGGCCATGCCATCTTCAATACTAACAATAGGATATTTGTTAGCCCACTCTACCCAATAAGCAACCATTTCATCAACGGTTAATTTTTTACCATCGCTTTTATGAAAATGATACACTTTTTCATCTGCCTTCCACATTTCGGACGATGCTGCATCCAGGGCTATACCAATTTGTTCTCCCGGTTTGTACCCTGCTGCTTCTATAGCCTGCAAAACCGTTTCAATAGCTTCTTCGTTGCTCTGAATGTTTGGAGCAAATCCGCCTTCATCACCTACATTGGTGCTATAGCCTTTCTTTTTAAGAACAGTCTTCAGCGTGTGAAATATTTCAACTCCCCAACGTAAGCCTTCGCTAAAGCTGGTAGCTCCAAGTGGAACAATCATAAACTCCTGGTAATCTATTTTATTATCAGCATGTGCGCCACCATTTAAAATGTTCATTAATGGCATTGGCAACACCGTACTATTAACGCCACCCAAATACCTGAACAATGGCAGGTTGCACTCCAGCGCAGCGGCTTTTGCAACCGCCATACTTACAGCAAGCAAAGCATTTGCACCAAGTTTGCCTTTGTTATCTGTGCCATCCAGCTCAATTAATTTTCTGTCGATACCTGCCTGGTCGTTTACCGGCCAGCCTAAAAGTTGTTCGGCTATTACATCGTTTACATTTTTAACTGCCTGCAAAACACCTTTACCTACATATACATTTTTATCATTGTCACGTAGTTCTACAGCTTCGTGTATACCTGTAGAAGCCCCGCTTGGTACGGCAGCACGACCTAAATGGCCATTGTCAGTTATTACGTCTACTTCTACTGTTGGGTTGCCGCGGCTGTCTAAAATTTGACGGGCATGAATTTCGGAAATGTAGCTCATGAGGTATTATTATGGTTTGAATTTGATTTTTTTGTAGCCTGCTAATGGTTTTTATAGCATCGGCCGTTGCTGCCTGCCCCGACATTTTTACGGGGTCGCACACTTGTGCAATTTGTACTTTACTGAACCATTCATTCGTCATCCTGAACTTGTTTCAGGGTCCCCTGGAAAATGGAAAGTATTGTTCAAGGGATGCTGAAATAAATTCAGCAAGACGGCTTCTTCGGTTTTCGTCATCCTGAACTTGTTTCAGGATCTCCTTGATAATGATAGCTATCCTCCAAGGGATTCTGAAATAAATTCAGCAGGACGGCTTCTTCGGTTTTCGTCATCCTGAACTTGTTTCAGGATCTGCTGGATAATGATAGCCATCCTTCAAGGGATGCTGAAATAAATTCAGCAGGACGGCTTCTTCGGTTTTCGTCATCCTGAACTTGTTTCAGGATCTCCTGGATAATTTTGTCAGACTTACTACTTGTCTAACAGTTTTTCTTTTTGTTTTCGTTCTATAAATTGTTCAGACGACGACAAAATATCTTTAAACCTGCCTCTCCCCTGCTCTATAGCTTCTATAAATTTTTCCGTCTTCTGCTGCTTTATTTTTTCAATCATTGAAACAATTCCTGCCAATTCCTCCTCTGGAATATTCTTTATCAATTCAAGAATTTGTGCCTCATATAGTTTTCGTGCTCCCATAAAACATTTTTTCAAAAGTAAACTATTTCGTCATTGTCAAACTCCTGAAAATATCCTCCAGGCTGCCTCCTTCTGTTTGCAGCGAAACAATATTTACATCCTTCAGCAGCGATAACTCCAGCAATTGTCTTTTAACTTCGTTGGCATTTTCTGCTTCTAACTGCCAGGTATGCTCATCTGTTTTGGTAATAGAAGTTGCTGAAGTAATGCTTTCAAAATCGGCCAGTTCCAATACTTCTTTAAAAATTACCTTAACCACATTGCTAGCCCCTCGCTGTTTCAGGTTGCTAAGGGTATCGTTGGCAACCATTTTACCCTTGTTTATAATAATCACGCGGTCGCAAATTGCTTCTACTTCCTGCAAAATGTGCGACGAAAAAAGGACGGTTTTGTTTTGCCCCTGCTGGCGAATAACATTCCTGATTTCTATAATCTGGTTGGGATCGAGACCGCTGGTTGGTTCGTCTAAAATAAGCACTTCAGGATCGTGAATGAGGGCTGCTGCCAGGCCTACTCTTTGTTTGTAACCTTTTGAGAGCTGACCAATCTTCTTTTTACTTTCCAGGGTTAAGCCGGTTAGCTCAATTACTGCCTCCAATTTCTTTTTCCGTTCCTGAACTTTGTGTATACCACCAATAAAATCAAGATACTCTTTTACATACATCTCGTAATACAAAGGGTTTGCCTCCGGCAGGTAACCAATTTTGCTTTTAGCCAGCAATGGATTTTCGGCTACGTTTATGCCGGCAACTGTTGCAATACCGGCATTAGGTTTAAGATAGCCGGTAATCATTTTCATGGTAGTGGATTTACCGGCACCGTTGGGACCCAAAAAA
Source organism: Chitinophagales bacterium (assembly GCA_038211085.1). GTDB lineage: Bacteria > Bacteroidota > Bacteroidia > Chitinophagales > Chitinophagaceae > Segetibacter. Next base: position 18,850 of record JBBQVY010000058.1, on the reverse strand, counting down.
CCTACAATCTCTCCTTTATTAACTGTAAAGCTTATGTGGTCTACAGCTTTTTGCTCACCATAAACTTTTAATAAATCTGTTACTACAATTGACATTTAGCAGGAGAAATTATGGGGAGCGTTTCAGGTAATAGATTACAAACAGGTATTAGTAAAATTGTATTAGTGAGGTAAGAACATGGGTAACAGGGTTGCCAGAAGTAAAAACAACATAACTCCATAAACTATTAAAGTAATGATGTTTAGAACACGCATCATAGTGCGGCGTGAGGGCACGTCTTCAATTTCCTGTTCTTCCTCGTTAAACCATTTAAACAAGGCAAATATGACTCCATTAATGCCCTGCAAGCCACCATGGAAAACGTAAGCGAATATGACCTTTATAAAAGCGATCATACCAAACACTATCCAGAAAACTTTATAATATCGGACAATAAATTCAAGCAGCATTTTCTGGCTTTACCCTCTTTGCTTTATTATGTTTAGCATGTAGTTTCCAATTTCGCAAACTTACTATATATATTGCTTAATTGAATCCTATAATAAAACCGGTTATTAACAGGTAACTAATCCGTTGCAACGGCACTGTCGGGCAAAGAATCGTACTCCCCCTGAACAGCATACTTGCCAAAAATAATCATTCCGCATGCTATTGGCAGAAAGATGGCAATAATAATAGACCATTGTAAAATGGTATTGGTGACAATAGAGCTAGCTGCATCTTTTGCTGCACCTGCTGTTACAAGTGTTACCTGTTGCCTTGCCATACTTATTTTTTCAATTGCCTGCCAAAGCATAAATACCATTACGGCGGGTCCTAATCCCATCCATACATAACCGAGGTTTCTTTTTAAACTTTTCATAGCAAATAATATCAATCGTGAACGTTGTTTTGGGTTTTGTTAGACAGGTATATAGAACCAATGACAAAACAAAGCGAGGCAACCCCAATAGGATACCACAGTCCTGACAAAGGAGTAGCTCCTTTAAAGCTGGTGATAAGTGTTGCAATAAATGGCACCAGCCCTCCAAAAACACCATTGCCAATATGATAAGGCAAACTCATGGAGGTATACCTAATGCGTGTTGGAAACAACTCTACAAGGAAAGCTGCAATAGGGCCATAAACCATGGTTACATAAATGATCTGTGCAAATACCAGGAAGACAAATAGCCAATAGGTTTTAGAAGGCAGGTGTTTATCGCTATATATTTTTTTGCCGGGGTTAATGTTGCTTGCCGTTTCATTAAAAATGGTGTCGATAGCAGTTTGTTTAAATACGATACCATTGGGCGATTGCCTCATTACAGTTGCCACCATTAATGATCCCTTATTTACAAGTTGCTTTCGCTCAATAACTTTAGAGCTAATATCTTTTGTGTCTGCCAGGCTTGCTTCAACATTGGTATGGGTAAGAAAGGATTGGTAGATAGGTCTATAAGTTAATATCCCCAGTAACATACCAAGCATCATAAACCATTTTCGTCCGAAACGATCGCTTAACGCACCAAACACAACAAAAAAGGGCGTTGCAAATAATATAGCCCATAGTATAATGGTGCGGCTCTGCTCAAAATTCAACATGGCCTTTGTTTCTAAAAAGCTTTGTGCATAAAACTGGCCTGTATACCAAATAACACCCTGCCCCATTACGGCACCAAACAAAGCCAGCAAAACCATTTTAAGATTGGCTTTGTGGGCAAAACTTTCTTTTAATGGATTGGCTGAGGTTTTACCTTCACTTTTTAATTTGTTGAAGACAGGCGATTCCTTCATTTGTAACCGGATGTATATAGAAACCCCTACCAATACAATGGATCCCCAGAAAGGATAGCGCCATCCACCCCACTCTGCATTAAAGGCCTCATCAGTCATACTCATTTTAGTTAGTAATATGGCCCCGAGCGAAACAAATAAACCAAGTGTGGCTGTAGTTTGTATCCAACTGGTATAATAGCCACGCCTACCTGCGGGTGCATGTTCTGCAACATAAGTAGCAGCACCACCATATTCTCCACCTAAGGCCAGACCTTGTACCAGCCTGAGAATTAAAACCAAAATTGGGGCAAGCACTCCTATTGTTTTATACCCCGGTATAACCCCAATGAGAAATGTAGATCCACCCATCAATACCAGCGTAAGTAAGAAGGTGTATTTTCTTCCGATCAAATCGCCCAATCTTCCAAAAAAAAGGGCCCCAAAAGGGCGAACAATGAACCCTGCTGCAAAAATAGCAAGTGTGGACAGCAGGGCAGCCGTACCCTGTCCTTCGGGAAAAAATTGTTTAGCTATAACGGTGGCCAAACTACCAAAAATGTAGAAGTCGTACCATTCAATTAAAGTACCTAACGACGAGGAGAATATGACTTTGGAAATTTCTTTTGAAGCGGTGTTTTTCATTCTTTCCTTCTTTCAATTTTAAGATTTCAGGCTTTTAGGGATGTACTGTAATCGATAAAGATATTAGAATAAACTTCCTTGACTAAGCAGGAAGTGGAAAAAGATTTTGATGCAAGCCATATTATGGAGCTACCAGGTTTAGATTAAGTAAAGTTTTTTACATTTTCAACATAGTCCACACTGCAAAAATTTTATAGCAAACCTTTATTTTCTTATAGAAATTGTTGCCTTAATTTCAGGCCCCAAAACAATCGCCATGGAATATAAACATCAAATAAAAACACTGGAGCAATACAACGAAGCTTATAAAGAAAGTATCGAAAACCCCGATAGCTTTTGGGCACAGATTGCCGAAACTTTTACCTGGCGAAAAAAATGGGACTCAGTGCTTAACTGGAATTTTAGTGAGCCAAAGGTGGAATGGTTTAAGGGAGGAAAACTGAACATTACCGAGAATTGTATAGACCGCCATTTGGAAACCATGGGCGATAGGCCTGCCATAATTTGGGAGCCTAACAACCCAGAAGAACGCACCCGTGTTGTAACGTACAGCCGCCTGCATAAAAGAGTTTGCCAGTTTGCCCAGGTGCTTAAAAACAATGGTGTAAAAAAAGGCGACCGGGTTTGTATTTACATGGGCATGGTACCCGAGCTGGCGTATGCAGTGCTGGGTTGCGCAAGAATAGGGGCGATACATAGTGTAATTTTTGGTGGCTTTTCTGCACAGAGCATTGCCGACCGCCTGGTAGATGCAGCAGCCGAATATATTGTAACCTGCGATGGGGCTTACCGGGGCGGCAAAGACATTCCTTTAAAAGATGTAATTGACGATGCTTTAATAGGAAACAAGACAGTTAAGCGGGTGATTGTTTATACCCGTACAAGAACACCTGTTTCAATGATAAAGGGACGGGATGTATGGTGGGAAGATGAAATGGAGTATGCGGAAACACAAGTTGAAAAAGACAATGTGGTTACTATGCCCGCCACCGAAATGGATGCTGAAGACCCCCTGTTTATTTTGTACACTTCGGGCTCGACAGGTAAGCCAAAAGGGGTAGTGCATACCTGCGCCGGTTACATGGTTTGGACCTACTATACATTCATAAATACATTTAATTACAACCAGGGCGATATTCATTTTTGTACAGCAGATATTGGCTGGATAACCGGCCACAGTTACATTTTATATGGGCCGTTAAGTGCAGGCGCTACCAGTGTTATGTTTGAGGGTATTCCAACCTGGCCAAACGCCAGCCGCTTTTGGGACATTATTGAAAAACACAAGATTAATATTTTGTATACTGCTCCAACTGCTATACGCAGCCTGATGGGCTTTGGCCTTGAACCACTGGAAGGAAAAAATTTGGACAGCCTGAAAGTTTTGGGAACGGTCGGCGAACCCATAAACGAAGAAGCCTGGCATTGGTACGATGAACATATAGGCAAAAAGCGCTGCCCCATTGTAGATACCTGGTGGCAGACCGAAACCGGAGGTATCCTCATATCAAATGTGGCAGGAGTTACCCCAGCCAAACCTACGTATGCCACCTTGCCCATGCCGGGTGTTGACCCTGTTTTGGTGGATGAGAACGGCCAGATTTTAGAAGGAGATAACGTAAGCGGCAACCTTTGCATCCGTTCCCCATGGCCCTCTATAATACGCACCACCTGGGGCGACCATGAACGTTGCCGTACCACCTATTTTGCTACTTACCCCAATTTATATTTTACCGGTGATGGTGCCCTGCGGGATGAAAATGGCTTTTACCGCATAACCGGTCGGGTGGACGATGTATTGAATGTAAGCGGCCACCGTATTGGGACTGCAGAAGTAGAGAATGCCATAAACATGCATGCTGGTGTTGTGGAGAGTGCTGTAGTAGGTTACCCACACGACATTAAAGGACAAGGCATATACGCCTATGTAATTTTTAATGGAAAGCATGGAGATGCGGAGCATACCCGTAAAGACATTAATGCCACCGTAAGCCGCATTATAGGCGCCATTGCCAGGCCCGATAAAATCCAGTTTGTACCAGGTCTGCCCAAGACACGCAGTGGAAAAATTATGCGCAGGATTTTAAGAAAAATCGCTGAAGGAGAAACCACTAACCTTGGTGATACTACAGCTTTGTTAGACCCTGGCGTGGTTGATGAAATTATGACTGGGAGGTTAGTTTAGTGGTTTAAATATGAGTGTAGTATTTAGAAGTTTATATCAGATTTCATTAATCGAAAGTGATAAGGCATTGTATAATTTTGTTTCAAAATGTATCTTGTAGTTATAGTTTCATAGCCATTAATTAATTTTTATGAACATTAACTTCACCATTGAAAAAATAAGGAACATAGCTTTAGTCATCACCTCGGCGGCTTTTTTCCTCGTGGCCTCCTTCGTGTTGAATCCTGGCTTTTTTACTACTCGACTAAATGATGAAGTTTTTAAACTTACCTATCAATTTTTACTGTTAGTAGTAATTGGTGGTTCCATTTCCTTCCTATTTACGTTTTATGCAAAATTGAGAGAAGAGCAAGTCCGTAAAAAAGAGCAGGATGATGCCAAAGAAAAGGAGAAAAAGTTACTACAAAGAAAGTTTTACAGAGATTTTATCGAGGCTTATAATGACGGAAAAAAAATCCGCAGGTTTCTTAGAGCCAGAACAAGAAAATTACAAATTGATGCCACAGACCAACAAGAAGTATTATTAAAAACAGACCGTTACGACGAATTAATGAAAGAGCTTACTGTTCTTCAATTAAAATGCGAATCTTTTTACGATGAAGTAGTTGCTAATGAATTGCTCTTTAAAGCAGGAAATGTAAAAATGCTGTCTCAGAATTTAAAAAGTATTGAGGATTATTTAAATCAGATTGTGAGTGAATATGAAAACTGCTTCACGCAACACCCAAATCAATCTTTCATTGACGAAGTTCAATACCTACAATTAGAGAAATTAAGTAAGTTAAAAGAGTTTATAAGTCCTTACAAAGAGGCCACCTGCTTTAAACATCAATTTAAAAAGGCAGCTCAAAACGTGACTGAAATTCTATTAATTATAGTTACCACGCCAACACCATCAGAGTAGAATTCGGCAATACAACTAAATATGGTTTGGTATAATCTCCTCGAATGCTTATCGGGTGGGTAGTTTCAAATTAGTTTATTAAAAGCAGTTTCGATTGGCAATAAATAAGGCAGACTCCGTAATGAACAGAACGTAAAAGTGTGCAACGCAAGATTACCGTGGCCGGGGGCCAAAGCCACACAAAATGAACGTGAGGAGTTTTACCACATAGGCACAGTATAAAACATAGGTTTCACTTAGACTATGTGCTTTTACTATGTACCTATGTGGCTATGTAGTGGTTTATTTTGACATGTTCATTAGTACCGTGCCAAATGCCTTTTAATTGGCCCTGGCGCAATAAAATAAACTGCACTGTATTACCTGTATGAATCGTTTAACGCAAACAGGTGACAGCTTTTAGCCAAATGAAGGGAACGCAATACCAACAAACAGGGTTCTTTTATTTATAATTGCCTTATAACCTTACAGGGATTGCCAGCAGCAAAGACACCCCCGGGAATGTTTTTGGTTACTACACTTCCCGCACCAATGATGGTTCCGTTGCCAATGGTTACTCCGGGGCAAATGACCGCACTGCCGCCCAGCCATACATCTTCGCCTATGGTAATTGGTTTTGCAAACTCCAGTCCGCTGGCCCGTTCCACTGCATTGGTGGGGTGGGTAGCGGTGTAAATTTGCACATTAGGTCCACAAAGTGTTCGGCTGCCAATGGTCACCTTACAAACGTCTAACACCACGCAGTTAAAGTTGAAGAACACCTTTTCGCCCAGTAGAATGTTGTAGCCATAATCGCAATAAAAAGGCGGCTGCAACCAAAGCCCTTGCCCCGCATTAGGTAGTAGCAGGTATAAAAGCCTGCTCATTTCCTCAACTTCACTTTCATCTGCCGCATTAATCGCTTTTATCATTTTCCTGGCATATAACCTTTCAGCAGACAGTTGTGGATCAAGCGCATTGTATAATTCGCCCGCTAACATCTTTTCCTTTTCTGTTTTCATGCTTCTTAAGTTTACACTATTGATCAGGTTAGAAGGCAGCTATTTTAACGCCCATCCCCATCCAACAAGTTACCCAGTCCACCCAAAATGCTGCCCTCTTCTTTGCGGTTGGTGGTACCATACGAAAGAATACGGCTGGCTAAACGGCTTATAGGCAGCGTTTGTATCCATACCGAACCAGGACCACGCAGGGTAGCAAAAAACAAACCTTCCCCACCAAAAATGGTGTTGCGTATACCTCCCACAAACTGTATATCGTAATCAACATGTTGCGTTAAGGCAACCAGGCAACCTGTATCAATTTTAATGGTTTCACCTTGTGCCAGGTCTCTTTTAAATACATGACCACCGGCATGTACAAATGCCATTCCATCACCTTCCAGTTTTTCCATTATAAAACCCTCGCCACCAAAAATACCTGTACCCAACCGGCGTTGAAAATCTATACCAATGCTTACACCTTTAGCAGCACAGAGAAATGCATCTTTTTGGCAAATTACCTTTCCTCCCAATTCTAATAAGTCGAGTGGTATAATTTTACCTGGATAAGGAGAGGCAAAACTTACCTGCCTTATTGTATGCGAGATATTAGTAAATGCAGTCATAAACAAGCTTTCGCCTACCAGCAAACGCTTACCTGCGCCCAATAATTTATTAAACAATCCACCGCTGTTTTGCTGCTGGCTGCCATCACCAAAAATAGTTTGCATTTGTATACCGTCATCCATCATCATAAAGCTTCCGCTTTCTGCAATGGCAGTTTCTTCAGGGTCTAATTCTACTTCAACATATTGCATTTCTTCACCGTAAATACGGTAATCAATTTCGTGGTTGTTGCGCATGGTATTTTTTTGCAAATGTAATTGCTGACCGTTACAAAGTAAAGTATACTGTAACCAAACGAATGCTTGAACCTGACTCCTTTTTTGCTTTTACAACATTATTGCAGATATTTATTTTATGACAGCAGCTACTGTGTTTCGTTTCATGTAAAACAAGGGCGGATATTACATCTATCTCTTTTTGTTTAAGTTTAATCGCCAAATCCACATAACTATGAATTTAAAAAGGCTGCTTCCTTATATTATTTCATTCATCCTTTTGATTGGTGTGCTTATCATTAATCAAAAAACGTTGAGTAATATGGAGGAATTTACCCGGGACGTAGATCATACCAGGATTGTAATGAACTCACTGGAAAAATTATCAGGTCATTTAAAAAGCGCTGAAATTTATACGCCCTCTTACCCAACGCTTTATAGTCGCATTTACAAACTGTATAAAAATGATGCGGAAAGCTTACCCGATGAAATTAAAAAACTAAAAACCCTCACTAATGACAATCCAACACAACAGGCACTCATAGATTCCATTGGAGAAAAGATATACAGGCAATTACCTGTGTTGATGCAAAAAAACTTTGCTGAAATAATAAGTTCGGGCCAGGTATGGAGACTTGAGTTTTTGGCTCAGATTCATAACAGAATAAACGAAAGCATTCAATTAGAAATTAAACTTTTAGAAAAAAGGAAGAACGATTTAAAACGATCGACACAGCAAAACCGTTTGCTGACTATCGCCTTTTCTGTTATTGCTTTTGGCCTTACCATTTCATCTATTGTTTACAATATGGTATTAATGCGTAAACGCCAGTGGCTGGAGGGCTTTTTGGAATCAGTTTTAAATACTTCACAAAACGGCATTATCCATTTTAAGGCTATAAGAGAGCGTGGCACCATCAAAGATTTTAAGGTTGAATTTGCCAATACAGCCATCAAGGATCAGTTAGGGATTCATCCGAATAAAATTATTGGCACCACATTAAATGGTTTAAATTTTATAGCACCGGGAACGGACGAATGGAAGCAATTTTTAGATGTTATTGATACAGGCCGTGCCAGCCAGTTTGAAATGTTTTACGATGTAAACGGAAAGAAAGAATGGTTCTTTATCATGCTTGCTAAAATGGAAGATGGGCTAACCGCTACCCTTCAAAACATAACCCAAATAAGGCAATTTCAGGATGAACTAACCAGGAATATTCAACAGCTTGAGCACTCCAACAGCGAACTGGAACAGTATGCTTATGTAGCCAGTCACGACCTGCAGGAGCCTCTAAGAAAAATAAGGGTCTATGGTGGTTTACTAAAAGAACATCAGATGAACAAACTGGATGAAAAAGGCAAGACCCATCTTGAAAAAATAAATCAGTCAGCCGAAAGATTGTCCATTTTGATACATGAAATTTTAAAATTCTCAGGTGTTAAAAGGGAAAAAATTTTTGTAGAAACTGATTTAAATTTTATACTGCAACAGGTATTAACCGATCTTGAATTAAATATTGAGCAAACACATACCAACATATCCTTCACCAACCTGCCAACAATTGAGGTAATACCCCTGCAGATAAGCCAGCTTTTTTTTAACCTGCTGGTAAACGCCATAAAGTTTACAAAAGAAGGTGAAACGCCAGTAATCCATATAACCAGCAGACTATTGGATCAAAATGAATTGGAAGGTATGGATCGCCTGGACCACAAGCTAAGCTATTACGAATTGCTCATAAGCGATAATGGCATTGGATTTAACCAGCAATACGCCCGTCAAATATTTGGCATGTTTAAGAGGTTGAACGATAAAACTGCGTACCCCGGATCGGGTATTGGACTTGCCCTTTGCGAAAAGGTTGCTACCAACCATAACGGTAAAATATTTGCTACCTCCGAAGAAGGTAAAGGCACCACCTTTCATATCATACTACCGGTAAAACAATAGCTTAATGGACATCAAAAGGGCAACCTTCCACCAGGAAGATTGCCCTTTTGATTTTAAAATCAAAATGATTCGTGCAAGCTTAAAATACAGTAGTCACAATTATTTTGATGAGCTGTTAGCTGGAGGAGGTCCCTGGGGTGCTGCTGGTCTTGGTGATTGATTTTGCATATCCATACGTGGCTTTTTAGCCGGCTTTTCCTTACCGTTATGACAGCTATAACAGGTTATCTCATTCATCTGTGGCATATCAATGTTTTTAATATCGCCCTTAAAATATTTCTTATTAATTTTCTTAGTCATACCAACCATATACCGTGCAAACTTCTTATTATCCAATGAGTCGTTTGCAAAATCCCAATCCTTTTTTTCGTTGTTCATCCGTACATGGCAAAAATTACATTTTACTCCCAAAGAGGCTGTAAAGTGTTTCATAACACTGTCCATGTCTCCCTTTGAAATATCCTTAGGCAACACTTTCAGGTTTTTGTACAATGATTCTTTTGGTTTCATAAACGAAACCAGAAAAGTAATGCAAGTAACTAATGACAATAAAACCAATACAGACTTTCTCATAAATTGACGTTTATAAACCGAATATACTTTTTTATGTTTATCGTTTTAAAAAAATCGGTCAAACACCTATAACAGAATTAAGAGTTTACAAACCTTCCCCTGTCAATAAATAAAATAGCATGAATAACCTATGAATGTCGATTACTTGAGAATTATGAATTTCCACCAAAGACGCAAAGAAATACCACGCAAAGACGCAAAGGAAGAAATGGTATGTCTTTGCGCCTTAGCTCTTTTTTCTTTGCCTGCCCGACTGGTAAAGCGGGCCTGAAATTTTAGAAAGTAAACTTCAGCAATAACCTATAAATAAAAACCGCCTCACAAGTGAGACGGCTTTGCATTGCTTGCATTTATAATTTTATTAAAACCAGCTACGTATCCAGGTTGCACCTGCACTCTTGCCCATACGTGCAAACCGGCGTTTTACTTTCATTGAATGTCTTACAGAAGTTATAATCATTAATGGCATAAACAATAAGGTAAGTGGCGGAATGCCCAGAAGACTGATCCACCTTCCACCAAATTGATTACGCATTGGGCGTTTTAAACGCTCTGCAATAAGGTACATAGCAGGAACAATTATCAGCGTCATAAAAAACGCAAATGACAATCCGAAAATAATGGTCCACGATAATGGCTTCCAGAACCGTGCACTGTCGCCACCAAAAAATATGTGCGGGTTAAGCTCAGAGAACATGGTAATGAAGTTGATGTTAAACCCTATTGCCAATGGTATTAATGCAAGGATGGCAGCCAGGGCGGTAAGCAACACAGGAATGATCCTCGTTTTACCGGCCTTAATTACAGCTTCTTTCGTTTTCATTCCACGGGACCTTAGCTCATCTGCAAATTCAATAACAAGTATTCCATTCTTTACAACAATACCCGCCAAACCTACAATACCGATACCCGTCATAACAACGCTTACTTCCATACCAGTAATAGCAAAGCCAAGCATTACACCTATTACACTAAACAATATCTCGGTTAAAATAATAACAGGTTTACTAACGGAGTTAAACTGTAATACCAGGATGAATAATATTAGGGCTAATGCTATCAGCAATGCGGAGACTAAAAATGAACCTGTTTCAGCCTGTTGTGCAGCCTCTCCTGTTTGACTTATGGTAGTGTCAGGATATGCTATTTCAAAATCGGTAATGGCATTTGCCAGCACAGTATTTACATCATTTGCGGTAAACCCTGTGGTTACGTTGGATGCTAAAGTGATAGTTCGTTTAACATTTTTGCGTTTAATGCTACCATAAGTACTGGTGTAGTCCACATTTACCAATGAGCTGATAGGCACCTGCTTTACCTGCCCGCTTGCCATGTCTCTAAACACAATACGCATATTTAACAGGTCAGATAAATTTTGCCGCTGGGATTCTACATTCCTCAATTGGATCTTATACTCCTCTTCACCTTCTTTTATGGAAGAAACTTCTCTTCCAAAGAGTGCCGTACGCATTTGCATGCCAATTTGTGAAGTTGAAATTCCTGCGATCATTGCCCGCTCCCGATCAATTGAAAGGGTGATCTCAGGGTTGGTAAGGTCCACATCCATCTTCAATTCATCAACACCTGGTATTTGTTTGTTGTCAAGAAAATTTTTAAGATCTACTGCTGTTTTAGTAAGATGATTAAAGTCATCGCTTACCACCTCGATATTAATTGGTGGATCTGTTGGAGGACCACCGGCTTCCTGGTCAACAGAAATGGCTGCACCTACAATGCCCTTGGTTACTGACCTGATTGAGTCAAGGTAAGGAGTAGTATTTTTTCCGTGCCGCTTTTCGAATTCAACAAACGAAACCTGTATTCGTCCCAGTTCTGCACGGGTACTGCGGTCGCCACTCATAGGGTTTGAAGCACCAATTGCTATGTTTGAAATAACACTCTCCACCAATGGATTTTTCTTTCCATTTTCCATGTCCAGCACTTTCATTACACGCTTTTCCAATACACCGTTAACTGAGTCGGTATAATCTACATTGGTTCCAACAGGTAATTGCAGGTAAACATAAACCTGGTTGGGGTCGCCTTTTGGAAAAAATACCACAGGCACTTTTCTTACTGCAAATAAAGCAACTGATAAAAAGAAGAGCACAATAGTACCGAGTAACAGGTGAACGGGGCGCCATCCATTTAACGACCATCGAAGTAGTTTTTCGTACCGGTGCATGATGCCGGGCAGGGCCTTGTTCTGAAATTTATGAATGAGGTCTTCCAGAACATAAGTATTCAAAATCATTAACAGCGAAAAGAATATGAGCAGGTTGCCGGCGAAAGTTACCCCAAAAATATCCAGTAATATGCCCACAGCTACCAGTATCCAAAACACCGGTTTTTTAAATAAGTCCGATTTCTTTTTCACATCAGCCCCTTCAGGATGATTCATAAAATCAACCGCAAAAACGGGGTTCATTATAAAGGCAACAATAAGTGAAGCCGCCAATGTAAATATGAGCATGGTGGGCAGGTAGATCATAAACTTACCAATGATACCGGGCCAAAATAGTAAAGGGAAAAACGGTGCCAGTGTAGTAAGTGTTCCTGCTAAAACGGGTATCCAAACTTCGCCGGCGGCCATACGTGCCGAAAGCGTTGCTGAAAGTTTGCCTTTGCTTTCTACAAATATTCTGTGCGTGTTTTCAATAACCACAATGGCATCGTCCACTATTATTCCAAGACCAAATAACAGGGCAAATAGCACCATAAAGTTTAGGGTGATGTTAGAGCCGGTTATCAGTTCTGCCGCAGGCAAAAACATAAAGGCAACAAACATACTTAGCGGCACCGATAATGCCACAAAGAAGGCATTGGTAAGCCCCATAAAAAACATGAGGATTAGGAGAACCAGTACAAAACCAATAACAATAGAGTTTACGAGGTCGTTAAATGAGGTGCGGGTTGCTTTACTAAGATCGCCGGTTATAACCACATCAAGGTTTTTAGGAAACCTGGTTTGCTTTAAATTATCCACAACTTTCTTTACATCATCCGAAGTTTCTATCAGGTTTTCGCCTGCCCTTTTAATAATGTTTAGCGTAACTACATTCTTGCCATTTAAACGGGCGTAGCTTTCGTTTTGCTTTACGGTATCTACAATTTGTGCAACATCTTTCAGGTATATGGGAGCCCCTGATGTATTGCGTATAACCAATTGCTGAATGTCGAATACATTTTTAAACTGGCCCTTAACCTGCAGGGTACGTTTCATATTACCTACTTCAAGAAGGCCGCCTGATATGTCTGCATTTTCGCGTTGTACCGCATTGGCTATATCATCGAAAGTGATGTTAGCGCTTTGCATTTTAAAATTGTCAACATTAATCTGGAACTCCTTTTCAGGTGCCCCAACAATGTCAACACGGGTAATCTGCGACAATTCTTCCAGTTTCTCCTGTAACTCATCGGCAAAGCTTTTGAGCTTCAGCTTATCGTAGTTACCACTAACGTTTACAAACATGATGGGTTGCTCAGAAAAACTTACCTCCTGTACATTGGGGTCCTGAGTAAGATCGTTGGGTAAATCTTTCTTTGCTTTATCAACGGCATCCTTGGTTTTTTGCAAGGCAAGGTCTACAGGTACATTGGTACCAAACTCTACCATTACAGCCGAAAAGTCCTGCAATGATGTACTGGTTATTTTATTAATCTTGGCACCGGTAATACTTTTAATTTGCTTTTCAATTGGCTGGGTTACCAGGTTTTCAATATCCCTGGGTGAATTACCTACATAAATTGATTGAATATAAATGGTAGGGATCACTACATCAGGAAACTGCTCTTTGGGCAACGTGGCAAACTGGTATACACCTGCAAGAGAAACAAAAATGATGAGCAGGTAAATAGACGTTTTATTTTTGATGGACCAGGTGGTGGGTCCAAACTCTTTAAACTTTGTTTTGATGGTTTCTATTACACTCATATGAGTAGTTTTAAGCCGCTTAATTATTTTTTAATACTGGCAATTGTGCCTGGTTCAGTTTTGGTTTTGTTGCGGTCAACTTCCGGTTTTTTAAATTATCTACAACTGTTGCACAACCCCATTGTTCTAATTAGCTGCAACATTTAATAACTGGCCGTCGTATAAATTCTGGTACCCTTCGGTAACCACTATATCACCTGCTTCAAGACCTGATTTAACTTCTAGCTGGTTGTTATAAAATTCACCAACCTGTACATTTCTTTTACGGGCTACCAATACATTCTTTTCTTTTATGGCCACATACACAAACTTGCCGGTTTCATCCGTTTGTAAAGTATTTACCGGTATGGTAAGGGCATTTTCTTTTGCGTAATCTTCAATACGAACTATTGCTGTAAGGTTTGGTTTTACATTTTTAGTTGTTGGCAGTTTTGCATGTGCTGTAAAACCGCTTGAAGAAGCGTTTATGGTTTGACTAACCAGGTAGATTGTAGAGTTGAATGATTTATTAAGATCAGGAATTGATATAACAACCGGGGTACCTTTTTTTACTCTTGAAAGGTAATTTTCAGGTACGGTAGTAACCACTTTAAGCTCACTGTTGTTTACAATTTTTATCCCCTGTGCCGGAGCGCCGCTAAAGGTTTCACCTACATGTATATTAACCTCCTCTGCTACACCGTTTACATTACTTATAACGGTAGCTGTTGCAAGTTGTTCTTGTGCAGACTTAACATTTTCAAGTTGAGTTTTGAGGTTGTTTTCCAAAGCGTCCACATTGGTTTTTGCCTGTAGCAACTGCACCTCGGTACCAATGTTTTGATCCCACAAATTCTTCTGTCGCTGGTACAAACTTTTTGCTAGTTCAAGTTGCGTACGTGTAGCTGCCATGCCCTGCCTGGCTGCCACAACATTTTGCCTGACTATTGCATCGTCCAGTTTAAGCAGCACCTGTCCTTTACGAACATTGTCTCCTACCTTAACATACAATGCCCTTACCTGGCCACCCATGCCTCTTGGGGTTATGTACGATACATTTTCGGCATCTATTTTACCCTGCAGATCTATAAAATGGGTAAATTTTTGACTACGTATGGTATCAATAACTACCAGTTTAGCCATATCAGTTTTAGCAGCGCCGGTGTCCAGTTTGGCTATTTCGGTTTCTAATTTTTTAATATCTAATCCAGACTGAACGTAGTCCTTCTTTAGTTGTACCAGGCGTTCTTTCTTTTCGGTTAATGCTGCAGAATTTTCTTTTTTGCTGCTTCCACATGCTGCTGCTACAACAAACAAAGCACTGGCAAAAAATATTTTGATAAACGATTGCATATAAGGAGTGATTTATTATTAAGGTTTAGTTTATTGAAGTTTTCCTAATGCTGACAGGAAGCCGATACGGGCCACTACTGCATTGTAAAGCGAGTTAAAATAATTTGATTGAGCAGTTTGCCAGTCGTTGTCTGCCTGTAAAACTTCAAAGCTGGAACCAAGACCTGATTCGAATTTCTTCTTGGTAGTATTATAGACGGTTTCGGCAAGCTGTACATTTCTTTCCTGTGCATCAAGGTTTAGCAATGTATTGGTAAGGCTTGCTTTTGAAATGGTTTTTTGCAGATCAATTACCTGTTTTAAATTGTCTACTGAGTTATTTACTTTTTGCAGGTTCAATTGCGCCTGTTGCACTTTATACTTTCTCTGGAAACCATCAAACAACGGAACGTTAAGGTTTAAACTAACCAGGGAGTTACGAAGCCAAAAAGTGTTTTTATCAGTTATAAATTTTTGTCCCTGCCCCTGCGCGGTATAGCTTAATGCGGTTGATAAAGTAGGTAAATATCCCAGCTTATATCTTCTTACATCCAATACCTGTAATTGCCTGGCATAATCCAGCAGTTTGTATTCTTTCCGGTCGTTGTAAGTAAAACCTTCATCCAGTACACCTTGCTTTAATTCTTCGTTGCTCAACAATTCCTTCAGCTCAACAGTATCAGTTTGGGCAACACCAATGGAGTACTTTAAAGCTGCATAAGCTAACTGAATAGAATTATGCAACACAATTTGCGAGGTCTGCAGGTTGGTTAATTGCACCTGCACCTTATCAAGGTCAAGTCTTTCTGCAAACCCGTTTACGTACATAATCGAATCGTCGTGGTATAATTTCTGAAGCCGCTGAATGCCCGACTGCAAAAATTCCGATTGCTTTTGTGCTATCAATATTGCGTAATAGCGCCTGTAAGCCGAGTCCTTAATTCTTTCTTTAACTACCTCCAGGTTAGCTTGCGAATAATTAATAGCTGTTTTACGGGCCTGTAATCCCACAAATACATCTGGCTGAAATAACAATTGAGATAAATTAGCACTTGCCGAGGCATTCCATGGTTGAAAGAAACTAACCGGTCTTAGCCCGGGTGTAGGAACCTTAGTGCTTTGTGGCAAAAGACCTTCGTTGATCAATACATTATAAACACCGGCCTGCGATCCATCGGGAAAAAGGATTTGTGGCAGTTCCAGGTAGCGACTAACAGATGCATTTCCGCTAAGCTGTGGCAACGCCTGGCCGGTGATCTGCCTGTTTTGAGCCCGCTGTATGTCTACGTCCAGTGTAGCGTTTTTTACTTCAGTAACATTTTTAAATGCCAGTTCTACTGCCTCTTTAACTGATAGTTCGTATTTGTGTTGTGCTGTTGCGTTATACCCCGTTCCTGCCATTAAAACAACCAGGCATAACAGCCACCTAAATTTTCTCATATAAACTCGTTTTTACTCTTTCAGACTTATATTTTAATAATAATTTTTGTGCTTTTGGCGTTGCCAACCCATATAAAAAATGCTCCAGAATATGAACTTCTACGTCAACAAAGTTGTATTTGCCCATAGGAAAAAGATCTTGGTTAAAAGGCAAAAACATAGTATGTAGCCGAAGTTTAATGATAATGTCCATGTTTAAATCTTCCCTGTAAAGCCCATCCTTAATGCCCCACTCAAGATTATCCATTATAATTTTGTACAGGTACATATCCTTAAAATCATTCAATTTTTTAAATGTGGAAGGATGAAACTTTTGAAGGTCATTAAAGGTGCTGGGGTTAATTTCCTGGTGCATCTCCTGCACCATATCCATAGTTAAAAACACCTGGTGAATGGCATTTTTAGCTTCTATCGTATCGCCTTCGCACCGCAATTGGTTCTTAGTAATATGATCATGAATAATTGCATCAACCAATTCGTCTTTATTAGCAAAAGACTGGTAAATGGTTTTTTTGCTCATGCCAATCTGTGTGGCAATCTCATCCATCGTTACACTCCTGATGCCGTATTTATTAAAGAGTTCGTGCGCCTTAAGTAGTATTCTTTCCTTCGCCTCCATCAAATTTTTTTAAGAGTGGCAAAACTAAGGAAACTTTTAAGGTTGCCAAAGTTTCCATCAAATAATTTATAATTATTTAATCCATATAAAAATTTAGCTGAAAGGCACTGTCGGTTGGGTTCTTCTATTTGCACTTTTTCGTTTTTTGAATAAAATAACCCGGGATTACAACAAGAGTTTTAGGTAGCACCAGGTTTTGCCACAGTATTCATGTTCATATCAGTTGAAATTTTCTGTTCGTTTGTCTTAAATCACCTCGTTCAAACATCAGGTACCATAATTTTATTTTAACGTATTTTGCTGTATCAACCATCCTCCTAATGATCGAAGAAGAAGAGCCAGACCTTAGATGGAATTGGCGTAAAATGTTCCAATATTTTTTGCAGGGATTGATTATTCTGGCTCCTATAATTATTACTATTTGGGCAGTGCTTTCCCTGTTTATTTTTATAGATAATATACTTCCCAATTTCATAAATTTTCTCTTTCCCGACTTTATAAAGGGTCCGGCCGGCGAGTTGAAAAAAATTCCCGGTCTCGGTTTTTTAGTAGTTATTATCCTCGTTATTCTTGTAGGCTGGATTTCATCTTCCTATGTTGTTGGAAGGATTGTTGACCTGCTGGACCACATTTTGGAGCGTACACCCGGGATTAAATTTTTATATACTTCTTTAAAAGATTTCATCAAGGCATTTGCAGGAAACAAGAAAAAATTTGATGTACCCGTTTTGGTAAATGTGGATGGTGCAGATGTATGGAGAATGGGCTTTATGACACAACGCGAATGTCACAACTTTGGCTTGCAGGATCATGCTGTTGTATATGTACCGCATTCCTATGCACTGAGCGGTATCGTTTATATTGTGCCTGTTTATAAAATAAAAATCTTAGATCACACAACTCCTGCCGATGCAATGAAATTTGCTGTAAGTGGTGGCGTATCCGATGTGCATGAATAAAAAGAAAATATGAAGAAGGCCCTTCTGACCAGCATTATTTTATTGATAGGCACCCACTGTTTTTGCTGGGGATTTTATGGACACCAGCGCATTAATTATTACGCAGTATTTCTGCTTCCCCCCGAAATGATGGTGTTGTTTAAACCTAACATCCAGTTTTTAACCGACCATGCAGTGGACCCCGATAAACGCAGGTATGCTGTTGTTGAAGAGGCCCCCCGTCACTACATAGACATTGATCATTATGGCACCTACCCATACCCGGCATTGCCCCATAAGTATGAAGATGCGGTAAACAAATTTGGTGTTGATTCGGTGATAGCTTATGGGATTGTACCCTGGCATATACAAATTATGCAGGCAAGGTTAACCAATGCCTTTAAAGAAAAAAATACCGCTAAAATTTTAAAGACAGCAGCCGAACTGGGGCATTACATTGCCGACTCTCATGTACCCCTGCATGCAAGCGAAAACCACGATGGGCAGCTAACCAATCAAAAGGGTATTCATGGATTTTGGGAAAGCAGGGTGCCGGAACTGCTGGCCGAAAAAGAATTTGATTTCCTCATCGGAAAAGCGCAATATGTAAACAATATTCCAATCTATGTGTGGGACCGTGTGCTGGAAAGTGGTGCAGCAAGCGACACCGTTTTAGCCGCCGAAGCTGAACTCACAAGGCAATTTTCTTCCGATAAAAAATATGGTTTTGAAGAAAGAAACGGCAAAATTGTACGGCAGTATTCGTCAGC
>JBBQVY010000057.1:0-23247 GCA_038211085.1 Chitinophagales bacterium | reverse complement strand
TCAATAACTTCTTCTTTTGAAAGGCGTGTATACTCTATCACCAAAATGGCACCGGGATCGCCCTGTACAAAAAACCTGTTTTGAATTTGTTCAATGTTGTCTTTGGTACATTCCAAAATGTAATGATCAATCAGTTCGCTGGCGCTTGGGTTGTATTTTAATGCTATTAAGTTTGCCCGTAACGCCTCGTCAATGCTATTAAAATGAACACACAACAATCCTGCATCCTTCAGGGGAAGGGGCACTACGTTCAGCTTTATTTCAGTTATAAAAGCCAGTGTTCCTTCTGAGCCTGCAATGAGTTTGCAAAAATTAAAATCTTCGCCTCCGGCAGAAAAAGGAGCTGAGTCTAAAAGGATGTCAACAGCATAACCGGTGTTTCTTCTTTCAACACTTTTCTTTGGAAACTGGGTGCGAATTTCAACCTGGTTGTTATAGTCGCTCAACAGGCTGCGAACCGTTTTGTATATGTTGGCTTCAAGGGTTTGCCCTTCGCACTTTGCATGAAAAGTATCCAGGTCAATACTTTTAAATTCAACTTCAGAGCCATCACTCAATAAGGCTTTTACTTCATGCAAATGTTCGCGGGTGCTGCGGTACACTACAGAGTTTGAGCCGCAACTGTTGTTACCCACCATGCCACCCATCATAGCCCTGTTTGCTGTAGACGTTTCGGGTCCAAAAAATAATCCATGCGGTTGCAGGTACATGTTTAACTCGTCGCGAATTACGCCGGGTTGTACACGAACCCATTTTTTTTCGGTATCGAGTTCCAGGATGGAAGTGAAGTTTTTTGAAACATCAACTATTATACCGCTGCCAACCACCTGGCCCGCAAGACTGGTGCCTGCCGTACGTGGTATTAAAGAAGTTTTATTGACCCTGGCAAAGGCTATGAGTTTTTTTAGATCTTCTACCGAACGGGGAATGGCAACTGCCAATGGCATTTCGCGGTAAGCCGAAGCATCAGTTGCATAGAGTATGCGGGTTTCATTGTCGTCAAATAATTCACCTTCCAATTCGCTTTTTAGCTGCTGCAGCGCTGCCTTCATTCAAAATAGGGTTTAGGCTGCAAAAATAGTTGATTTAAGAAAGGTTGATTTAAGAAAGAGAAAGGGATGGCAAATAGCCGATAGCAAATAGCCGATAGCCGTTAGTCAATAGTCGATAGCCAGTAGCAGATAGCAGGTAGCCAACAGCCAATAGCCAGCAGCCAACGACCAACAGCCAATAGCCAATAGCCAATAGGACACAGCTATCAGCCAACGGCCTGCTGCGCCGCTGTTGGTCGCCTGACCAACAGCAACAAGATTTTACAATTAAATGTAAACGGCGCCGGGTATTGGATTGGGAAGTTTGGGCAATTTTTTACAGATGACACCCATAACCTGGAAACTCTCGGTAAGCACCGGCTGTGTTTCTAAAAGAAAATCCTGCACAGAATTGTTTTTAATTTCTAAGGTTTTCTCTTGTGTTACAAATCCTGTTTTACGCACTTTAAACTGGTAGGTTCCATTAGCAATATCATTAAGCCTGTAAGTGCCATCTTCCAGCGACAGCACTGATTGCGTAGAGGCATTGCCGGTATTCATTGTCTGAATTTCGACCACTGCCAAGGGTTGATTACTATTGTCGACCACTTTGCCGGTAATTGTTGAAGGGCCAGTGGGTTGGGCCTGAGGTGTTGGGGGTTGTTCAGGCAACGGTTGTGGCTGTGGGTGTGGCTGGGGCTGGGGTTGTGGCTGGGGTTGAGGTTGAGGTTGTGCCTGTTGGTGTGGTTGCATTACAATGCCTCCAAGTGGAAAATTCATTGTTCGTACACTGGCTGCAGCAGGGGGCACCTTGTTAAACATAGTGCCCATAATTCCAAACTTTTGTCCAAAAAAACCAGCTTTAGGTTTTGCCATTGCGGGAGCCCCGGCTTTTATGTTTTGTGCCTGGAAGAATACTGCCTGGTTAACCGACTTGATTTGTAAGTTATTTTTTAGTTGCTGCTGGGGCTGGCGGTTCATGCTCTCCATCATTTTAAACTTACTGGCCTCATTAACTTTTGCCGGTGTGCCGTTAGTCTGCATACCCACCCTGGTAATAATGGAGAGCTCGTTGGTAGACAATTGTTGTACGCGGTACGAGTTGATCTTTTTGTCATCCAGGTTTGTTGGAATTGTTTTTAGCAGCAATGGGCCAAAGAACAAACGGTTACCATCTTTTAGCTTGTTTTTTATGTCTTCGTTTACTGGTGAGTTGGGGGTAAATACCAGGTCAATATTTTTTGAAAGTATTATTTTTACAGGGTAAGCCGGTACCTGGCCTGTCATGGTATCGTCCCCTGCAGATACCATCTTCGTTTCGTCGCTAAACTTCCAGTACCGGTTGTTTAAAAGGCTTTCGTCGAACCAGGGGCGTAACACTTCAATCATGCAGTACTCAAACGATATTGAATCCAGCTCGGGTTGCAAGTCGCCAAACTCGGCCAATACCCCTGCTGGTATTTCGTTGGTAAATGTGGTAGTTAACTGGGCAATTTCATTTTTTGCAATAGATACTTTTTTCCAGATAGGCGACTGGTAATCACATATTGCATTGGGCAGGCAGGTGGTTACAAAATAATCAGTACCAAATTCATCTGTTTGCAGGTTTGGGGCTGCCATCTTAAAGTTTTTGGCATCTGCCCATTTTTGTATAAAAGCAGTTTTACCAAATAAGATGGTTTCATAAGTGGTTTTGGCCGATTCTACGGCACTTTTATATCCATTAGCCTGCCAGTCAATTTGTAATTCCTTTTTTTTGTTTGTTAGATTTTGAAGGTCGATATCCCACTTTTGCAGCGCACCGGTATCTGAAGCATCTATGGCACTTTTTGATGAGTTATGGTCAATAATCTCCTTGTCAAGTTTAGTAGCTGCAGCTGCAAAGGTTTTATAGGCTGCATACTTGTGCGAATCATGTTTATCTCTGGTAAACAATACTGCCTTGGCTACATTTAATTTAGTGGTCTCTTCAGCACTCAAAACATCGGGATCAATACGCAAGGCATCATCCAAAATATTTTTATAGACATTGTACAGCAGGTTATCGCTGTCAATCATCCATATGTTTGGCTTTTTTAAAATGGCGTTTGATGTAAATGCAAACTCTGCCTGTTCCTTTGAATATTTTCTGGCCTCAGCCCCCGTTTGAATGTTGTTTTTCAAAAAATAAAAATCATCGTTGGACAGGGTAAAAGCAAAGGGAGCAAAGGCAATATGGTAATCGGTTTTATTGGGTACGCTTTGCAAAAACTGGCTTTTCAGTTTCTGTAAAATGGAGAAGGATGCGTTCATTTCATAAGGATTGAGAAGT
Organism: Chitinophagales bacterium; assembly: GCA_038211085.1. GTDB lineage: Bacteria > Bacteroidota > Bacteroidia > Chitinophagales > Chitinophagaceae > Segetibacter. The sequence continues at coordinate 19,905 of JBBQVY010000057.1, read as the reverse complement.
GAAATAAAATACTTCCGGGTAATTATAACATTACCCGGAAGCTGGGGAGAAATATCCTAAATCCATTTGGTGATTGCAGGGTCAGGATTGGGTGATTTTGGAAACAAATGACACTTAAATCCAATGCACTGCATGCCATCAACATAAATGCCCTGGCTGTCGCTGTGGAAATCTCTTTTGCGTTCCTGGTTACCGGACGAATAGCCGCCACCTATATGGAAAGGTCCCCAACCAACAGAGCCGCCTGCACTTAATTTGGTTTCAATATCCTGTGCAACCGAAGAGGCGTTGGCAAAACTCATTCTGAGGTTGCGGATAAAGATCATAGAAGTGGGGTAGGCCGGCATCATGGAGTCTGCACTGGGTGGCCGCTTGCCATCGGTGATAAATTTATTTTTAAAGCCCTCGTTACCCTGCGCAAAACGCCATGTTTTTGAAGTAAGGAAATTTGGTTTAAACCATGGGCGAATGATAGGGACCTGGCAAATTTCGAAAGCCATTTCAAAACTGCTGAAGTTGGCAGTTGAATCGAAGGTTGATTTTGATGAGCCCGCCGAAGCCCCAAATCTTACAAATCCCAGGTTAAGACCTGATGAGGCATTCCATTTACTGCTGGTTTGTTTTGAATAATAACTGTTGTCTTTATTGGTAAACGTAAACCTGGTCCATCCTTTTGAACGGGCAAAATTACCGGGTGCCAGGCTTGAGTAATAAAAATCGGAGCCGCTTGCCAAACCAGTTAGTTTAGCATTTTGAAGTGCTTCTTTGTACTGGGCTTTTAATAAGGAAAGATCTCTGCCGGTGATTTGGTCAATTTTAGCTGATATGGCTTCAAACTCCGTTTTAAATCCATTGGCTATCCAATCGTTCATGGCAAACCTTACTTTAGACCGTAATACGTTTGCATTAATAGCCCAGTTGTGTACTGAGCGGGGTGTTGAAGCTGTTAACGCATCAATGCGGGCGGCGTTATATTCAAGGGCGGCTTCTATCCAGGCCTGCATTTTATCGTTATATGCCTTAACCAGCGGGCTTGGCTCCAGCACTTTGGTAACCTCATCGGTAATAATGTCTACTTTATCTCTCTCTACCTGTAACAAATTCCTGAATTTTTCTAACCGGGCCTTATCTTCTTTACTTAGTTCGGTGCTTGCCACCTGGCTAAAGCGCAGGGTTTCATCATACACATCAGATAAGCCACCTTCGTCGTTTTTAATGTTCATTCGTACCCTCGCTTCATCAATGCCCGAAGCATCGGGTATCACATCAACAAACCTGGCAAGTTGCTCTGCCTGCTGGTACATTTTTGAAGTGTCTTTGGCCAGTTCTGCATCACGCTGTTCGTCGGTTAAAACTTCGGTGCTTTGTGTACCATCGGGGTTGGTTATCATTTTAGCTTTGTATACGCCGGTAAGGCCCTGCGAAAGAAAGTCGAAATCCTCCACATCCCAAGGGGTTCCCGGAGTGGACCATGTAAAAAAATTGTCTTCCGATTTGGGAACAGTTGTACCATCGCCATTGGTAATAATGTCAAATATTTTACCCATCATGTTGTTCATAAGCGCATCGGGTAATGGGCTTTCTTGTGCACCGGCCTTTGCTTTACCTAATTCGGCCTGCATAGCTGCTTTCATAGCTGCCTGATTTGAGCCTACTGTAACTGCCATAATTGTAATTTTTTATATAGAATATTATTCCTACTCTTTTAAAGGCTTTTCGGATTACGCCTGGTTTTTTAAGTGTGCATATCATAATTATAAACCCTATGCATAAAAGGATAATTGTTATTTGGTCATACGCAAGCATTTAGTTTAATAAATGAGGTTTTGTATCTGTAATAAAAAGAAAAAATGAATGGAAGTGCTAAATGAAGGTTAGCAAAAAATTGTGGTGTGTTGGCATAGATTAAGCAACCTGGTTACATGGTGCTGTTAAGAGTGAGTGCCTTGACTTAGTATATTTCCTGCAGGGATGTTTGTAAAGGTTGTGGCTGCAATTCGATTTTTAAGATGTTGATTTACCTGCTTTGATGAGTAGTAAGGTAGAAACTTATTTTAAGAATCAAAATTGAATCGCAGGATAAATTTTAAGCAGGCTACCCGCTTAAATAAAATAGCATAATACCTTTTGTAAAGTGATGCGAAATTAAATTGCATGGCAGAAAAATTGCCCCTTATAGTTTCTTACTTCTTTATAAATAATTTGAACTCGCTACCAATACCGGGTTCGCTTTCAACCTCTACGCTTCCGCCGGCAGCGTCAATAATTTTTTTAATTAGAAATAAACCCAGGCCCTGTCCTTCTTTTTCGGTATTTAATCTTTTGTACATTTTAAAAATGCTTTCGAGGCGGTCTTTATCAATGCCAATACCATTGTCTCTTACGGATAGAAGTATAAAATCGTCAGTTTCGGATGTTTTTATTACAATTTTTGGTATGCGGGTAGGGCTTCTGAATTTAAGTGCATTGTTGATGAGATTAAAGATCATACTCCTGCAATTCTTTTTTGAGAAGATGATTTTTTTCACTTCTAAAAAAATCTTTATGTCCGCATTTTCAGAAGTGATTTTCCATTGCATACTTTTTATGATGTCGCCAATCATTTCACCCAAATTGATTGTTTCCATTTTTAGCATATCACTTTCAATATTCCCAATGGCGGCCATTTCGTTTATGACACCCCTGAATTTGCTTACCGAGTTTGACAGCAAATCGGTGTATTCCCTGGTTTGATCATCGGTTACTTTGTCCCTGATCAGGTAAATGATCTGGTCTATGTTATTAATGGGACTTAGCAGATCATGCGAGGCTGTATACACAAAATTATCAAGATCTGTATTAATAACCTTTAGGTTTTTGTTACTTGTCGACAACTCCTTCTGAATTTTCTTCAACTCGCTGATATCGTTAAACGTAATGACGGCGCCATCAGCTGTATTGTTATCCTTTCTCAGGTACGGCATAGTCATCACCTGGTACCATTTGCCATCTATTGCCTGGATCTCTTTTGTAATTACGCTACCCTTCAACAAAACTTCTCTTATATCGGTATCAATGGTTTCGAACTGAATATTGGTACTAATATTACTTAACGGCCTTCCCACATCGCTTTCGCGAACATTAATGTGTGTGGCTGCTGCCGGAGAAAATTTCATGAGACGCAAGTCTTTATCCACAAATATTTGCCCGTTAACATTGCTTCTGAAATAATTATTTAAATCGTCGTTCAGGTCAGAAAGCTCCCTGATTTTTGATTGATACTCTGCATTAATGGTTTGCAACTCTTCGTTTACCGATTGCATTTCTTCGTTGGTGCTTTGCATTTCCTCGTTAGCGGAAAGCAATTCTTCGTTAAACGATTGCATGTTTTCGTTAGATGCATTCAGTAACTCATTACTTGCTGTAAGCTTTTCTTTTACAGTAAGCAGTTCTTCCTCTATGTTAACTGTGTATTTATTATCGTAAAAACTCTCATTAAAGGTTATAGTATCTTTTTCGTTGTGTTTCTTATCTTCCTGACAAAACAATACCAGCCGCATTATACCATTGTGGCCACTTGTTAAGGGTTGCACTTTTAAAGTAACAGGGGTTTCTATGCCTTCTACACTTATACCCTTGACCGCAATTAATTTATTCTGTTTGTCTGCTTCCACGCTGGCAGTGGTAAAAGCAACCAGAAGCGATTTTACTAACAGATCGTCCAGGTTGTGCACAAACATCTTATTAATAAGATAGGTTTGTGTGTTTCCGAAAACATTGAGCACCTTGTTATTTTTATCTACCCATGCCCCGGCATAACCTAAATCTATGAGCAAGCTTGTATCAATAGCAACCGAAGCTTTTAGTTGATTATTGTTGGTGTAATCAGTAGATGGTTTAAAATTTGTTTGCTGTTTACCTTCCAGTAGGGTTGGCATTAAAAATGTATCGAAGTTTAATAACTTTTGGGCCTGCAAATTTTTATAAATCTTCCATTTTTTATCAACTTCCTGTAGGTATGCAGCAATCTCAAATACGCTTTCGCTGGGGCCTAAAAATAGATAGCCGCCATACTTTAAGCCAAAATGCAGCATGCTTACAATTCTTTTTTGAAGCAAAGGATTGATATAAATAAGCATGTTTCGGCAACTGATGAAATCCATGTTGCAATAGGGTGGATTCTTAATCAGGTCGTGATGGGCAAAAATGAGCATTTCGCGAATTACCGGTTTAATTTTGTAACCTTTCTGCAGATCCTTAATAAAGTATTTTTCTAATCTTTCAGGTGTTATATCTTTTGCAATGCTGTCGCTATAATAGCCTTTACCTGCAACTTTTAAAGCATCATCGTCTATATCGGTTGCAAATATTTTTATCTTTACGTTTTTTGCTGCGGCTTGTAAATGCTCATATACCAATATGGCCAGCGAATACGCTTCTTCCCCGGTGGCACAACATGCCACCCACATTTTTAACTCATCGTTTTGCCTGTATCTTATCATCTCGGGAATAACGCTTTGCTCCAAAACTTCAAAGGCAGCTTTATCCCTAAAAAACGAGGTAACGCTTATTAAAAAATCTTTAGCAAGGCTTTGTAATTCTGTATTATCCTTTTTTAGTAATTCAAGATAAGCGTGCAAACTATCTAAGTTGTGTAATGCAGCACGGCGTTTGATCCTGCGCAATAAAGTGGATTTTTTATATTCTGAAAAATCTTCCGGCAGTGTAGCCTTGATTAAGTCGGTAATAGCTCCCATCAGCTTTACATCTTCAATAGTATCTTCGTAGGGTGCTATTAATTTTGCTTTGTTATTCTCAACATATTGCTTAATGATAGCAGGCATTTCTTCGGGAGTTACAATGTAGTCTACCAACCCTGTAGCTATAGCATTGCCCGGCATCTGGCTAAACTCTGCACTTTCAGGATTGCTTGCAATCAAAAATCCACCATTCTTTTTTATATCCTTTAAGCCTTCTGTACCATCCGAACCCGTACCAGATAAAACGATGCCTATTGCTTTGTTGCCCCTTTCCTGAGCAAGCGAGGTAAAAAATGTATTGATGGTATAGTTTACACCTTTTGTCTTATTAGTTAACATCAATCTTCCATCCTTAATGGTCATTACATTCGCACTGGGTATGAGGTAAATTTTATTTGATTCGACCGACATGTTGTTTTTTGCTTCCACAATATCCAGCTTGCTGTGCTTGTCCAGCAAGCTTTTCATCATGCTTTTGTAGTCTGCCGAAAGGTGTTGAATGACGATGTAGGAAACACCGTCTAAAGGAGTATAGTCAAAAAATTTATTGATCTCGTTCATCCCACCGGCAGAAGCGCCAATGGCTATAATATATTGTTCGCTTTTCATGCAGTCAGGGTTCAAAATGGTTTTAAAAGAATCAGGGAAATAATAAAGTTATGTTTAAAAAAAGGTAATAACCAGTGATTAAAATTAGGCAAAGAGTAGCTACGACAAATACTCTGCCAGCACCACCAATATGCAATGCAGAATGCTTTTTAGTTAGCAATAAGATGGTGCTGAAAAACCGCCGGTTTATGAATTGCCTATCCCTGCCGGCGTAGCCGTTAGCATTAATATTACTCACTAAAGTTGCCCAATTATTACCAATGCAGCAGCTTTGGCGGTCAGCTACCAGGATTGAATGCCTCTTTAAAAGCAATACTTACTTTTGATAGTATTGGTGGTAATGAAACTGAAGGGTATCAGGAATGGGTATGAGCTCTTACATTATTTAATTAATCACAAAACCACGTCCTTGAAACATATTTCGCGTACCGTTTGGATACTTTCTATAGTTAGTTTATTTACCGATATGGCCAGTGAGATGCTGTATCCCATCATGCCTATCTATTTAAAAACAATTGGGTTTTCAGTGGTGTTGATTGGTGTGTTGGAAGGTTTGGCCGAAGCTACAGCGGGGTTGAGTAAGGGGTATTTTGGCAAACTATCCGATGTGTCGGGCAAGCGGGTTCCTTTTGTTAGAATTGGCTATGCTTTTAGCAGCATATCAAAACCCATGATGGCTGTTTTTGTATTTCCCCTTTGGATATTTTTTGCCCGAACAATCGACCGCATTGGTAAAGGAATTAGAACGGGTGCAAGGGATGCCATTCTTTCAGATGAAGCCACACCTGCAACAAAAGGAACCGTGTTTGGATTGCATCGGTCCATGGATACGCTTGGTGCGGTAATGGGGCCTGCTTTGGCCTTGTTGTATTTGTACTATTATCCGCAACAATACAAAACTCTTTTTTACATAGCCTTTATACCCGGTTTGCTGGCTGTGTTCACCACTTTTTTGCTAAAGGATAAGGTAAAAGAAAAACCAGTAGTGAAGCCTGCTACACCCTTCTTTTCATTTTTAAATTATTGGAGAGACAGTCCCTCAGCTTACAAAAAACTTGTTACCGGTTTATTGATATTTACGCTGTTTAACAGCTCTGATGTGTTTTTATTATTGAAGGCAAAGCAGGCGGGACTAACGGACACGATGGTAATTGGTGTTTACATATTTTATAACCTTGTGTTTGCCATGTGTGCATTTCCGGTTGGGGTACTGGCAGACAAACTGGGGCTGAAAAGAATTTTTGTTTTTGGGTTGGGTGTTTTTGCAGTGGTTTATTTTGGCATGTCTGTAAGCACCAATTTGTATTTGTTTTTTGCGTTGTTTTTTCTGTACGGCATTTATGCGGCAGCCACTGAAGGCATTAGTAAGGCCTGGATTTCGAACATAACAAGCGCAAACGATACGGCGACCGCTATTGGCACTTACACCGGTTTGCAAAGCATTTGTACTATGCTGGCAAGCTCGTTAACAGGTTTAATCTGGTATACATTTGGCGCCCCGGCCGCATTTATAATTACTGGTATTGCAGCAGTAATGGTTATGATTTATATAAAGAAAATTCCTGCACCCAATAAGCAGCTTAGCAAATCCACCGATGCAAAACAATAAAAAGTATTTTTTGTGAAGAACGATCCTTAATGAAACACCTGCATGTTGGCGTCTAAAACCCGCAAATGATTGAAATGCCGGTTGGAAGTTTTGGTAAACCGAAGACCTTCCCGAAGCGTTTTGTAAGGCACCTCTTTTTTATGATGGTACCTGGCAATGCTGAACATAACCTTCCAATGAAACATAATAATTTTAAATGCCTGTAGCAGGTTGTTGCCATTATGATACATGTGGTGCGGCTCAGCACCTGTGCCGTTGAACTCCAGGATTGAAAAATTTCTGCCAGCTTTCAGGTCTTCAACCGAAGTACATTTTATATCGTACCTGCCATAAAACAATTGATTGGAGTAATGGCTCAACTCATCGAATACCTGTAACAGTTGATCATCTTTTTGATCTTCTATATTTACCATTGTGCCGCCACGGCTAAGGTTGGCTACCCAGGCCAGCTTAAATATTTCTCCTGCGGGTATAACGTTTTGTAACCGCGACCGGTGTTTTATTTCCCACTCCAGCGGTTTAAAACCTGGACGGCTTTCCAGCCCCTTCATTAATTGTTGTAAAGTTGATGTGCCATCACCTGTAACTTCCAAAGCATCTTTGCGAACAAAGCCGGTAATGTTTCCCTTAGGATTAGCAGGGGAGCGGTGATAGAAAACACTTACTTCAATAGGATAAGTAATCAACTCCTGTACGATATAAGTTACCGTCATTGTTTTGTGGTACAAAGCCAGCTCATCCAGGGTATCAATCTTTCTGAACATTAAACCCATCATACCCACATTGGGCTTAACCGCCACAGGAAAAATTAAATGGTTCTCTATCATCAACTCCTGTACTTTTTGCAAGGGCCAGTTTGTATCTATATAAATTGAATTGGGATAGCTATCTTTTGGCAATAGGTCGTAGATTTCCTTTTTAGGCCCGCCTTCAAAACCACCAAAAGTAAGTACCGGATTTGCAGGTGTAAAAAAGTAGAACGACCTGGCACGCAGGCTGTACCATATCCAAACGGGAGAGATAAGTGCATATTTGATATTATAATGCCAGGCCTCCCAATGGGTAAGAGTATACCAGGCTTTTTTTAAGTTCATGTAATTTTTTGCAGAAGGATGATGTGTAAAAATTTATAATACGGTGCTTAAGGTTGCTTTAATTAAAATTAAAAGCAATCTTAGTGTTTACTAAACAAAAGTTACTTTTTAAAAAAGATTGCATTGGTAAATTTCAATACAATCGATAAAACAACACTACTTACGAAAAATAGGTAATAATTATTTTTAATCCTAAAACCAAAACACAATGATCGTCCAATCTCTCATCGGCGAATTTGAACATGAAGTGGAAAATACCCGCAAACTGTTATTGGCTATACCGGATAGTGCTCTAACTTTTAAGCCTTCCGAAATTTCGTGGTCAACGGGCCAGTTAGCCTCTCATATTGCCGAGGTTTACAATTGGTATGAGCCAACATTTCACCAGGATGTTATGGATATGGCTGCCTACAAATACGACAAAGGCGATATAAGCAAAGCAGCAAACATTGTCGCCAAATTTGAAGAAAACTTAATAGCTGCCCGTTCGGCACTACAAAGAGCTACCGACGACATGATGTTCACCAACTGGACCATGGTTATGGGTGGATCAGAACCTATTTTTCCTGTGATGCCACGCATACAGGTAGTGAGGGGTTTTTTATTCAATCACTTGTACCACCACCGTGGTGAGTTGGTTATTCATTTGCGTTCTACCGGTAACAAAGTGCCTGGAATGTATGGGCCAACTTACGAGGAAAGCCAGCGATCGTAGTGAAGTAATTATTGATAAAATATGGTTGAAGGTGAATGGGTATATAAACCAGTTAATACCTTGAAGGGAACTTAAAAGAATTAAATACAGATTACCCAAAGTTCGATTTAAAAATTGCCTCACCGCAAACCCGGTGTGGCAATTTTTTTTATATTTAAGGTAGATGCCCGCTTTATCATTAAGACTTTAATCCTGTTCAATGCCATCCACAGAATTTAGAAAACTGCATATAGACTTGCCTACAGAAAATCCGGTAGACAGCCGTCCATGGCAAGTTGCTGGCATTTTGTTCGCTCTAATTATTTTGTTGTTGATTGCTTATATGTACTTCAATCAAAATGAAGGAACCCGGCAAACCGTTAAGAAAATTGAAGTTGTTGCAAACCAAAATTGAAGCTATACAGGTAAACCTTGTTTAAGAAGTTATAATAAACAAAAGCCACTTTTTTTGGGGTGGCTTTTGTAAAAAGAGAAGACGGGTTAGTCATCATGTTTGCCGTTGCCTTTATGTTTTCCCTTATGGTTGCCATTATGCTCCTGGTCATTATCCTGCTCTTCCCCTTTTTTATTTTTCTTCCATTCTTTTTGATGTCCGGGTGCATAATCTTTCGCATCTCCACCATACATTTTTTTGGCTTGTCCCGGAGGTAAGTGGCCCTTACGTTTATGCTTATCTTTTTTACGTGTTTTGGAATAGTTTCTGTCTTCTCCGGGAACTTTTAAAGTACCGTCGGGCCAGCGTTGTCCGCCAGTTTTTAAGATGGTTCCATCTTTTTTTATAATGGTTCCATTAGGCAATTTTTTGTTACCGTTTTCATATACAACTGTTCCATCGGGTAATTTTTTTGTTTGTGAAAAACCCGTTACCGAAAAGAGGAGGGTACCCGCCATCAGAATAGCAGGAACCAGTTTTTTGAAGTTTTTAATTTTCATAAGAAATGAATTTATTTTGGTGCCTAAATACAATTACCGCTCCAGATTTTTATAAGTTCATTTTTAACCTCCACTTCTTCTCCGTGCTCTTCTGTTTGTTTAAACATCTACTAAGGTTTGGTTTCATTTTTGCTTTAGCCATAAAAATTTAATTATGAGAAACACATTTTTAGTACTTGCCTTATCCTTAATGGTAACTGCAGCCAGAGCGCAATCAGTTAGAAAAGGTTCTTCCAGGGCAGCAAATAAAACCGGCTTTAGCCTTGGCTTCGAAGCGGGTATACCTGTTGGCGAAAATGCAAAACCCTACGGGTCTGTGTTAGGTGCTTCCCTTCAATATGAGGCCATGCCTGACCCGGAAATTGGGATAACAGTTAGTGGCGGTTATTTAAGCTACCTGATTAAGCAGAAATATGGCAATGGTAATGTTGGCTTTCTGCCCCTATTGGCAGGTGTAAAATATTATCCTTCGCCTGATGTATTCTTTCATGCACAACTAGGCGCCGCAGTAGGTACAAAAAGCGGTCAGGGTACCAGCTTTGCTTATGCGCCTGGTATAGGGTATAAATTTTCGCCTACTGTGGATGCTGAGTTAAAATACGTGGGTATATCTAACAAAGCAGGCTCGATTAATAATGTTGGTGTAAGGCTTGGGTTTAATTTTTAAGGGGACTTCAAAACTTAAATAAATTTATATAAACGGGCAGGGAGAAATTCCTGCCCGTTTTGTGTATGTCACTTTTTGGTTAGTTTTTAGCTATCTGTTTACTTTTCGATATTGCCTCTTTGCTAATTTGAAATTTTAAAATTTCTTTCGGGGCTTTAAACCTGCCACATATTTTTCAGGGCATCTTGCAAATTCAAAATTATGTGTGTAGACTTACAACTGCATTTGTTTAACCTCTGAAACATCAGCTTTCTATTTTTTTCTCTTGGTATTTTTTGTGGATTTTTTGTGGTTTGACTTTATCATTAGTCAATGATTTCTAATTTCAAAAAATGCAAAAGTCTAAAAGTTCTTATACTGAATATGCAAGGATGTTATGTAGGCAGATGATGTTGGCCAGCAGGCCTTAAAAGCAATCAAATTTTTCACCAATAAAACTCCTATTATGAAATTGAAAACAATCGCTCTTCTGTTAATTACCTCCTCCATGTTTAATGCCTGCACCAAAAGCATTGATGAGGAAACTTCTGCCAGTCAAATGACACTTAGCCAACGAAAAGATGATGATGAAAAAGGCAACACTTTTTACGGGGCCGAAAAAAAGCTGGGAAAGGGCAAGGTTCGAACATTTGTAACCATAGCACACAATGGAACTCCAAAGGAAATAGGAGTTATTTTTTCAAAAGATGTATTGAATGGCTTGCCCGATGAAGGAGTAAGCCTGGTATTGCCCTTTCACCATAAAGCCATGCATGTGCTGCCCTTTCAGCATGCCTATGTAAATTGGAATCCACATGGTCATCCACCTTCACCCGGCCCATACCTGGTTCCGCATTTTGACTTTCATTTTTATATGATCAGTAGCGGGGAGCGTATGCTAATCTCTACCACAAGTCCTAAAATAGACGCCATTCCACCACCCTCACTTTGGCCAACAAATTATGTTCCTACCGAGGGTGGAGAGCCCCAAATGGGCAAGCACTGGATCAATCCAGGCTCTCCTGAAATTTGCTGTGGCAAACCATTTACGTATACTTTCATCCATGGTTCGTACGATGGAAAATTCATTTTCATGGAGCCGATGATTACAAGAGCATTTTTGTTGGGGAACGAAAAGGTTTCCAAAGCTTTTTCACCGCTGAAACAATTTGTTGTACCCAACACTTTTTACCCTTCAACATACAACATCAAAAAACACGATGGCGACCGTATTATATCGTTATCCAACTTTGAAAAGCATTAAAGGTGTAGGGTAATCAACCCGAAAACTTATACAAGTTTAAAAAGCCAACGACACTTTATACTTTTTAAATGATACATACCCGGAAGCTAAAACTTCCGGGTTATTTTTTACAGAGAGGTTATATGCATGAAGTGTTACCAGTTAAAATTGCCCGGTTAACTGCCTTGGCTTGTTTATTGATTACGTTGTGATGATAAAAAATGTAACTATGAAAGGTAGATTGTTATTTCTAGGATTATTCCTGTACTTGTATGGAGGTGCGCAAAAAGTTAACCAATGCGGAATCATCATTCCCCCAAAATCAACCAAGTCAACATTTAGTTCTGTTTACGAGGCACGTGATTATTTGAATACCATGCTCGACACCATTCACTGGCAGGAAAACTTTACCATCCAGGAACAAAATGGGATAAACAATGCCTATGCTACCATCATTCGCAATAAGCGATACATCATATACGATAATGATTTTTTAGAAAACCTGGACAATTATGCTGGCACGCAATGGGCATCCATAAGTGTATTGGCACACGAGATGGGTCATCATTATAAAAACCACGTTGTAGACCAGGGTGGCAGCACACCTCCAAAAGAAATTGAGGCAGATTATTTTTCAGGATATGTGATGGCAAAAATGGGAGCCAACTTAGGAGAAGCAAAAGCTGCTATGAATAAAATTGCAGCCACAAATGCAAGCAGTACACATCCGGCCAAGGCAGACAGGTTACGGGCTATTGGTAATGGTTGGAATTATGCGCAGGGACTAAACAATACTTCACCGGCGGGTGGGCCTCAATTGCCACAACCACAGCAACAGCCACAACAAAATCCTACAAATTCAAACACCGATCCAAGCTGGATACAACTGGCACTTTATGGTAATAGCGATATGGAAGTTTACCTGAGCGATGATGGTAAAAAATACACTGTTGCTCCCTTAAAAGTATCGGAGCCATTTGTTTTTAAGTTTGAAGTGTACAACTATGGTTGGATGCGATTTTCTAATAGCAGTTCAGCAAAAACATACCGTTTAAACCATGGTAAAGATTATGCTATTATTTGGAGCAGGCGCAGTAATAAATGGGTAGTTGTGGAGGTGCCGTAAAAGTCGAAGTCAAAAGTCAAAAGACAAAAATCAAAAGTCAAATGCTTTGTCCAGACCTGGGTTTCTTGAATAGGTTTTTAAGGCAAGAAAGGAAATATCTAAAGAACTTCCAACGGAATAACCACCATTGCTAATGGGTAGGAAAGTAGATGTTTCATTACATACCGGCTTATGGCATCATATAATAACAAGGTATAATATTTGCTTAGCATGTTTAAACAAGTACAATGAAATCTGATATTTCAACCAAGCCAAAAAGGAGTTTCTTTGAAAGGTTTTCTACCAATGTAGCCAAAGCAACAGGTAGCACTGCAGCCTTTAGCATGGCGTTATCATTAGTGTTGTTATGGGGAGTTACAGGTCCGTTTTTTCGTTATTCCGAAAACTGGCAATTGTTTATAAATACTACCACTACTATCATAACTTTCTTAATGGTGTTCTTAATTCAAAAAGCACAAAACAAGGATAGTCTTGCCATTCAATTAAAATTGAACGAGCTGGTGGCGGCACACGAAACGGCCAGCAACCGTTTGGTTAATGTAGAGGGTATGTCGGAAGAGGAACTAAAGATTATTCAGAAATACTATTCGCAGTTGAACGAATTTGCAAAGCAGGAAAAGTCATTACAACAATCCCATTCTATAGACGAGGCACATGAAAACCATTCTATAAAAGTAGAAATGGATAAAGATTTAAAGGCCCTCCAAAAAAGCAAGAAAAACACAAATGCCTGATACGAGTATGCTTGTCGTTTTTGTAAAACAGGTTACTTTTAAAAATCTTTGAAAGATCTATGTAGTTGAGGATCGAGCTTATGGAATTGCTCTTGCGTTGATATACTGCATGTTTGAATGCTTCGAATTAAAATTATTCTGTGTAATGTATCCAGGGTTCTCGCTTCCATATTCGTTCCTTTTTATAAAGTGATTTATCTTTTCAATGTAGCTGCTCCATAGTTTGATGCATCTAGCACATATATCACTTAATTGTTTGCCACTTTATAAATTTCTAAAATTTACAGGAAGCAGGTAGAATTTTATTGCGCAGATTATTATAAGGATGCTGGTTAACCATGCATTGCATACAATTGAGCGTATAATGTTAGCTTCACTTTACATTAAACCTGATGTCTTTTTAAGATGTATAAACTTATCATTCTCCATTTAGTTATTCATTTGCTTTGCATTCAGGTTAAGGGGCAAGACACGGCAATTTCTAAAACCAGGTACATTAAAACTAAGGTTATAACAAACCAGGCAACGAATATCAGAGGTTACCTGGTTTCTGTTGATGATAGCTCACTGTTTATTGCCAAAAAAATAACCTCTTTCAAAGGCGTTAAAATGTACCCGCCAGGCGCTGAAAAAGTGGACTATTCCAACATCGCAAACGTTATAGTAAAAAGAAAAGGGGCTGTTAGCAAGGGAGCAGTATATGGAGCTTTGGCCGGTGCACTGGTAGGTGGAACTATTGGCTTTCTTTCTGGTGATGATCCACCATGTCCAGGCATTAATTATTTTAATTTTTGTTTTAGATTTACGGCTGGTGAAAAAGCGGCAGGCGGTGCATTGGCAGGTGCCACTTTGGGCAGCTTAACAGGGCTTTTTATAGGTGCGTTGTTGCATAAAACATTTATTATTGGAGGCAGCCAAGAGGCATTTAATAATATGAAAATTCAACTCGTCCATTAGTCTGTTGCCTGCCTCATTTTGTATGTTCAGTCCTTGGGCAAAGGTCTGGCTGTCTATACAATACCATTCTTATTATCCAAGTATAGTTTTACTTTACAATACCTAACGCTTATCTTAAATAATCCATTTCATGGCCCAATCTAATGCCGGTAACCCTACAGACGATACCCTAACGGTAGAAGAATTTACCAATCACCCCGAGGTTCAAAAATGCCTGGCCCGGCTGCATGAAAAATACAATGAGGCCGGTCCATTGATTGTGTCGGATGTGCTGGATGATGACGGCAACCAATATGTAAATCTTGTACAAAAGGGTGGAGGCGTATTGGGCGTTGCATTGGTAGGGTATACGTATATTCTAGAAGCAATGGGTATACGATTTTTGCGATTGGCCGGTACCAGTGCCGGAGCCATTAACACTGCATTGATGACGGTTATCCGCACCAAAAAAGATCCCAAGTCGGATGAGATACTGAAAGCAATTTGTGATCTCAAATTTTTTAACCTGGTTGATGGTCATCCTGCAGCCAAATGGGTAATACAACGGTTTATCACGCACAAGGATTTTACAATTAAAGCAAAAAAATGGCTCACCTGGTCCTTACTGGCATTTGCCATTCTTATTTTCCTGGACATTGTTATGTTGGGGCTTGAAAAGCAGATTGAAATATTTACGGTGGTTACCAGGCTGTCATTTGTGCTTACTGGCTTTTACCTGCTATTGCTTGCATGTGGCGTTTCTTATGTTGGAATGCTTTTTAAACGGTTAAAAAATTCAGGCTACGGAATAAACCCCGGCGACTTTTTTTACGATTGGATCAAGACCCAGCTAAAAGAAAACGGCGTAAACACTGTAACAGACCTGCGCACCAAAGCCTCCACACTACCACCATTGCATTTGCGGGTACCTCACCCTTCGGGTATGGAAGGGGTAAAGGGCGATGTAACTTTTATAACCAGCGAACTGGTGACCCAAAATAAAATTCAGTTTCCTGAAATGTGCTACCTGTTTAGAAAGGCAGATGATATTGATAGCCTGCAGCCTGCAGGTTTTATAAGAGCTTCGATGTCTATTCCGGTCTTTTTTGAATCGTATATGATTAACAATATTCCCTGCAAAGATCCGGGTATCATAAAGTTGTGGGAGGATCAACTCGGCCAAAAAGAGCCACCCTCTTCAGCCCGCTTTGTTGATGGAGGAATCCTATCAAACTTTCCTATTAACCTCTTTTACAATCCCAATATTATAATACCCCGTATGCCTTCATTTGGTATTGACCTTGATGATTCGAAACCTGAGGATACCAGTATGCATGCCTCAGGCTGGAGCCTTTCAGGTTACTTTGGAAGAATGTTCAATACCATACGATACTACTACGATAAAGACTTTTTACTAAAGAACAAAGTGTACGAAAAGGGCATAGGTAAGATCAATGTTTCGGAATATAACTGGCTGAATTTTTTTCTTACCAAAAAAGATAAACTTGACATGCTGATTAAGGGTGCACAGTCGGCAACTGAATTTTTAATTGGTTTTAACTGGCAGGAATATAAATCTGCCAGGGCCGATTTGCAGGAGCAAATAAATGATGCAAAGCCGGTGGCTACCACTGTAACTCCACAGCAAAACGTAAACGCTTAATTGTACTTTTTATGCAAATTCATATAACAAATGGTTGGCTGATTTTCTGCATTACGTTTGGTGTAATGTTGCTAAGCACTTTTATTATGGGTCGCTTAAGCAGGCACTTTTACACCAAAGATGTAGTGTTTCGCAAGTTTAGCATTATGGACATCCAGTGGCCGGGTTCGGCATTGGAACTGCAAAATCTTATCAGGGGTGTGTATCATTTATCACCTAAGAGAGGTGAGACCGTTATCAATTCATTAAAAAATCACCTGTATGCCGACTTCTTATTTATGCCGGCCGCTTACGGATCTATTTTTTTATTGTGTATGAAAATATCGTGGAAGATGGATTATTTCGGGCCGGGTTTTTTTGCTTTTCTTGCCTGGTTGCAGATCGTTCCATTTTTGTTGGACATCTATGAAAACATTTACCTGCTGCAAAAAATAAAACCCGGGTTTACTAAAACAAGCGATGCAACTTTTAAACGCATGCAACGCCTGGAAATGGTAAAGTGGGGTATACCCTCCATTTCCTTAATCCTGGCTTTATCGGCAGTATTGTACTTCTGGGTAAATGGAATGTATGAGAAGAGTTCGTTGGTATATGTTGCCATTGTTATTGGAGAATTAATATTGTTTATGCTTGCCGGAAAAATGGCGGCAAAGCTTATGCAAACAGTTAGCGATAATGAGGGTAGCAATTAAAAAGTAAAAATTAAAAAGTAAAGAGGAAAGAATACTATTTAGCACAAATGAATCAAGAAGTATCCCTAAGAATTATTTTGCAAAGTCCCCCACCAGGAGTTGATTTTGGCGTACAAAAAGGTAGCGGAAGTAAATATGAAACCATTCAAAAGCAAAGATCTGGTAAAGATGAATTGTGCTTTGACCTTACAGTTTCATTAAAAGATACTCAAAAAGCGCTACCTGATTTTAAGGGCCTATATGTGCACGGAACATTATCTGAACGCTTTGTTTATATTGACATTGGAACTTGTGCCGGACAAATAGATTCGATATGGAGTCGGCGATTAAAAATTCCCTTGCGGAATATTTCATCTAAAATGATCAGTCTTTTATTAGATGACTCTTCCCTTATCCTTGAAACAAAAGTTCCGGGAACAGGTAAAGACGGGGGACCAAATTGCGCTACCGTCAAACCTTTCCCTGGCTGGCATATAATTCAAAAGCTGTAAATAGACCGCTTCAAAAGAATCAATTTAAACCGAACGTACTCAGACACATTGCTTCTCATCCCGCACATAAAACAAATCTCAAGCGTTACTAATGGTTAATCTATAACAAAGAAGTAATATAATTAATGGGGCACGATAATAATAGCAATTACTGATAGTAATAAAAGTTTTACCATGAAACCAAATGATAACAATGCAGCTTTGCCTGCCGGGGAACGTCCCTTTAGAATATTGATCATTTCAGGTTCAGGCAGGCGGCAGTACAATTGTCCTGGCGTGGATGGCAAATCAAGAATGCTGATGCTTAAGATGGCAGAAATGTTGCCGAAGGAATGGGAGATAGACTATGAAGACCTGGGCAATGTGTATGGCAGGGCTAAAATTCAACCATGCAATGCCTGCGTGTCTACCTCTATGGCGCTGTGCGTTTGGCCCTGTAACTGTTACGAAAAAAATAGCTGGAAGGAAAAGGATTTGATGTGGGAATTAGATATGTATGCCCGTTTGGATATGGCCGATGCATGGGCGATAATTGGCCCTATAAACTGGTATGCACCCAGCAGTAATTTAAAGCTGATGTTCGACCGTTTGGTGTGTATGAACGGTGGTAATCCTGATGAGAATTTGATAGACCATAAAGATCCTGAAAAGGCTATGGCTTTGGAGCATACCGAACAATGGAAGGAACTTAGTGAAAATCATTTGGAGGGGAGGACGGCTGCATTTTTTTGTTATGGAGATGCCGGCGGTGATGAGATGGATGAAAACAATGTTCCAAAAATTTTGAAGCATAAAAACTATTTTGACGGGCAGGCCGAAATTTTTGATGATGACCGGTCTGCCTATGCACCGCTTGTATGGCAATGCCGTTATGGGGGTATAGAAGTGCCGGAAGAATTGTGGGCTCATGCCACATCGGGCAAAGGAAAAAAGTACAGCGATAACCAGGCTGAAGATGTAATTAATAATGCAGCTTTCATGCAGACTTTTAACCAGTGGGTGAGTGCCTTTCAGAAGTTTGTAGGTGATAAGGGAAAGATAACCCCGGGTAAGCACAGAGCCTATGGGTACAAACCGCCCACCAATCTTTGGAAAGAAGCAAAAACCGGCATTCGTTCGTGGATGTTACGTTTTGGCATAACGCCGGAAAATTCATCTCCCGAAAAACAAAAAGAACTCGGCCTTAACCAGGACACCACCCTGCGCCCATCAAAAAGTGAAGGTGAGAAATTGCGGGAATGATAAGCAACTACAGCAGGTTATTCAACTTAATATATTGAAGCAGCATAATGGTTTTGGCATCTTTGATTTCGCTGGTGTGTATCATGTTAAAAGCCTCGTCAAAATTCATTTCAAGCACTTCAATGTTTTCTTCTTCATGCTCCGCACCACCGCCATCATTAACTTTCATATCCTTTGAGTACTCAGCTACAAAAAAGTATAAAATTTCAGTAACGGAGCCCGGCGACATATAGGCTTCAAAAACCTTGCGCACCTCTGTTACCTTATAACCTGTTTCCTCTTCCGTTTCTCTTTTTATGCAATCTTCGGGGTTGTCTTTGTCCAGCAAGCCGGCGCAGGCTTCAATCATAAAGCCGTCAGCATTGCCATTTATAAAAGTGGGCAGGCGAAACTGCCGGGTTAGAATGACCGTGTTATTTTGCGGGTGATACAGCAGAATTGTTGCTCCATTACCGCGGTCGTATGCCTCCCTGCTTTGCAGGTGTTTGCTGCCATCTTTTTTTGTATACTCGTAGGTAACTTTTTTAAGAGTATACCAGTTGTTGGAGAGTATGTCTGTGCTAAGAATTTTTATGTTGGTTATCATGGGAGTGGGTGGGGGTTTGGGGGTGGGCTTTATATGGTTTATTGGTTACTTATTTATTTTTCGAACTTCATTAAGAGTGTGACTTTCTGAATGCTATTTCTTATTGTAAGAAGTACGTCCTAAATAGCGTTGGAACAATACTTGTTTGCAAAACTTACGGTCAAATTCAGTTGGGTGGTTTCATTAAATTAATGCTCCGTTACCAAATAGTTGGTACTGAACTTTTGAAAACCTCTTTCTGAGGTATCGGTAAATCCTATCATTTAATCTTCGTTTGGTTTGCTTAATTGTTTTTCAATCACTGCCTGCAGTTTTTCACGGTTGGGCAAATACAATTGGTATTTGCTCACAAATAATTGTGATGTCAGATTGTGCATAGCATATTGTACCAATAGATCATCTTTTTCTTTTGCCAGGACAATCCCAATCGGGGGATTATCGCTTTCGGTATTTTCTTCGTTTTCAAAATAGCCCAAATACATATTCATTTGCCCTACAGCTTCGTAACCGGCTTCTTCTTATCAAATCAATTAATACAAAGCATTTTAAAATGCGATGGTAGAAAACCAAATCGACATAATTGTGCGTATTTCCGAGTGTAATACGGTATTGCCTGCCAATGAAGGCAAACCCTTTACCCAGTTCCAAAAGAAAATTTTGCAAATTGTCTATTAATCTTCTTTCCAGTTCCGTTTCGCTTAAATGATAAGGTTCCGGAATTTTTAGAAACTCCAGCACATAAGGCTCGCGAATTAAATCGGCAGGTTTTTGCACCAGTTGCCCTTGCTTCGACAATTGCAAAATGCCTTCTTTGTCTTTTGATGCTGCCAAACGTAAGAATAAGGAG
>JBBQVY010000056.1:0-23290 GCA_038211085.1 Chitinophagales bacterium | reverse complement strand
TGGCTGTGGGTTCCCATTTACCTGGTTGCATCCATTTGTTGTGGGCTGGCTGCCTTTCATATGTTTTATCCCATGGTGTATATAATCGCAACTATATTTTACCTGGTGTATGCTATAAAACTGTTTTTTGAGAAAGATGGTGTAAAAGATTGGGTGGTTAAATATAACAAGCCGAGTATTGTTGAAAGTATGCAGGCTACCAAACCTTATATTGAAAAGACCCGCGAATTTTTTGGTTTGCTCATCATTTGTGGTGCCTTGATGCTGAATTATTTTATGCTGTAATTTTTTTTAAACCCTCATATTTTTATTGTGATACCCGAATTTGAGCGACTGGTTGCTGCCATCATCGAAAAGAATATTTCTACTGAAAACATGCAATGGCTTAATCAACAAGCCACCCTTGTTAAGCACGAAGAAAATGCTGCAAAACTCTATCTTGCCTTTGTATACATCCCCCGCAAAACCGGGCACAACATTGTAAAAATTTCGGATGCAGATGAACAGCAGCTTACTTCATTAGTACCTGGATTTTCTCTTAAAGGATGGACGATAGACCGACTTTGCAGGTTATGGTTATTGTTGCAAATACCCTCTACAAACCAGGACGATTATTCTAAAAAGATTGACGCGTTATTTAGAAACGCAGATATGAATGAGCAAACAGCATTGTACTCATCTTTATACTTTTTTGCTTATCCAAATTTGTGGCAGCACCGTTGTGCCGAAGGAATACGCTGTAATATTGGAACTGTTTTAGAAGCCATCATGTACCATAACCCTTACCCAGCAAAGTACCTTGAAGAAAAGGCCTGGAACCAGTTGGTTTTAAAAGCATTCTTTACAGAGAAAGACATCAATAGCATTATTGGCATTGATGATAGAAGCAACCGGGAGTTGGCACATACCCTGGTGGATTACTCCAACGAAAGGTGGGCCGCTCACCGCCAGGTCAACCCGCAATTATGGCGCATGGTAAGCAAATTTATTACTGATACTTCGCTGCCTCATTTTCAAAGATTGTTGCAAAGTGATAATGAAAAAGAGCAGCAGGCCGCAGCACTTTCTCTTGACAAGAGTGATTACCAACCAGCCAGGGATTTACTCAAAGAGCATCCTCACCTGGTTCAGCAATTGCAGAAATATACTTTATCATGGAATAACATTTAAGAAATCAAATATTTTATAATCTACCGCATATGTGTTGTACATCATTTTACAAGGAGACAGCTACACCTTTAGAAAACGCCACGCCTGTTGACCTTGACAGCATAAAAGGCATGCGCTTTTTCGATCCGCATGTGCACATGACCAGCCGCACAACTGATGATTACCAGGCCATGTACGATGCAGGTGTGGTAGCTTTAATTGAGCCTGCATTTTGGCTGGGGCAGCCCCGCACAGGTATTGATAGCTTCAGGGATTATTACAGCAGCCTGATTGGCTGGGAACGCTTTCGATCGTCGCAATTTGGCATTAAACATTACTGCACTATTGGCTTAAACAGCAGAGAAGCAAACAATGAGGCACTTGCAGAAGAGGTTATGGAGTTGATGCCTTTGTTTATTTTAAAAGAAGGGGTTGTGGGTATAGGCGAAATTGGTTTTGACGACCAAACCGCAGCAGAAGAAAAATATTACCGCCTCCAATTAGAGTTGGCTAAGGAGGCCGGGTTACCCGTGCAAATACACACACCACACCGCGACAAGAAAAGAGGAACACAACGCAGCATGGATATAGCCAAAGAACATGGTTTATCTCCCGACATGATAATTATAGATCACAACAACGAAGAGACGGTTAAAGAGGTGCTTGACCGTGGTTTTTGGACAGCGTTTACTATATACCCTTTTACCAAAATGGGTAACGAACGTATGGTGGAGATTGTTAAGCAATATGGACCTGAAAGAATTATGGTAAACTCCGCAGCCGACTGGGGCATTAGCGATCCGCTGGCTGTACCAAAAACCGCTGCTCTAATGAAAGCACGGGGTATAAGTAATGAGTTAATAGAATTGGTCACCTATCGTAATGCTATAACGGCTTTTGGCAAGAGCGGCCAAATAAATGAGGATGATTTTGTAACCGTTAAAAAGGTAGACCAGTCAGAAAAGTTTGAAGGAAACACCGTGTTACGGGGTGGTCAGCAACCAAGGATTGATAAAGCTTCCATTATTATTTCATAGGCATCTGATGAGTTGTCGTCCATTTGCAGAATTCTATCATTTTGACAAAATCATTAAATTTGAATGATGGAAATGAATTTAGAAATACCGTTTCAGCAACTTTTATCTGCTGTTAATACATTAACTCCTGCTCAAAAAGCCAGGTTAAAACAGGAACTTACAGAAGAAGAATCCGCTAAAGAAGCTAAATCTGCATTTGTTGAAATGCTTTTGAAAGGTCCTGTTTTTACAGATGAGCAAATTGAAACTATTGAAGAAAACAGAAAAAGCATTACACAATGGCGGACAAAGAGCTAATGGTTGACTTATCAATTTTAATTGATTACTTCCGTAAGACTGACAAGTACCTGTCCTCCTAATTTTTCAGGTTGCAATTCCTACCCTAAGCATACCAATATTTGAGCTTAATTTTCGGTTTGCAAAACTTCTGCACTCTTAAAAATCCCCCTCCCTTCGTGAAAAATTCTACAGGCTTTCTTCAACTTATGCGACCGGCAAATTGTGTTACAGCTATTGCTGATGTGTTGGCCGGCGTAGCTATTTCGGGTTACTTAGCTGAAAGCAATTTATACACCATCGCCTTTTTTAAACCTATCCTATTGTTATGCATAGCTACTGTTGGATTATATGGTGGTGGCGTTGTTTTCAACGATGTTTTTGATGCGGATTTAGATGCCGTTGAGCGTCCGGAACGGCCTATACCCAGTGGCCGTGTTTCAAAAATTAAAGCTAAAATCCTGGCTATATTTCTGCTGAGTGTTGGTTGCCTTACTGCACTCATGGTGTCTTTTACATCGGCTTATCTAGCTGTGTTGATAGTTGCTTCTGCACTTGTGTACGACAGGTGGGGCAAACACCAAAAATTTATCGGGCCAATAAACATGGGATTGTGCAGGGGCCTTAACCTGTTGTTAGGCATCAGCATTTTGCCTGCCATGGTGTTGCCGTATCGTGGGCTTTCGTTGGTGCCTATCATCTACATTGCAGCAATTACTATGATTAGCCGTGGCGAAGTCCATGGCGGCAAAAAGACTACTTTATATTTTGCGGCATTTCTATACAGCAGTGTTATTGGTTGCATACTCTATTTTGCCTGGTTACAGGCTACTTTACTTTTTACTATTGGATTTATACTTGCTTTTGCAGTTATGATTTTTAAGCCTTTATTCAAGGCTATGAAGGAACCAGTGGGAAGTAATATTGGCAAAGCCGTTAAAGCCGGCGTATTAGCCCTCATATTTATGAATGCCGCCTGGGCTGCTGCTTTTGGCGAACTATACCTTGCCATATTTGTAGTATTGTTATTACCGCTATCGCTAAAGCTGGGAAAAATTTTTGCTGTAACCTGATTGATTACTCACTTGTAAGTAGCTTGCACAAAAAGCAATCTTTAGCTTTAAAACATTAATCACTTGCCTTAAGCATTCTATCTACGTATCAATCTTATGGATTATTTACAGCAATCATTTAGCGTTACATTCCAGTATAAAGTTCATTTTACCAGCAACTTATTTCACCCGCAAAACACTTTATTACAAACGTTTTTTCAATCTCATGTCATTGCCGGTGTGCAACAAAAAATATTGTTTGTTATTGATAAAGGCGTGCTGGATCATCATCCTCAACTAATACAAAATATTGATACTTATTTTCAGTTATATCCTCAAGTTCAACTGACACATCATTTAATTATTGCGGGCGGAGAAGCGGCAAAAAATGACGAACCACTTCTAGATTCGATTATTGATGCCGTTAACACCTATGGCATAGACCGTCATTCTTACCTGGCAGCAATTGGTGGCGGATCAGTACTAGACCTTGCAGGTTTTGGAGCAGCCATCTCTCACCGGGGTATTAAACATATACGTATTCCTACAACGGTGCTTTCTCAAAACGACAGTGGTATTGGCGTAAAGAATGGTATTAATTATAAAGGCAAAAAGAATTTCATTGGCACCTTTATGCCTCCCATTGCTGTCTTTAACGATGAGGTTTTTTTGACAACTCTAAACGAACGTGACTGGCGTTCAGGCATGTCCGAAGCTATAAAAGTTGCTCTTATAAAAGATGCTTCGTTCTTTAATTGGATTGAAGAAAATGCTACTTCTCTGGCTGGGCGTGACATGCCTGCTATGAACTACTTAATAAAACGTTGTGCAGAATTGCACCTGGAACATATTCGCAGCGGCGATCCCTTTGAAAGCGGCTCGGCAAGGCCGTTAGACTTTGGTCATTGGAGTGCTCACAAGTTAGAGCAGCTTACCAATTTCGAGGTTTTTCATGGGGAAGCTGTTGCCATGGGCATAGCTTTAGATACGGTGTATTCGGGTTTAAAAGGAACCCTTCAGGAACATGATGTAAAGCGGATTGTTCACCTCCTGGTAAAATTAGGCTTTAAGATTACGCACCCTTTAATGCGTATTGAAGATGATAATAGTCCCGTGTTAAAAGGCCTTGAAGAATTTAGAGAGCACCTTGGAGGGCAACTCACCATCACACTTTTAACTTCCATAGGCCAAGGGATAGAAGTACATGATATGGATTATGAGCTATTAAAAAAAGCTGCTGGTATGCTAAACCGGTAAAGGCATTTCTATAAACCTTCTCTTTCCCCGAGGGACGTTATGGTAGACCAGAAGTATGAGATCCAAGTCCCAGAGGGACCACATTATGATAGAGCCAGAAAATTGTAATTAAAGTCCCAGAGGGACGACATTTTGGTAGAAAGATAAAAACAGAAAATGGTTCAAGTCCCAGAGGGACCACATTATGGTAGAACCAGAAACATGGAATCCAAGTCCCAGAGGGACGACCTTTTGGTAGAACCAGAGGGACGACCTTATGGTAACACACGGATAAATAATGGTTTCAAGTCCTGAAGGGACGACCTTTTAAAATAAAAAATATCACAATATTGTTGATTATAAATCCCATGGGCCTGAACTGCTATTTCTCTTAATTCACTCCAAAATATTTTGGTATTACTAATAAAATCTACCAAAAACTTATTTCTCATGCTTCTCCTACAGCCAACCAATATTTGTTATCCCCTCCACACTCCTTCTAATCAATTTCATAATATTTCATACTAAAAATGTCAAGGCTATAAACACGAACGCTACTTTTACAGCCTAAAGGTTTAAAGCATTCGGCATGAAGACAACACATGGTCAAATTACTTATTGCACCAACATACATTCAGGCGAAAACTGGGCAGATCATTTTGAACAAATAAGGAAAAACTTTCCTGCTATCAAAGCCAGCCTGTCCCCTCACGAACCCATGGGCATTGGGTTGAGGTTATCAAATAAAGCCAGCATCGACTTGTCCGATCCTTATGAGCTTGACCTGTTTAAAGTGTGGCTTCACGAGAACAACGCCTATGTATTTACCATGAACGGTTTTCCATACGGCGGTTTCCACGACACCATAGTTAAAGACCAGGTGCATGCACCAGATTGGCTTACAGATGATCGGGTTGATTATACGATTCGATTGTTTGACATACTTGCCGAATTATTACCGGAAGGAATGGATGGAGGTGTTTCAACTTCACCTTTAAGTTATAAGCATTGGTTTCATACCCCGAATCATTTATTAAATGGTATGGTAAAGGCCACTGAAAATATTGTAAAAGTTGCCCGTCACCTCGTGGATATTCATGCTACAACCGGCAAACTTTTACACCTGGATATTGAGCCTGAGCCGGATGGTGTATTAGAAACGGGCAGAGAATTTTTAGACTGGTACGAAGAGGATTTACTAAACATAGGTGTTCACCATCTTTCAACCACATTTTCGGTTACCGAACTTGAAGCCGAAAAAATGCTGAAAGACCATATAGCCATCTGTTACGATGTTTGTCATTTTGCTATAGGGTACGAAAGCCATGAAACCGTGTTGCATGAGTTGCAGGAAAAAGGCATACGCATCGGGAAATTCCAGATCAGTGCTGCTTTAAAAGGGCAAATGGATAGCGATGAACAAATAAGAAAACAAACCATAGAAGCCTTTGCTTCGTTTAATGAGCCTACTTACCTGCACCAGGTAATTGCCCAAACGAAACACCACGACCTGCTTCGCTATACCGATTTACCCGAAGCTTTAAAAGATGCCACCAACCACGATGTAACTGAGTGGAGGGCACATTATCATGTACCGATTTTTGAAGAAAATTTTGGCCTGCTTCAATCTACACAAAGTGATATAAAACAGGTATTGCATTTACAGAAAGCCCAACACATTTCGCATCATCTTGAAGTTGAAACCTATACCTGGGATGTTTTACCTGCTTCTTTAAAATTACCTATACAGCAATCCATCATCCGCGAAATGCAGTGGCTGCTCAATACACTTCAAGGATAACTATGAAAAAAACAGTTGTTATAGATATTGTAGGCTTATCATCAAATTTAATTGGCGAATCGACTCCTTTTATAAAGCAATATTTACAAGGCAAAACGCTATCGCATATAAAGCCCGTATTGCCTGCGGTTACTACCTCTGTACAATCAACCTATGTAACCGGAAAATGGCCCGCAGAGCATGGTATAGTGGGTAACGGCTGGTACGATAGAATAGATAGCGAAGTAAAGTTTTGGAAACAATCCAATAAGCTGGTACTGGCAGAAAAAATTTGGGAACGGGCAAAAAATGAAGATCCGGCCTTTACCTGTAGCACCATGTTTTGGTGGTACAACATGTACACTGCTGCTGATTATAGTGTAACGCCGCGACCTAATTATTTAGCCGATGGAAGAAAGATGCCCGATTGCTACAGTCACCCGGCAAAACTGCGTGATGAACTGCAAGACAAGCTGGGCACTTTTCCATTGTTTCAATTTTGGGGACCGGGTGCTAATATTAAATCAAGCAGATGGATTGCCGATGCTTCTATCTTGACTGATGAAAAATACAACCCCACACTCACTTTTATTTACCTGCCACACCTGGATTATTGCCTGCAAAAATTTGGTCCTGACCTTGCAAAAATCTCCAACGATTTATCAGAGATAGATAAGGAAGTTGAAAAACTGGTGAGGCATTATGAAAAGCAAAATGCAACAATTATTCTCCTATCGGAGTACGGAATTGTGCCTGTAAATAACCCGATTCATTTGAACAGGTTATTGCGTCAACAAGGGTTGTTGCAAATACGTATAGAGCGTGGATTAGAACTGCTGGATCCCGGTGCCTGCAAAGCTTTTGCTGTGGCCGATCACCAGGTGGCACATATTTACATTAATGATCCTTCAGTTATAGAACAGGTTAAGAATACTTTACAGGGAGTGCCCGGCATAGCTAAAGTATTAGACAGAACACAGCAGGCCGCTTACCATATAGACCATGAGAGAGCAGGCGACCTGGTAGTGATGGCTGATGCCCAAAGCTGGTTCACTTATTATTTTTGGTTGGACGATGCCGTAGCGCCTGATTATGCACGGGTGGTAGACATACATAAAAAACCCGGTTACGACCCTGTTGAAATGTTTATGACGAGTAAGGCCAGGGCAGGGTATAAATTACTGAGAAAGAAGGCAGGTTTCAGGTATGTGATGGATGTGATACCGCTTGATGCTACCCTGGTAAAGGGATCGCATGGCAGCCTGGCTGTAAGCCGGGAATACTATCCGCTCATTATAACTTCTACACCACCAATCGCTGGA
Organism: Chitinophagales bacterium; assembly: GCA_038211085.1. Lineage (GTDB taxonomy): Bacteria > Bacteroidota > Bacteroidia > Chitinophagales > Chitinophagaceae > Segetibacter. The sequence goes on along the minus strand of JBBQVY010000056.1, from coordinate 15,438 downwards.
AAAGAAATTGAAGCGACAGAGGTTTATAGTATTATTTGGGAGAGTTTGAAAGGGTAAGGCATATAAGTCAACATGCTGTTTTCTAAATCGTTATACTGCCAAAGACATAAAATAGTGAGGTTGAGCAGGCAGTATATAACAACGTCATTCCTAGGTATAGATAAGCACTATGGACTTCCACGGTAAGAAAATTGCAATTCATTTCTACTCTCAACAACCACTATGAGTAGAAAAATTACAGGAACTATAAGAATTGGAACCAGCAACGTGGTGGTACCAGGGAACAAAACAACTTTTCCCGAGGAATTTCGTGATAAGACAAGGCTTAACTACTATGCCAGTTTGTTCAACACGGTTGAACTGAACAGTACTTTTAGACAAATACCCCGCAGTGCTACTCTTGCCAAATGGTATACTGAAGTACCTGCTGATTTTAAATTTACCCTGAAGCTTGTAAAGGATATTACGCATGTAAAAAAACTGCAAGTGAACCTCGGCCTGGTGGAATCATTTGTAAATGCTGCGCAAAGTTTAGGCACCAAAAAAGGATGCCTGCTGGTACAATTTCCTGCTAGCATTCATGCAGAATATGCCGAAGAAGTGAATAGTATATTGGAAACACTGCACGAACTGGATACAAAAAATCAATGGAAGAAGGCCATTGAATTTAGAAACGAGACCTGGTATACAAGCCATACATTTCGAATGTTGGATCAATACAAAGCCACCATGGTTTTACACGACATGCCCCGTTGCAATAACCTTAATCTACAACAGCAGTTTCCTTTCTACTATTTCAGGTACCATGGACCAGCCGGTGATTACAGGGGCAGTTATGCTCATGAATTTCTACAGGAACAGGCAGCAAAAATGAAGGCGTTGCTTGCCAAAGGCACTGATGTGTATGTTTACTTTAACAACACCATGGGCAACGCTTTTGAAAATGCACGGTATTTACAGCAGCTATTTGAATAGTTAAGTAAAAATGAAAAAGTAAAAAGTAAGTGAAAGAATGGTTTGAAGCGCCATCACTATAACTACCTGCATTGCATTGACTATTTTTGCAGGCGAAATAAACAAATCATTATAATATGCAAATTGAAAAAGCAATACTGGCTGGCGGGTGTTTTTGGGGCGTTGAAGACTTGATTAGAAACCTACCCGGCGTGCAGAATACAGTTGTGGGTTATACAGGCGGCGAAGTTCCAAATGCTACTTACCGCAATCATGGTAACCATGCCGAGGGCATCGCGGTTACTTACGATGCAGATGTTCTATCCTACAAAACACTGCTGGAATTCTTCTTTCAAATACACGATCCCAGCACACGCAACAGGCAGGGAAACGACAGGGGCGCCTCGTACAGGTCGGCTATTTTTTATGTAAACGATGAACAAAAAAAGGTGGCTGAAGCATTGATCTCAGAAATGAATGCATCAAAAAAATGGCCGGGGCCAATTGTTACAGAGTTAGTACCTGCCGGCGATTTTTGGGACGCAGAAGCAGAACACCAGGACTACCTTATTAAACATCCGGGTGGTTATACCTGCCATTACATTAGGCCGGATTGGACGCTATAAGCTGTGGCTACGGCATATAATGCCTTCTAGATTTACCTTAATTCAATGTGCGGCTTTATCGTGTTAAATGCAGATTTTTTTATTCGCACTTGATATTTGAACCAAGATTGAATTACCGTCTTTACAGTCCCGTCAGGGACTTTTTGTGGGTAGAACTATTTTAGAAAAAGCATAAAGCGTTCCTATCGGACCGCCTTGTGACATTCAAGGTAATATATATTCTACCCACGATTTGTACCTAAAGGCACAAAAAAAGATAGAATAATTAAGAAGCTTTTGCCCTTCGACTTGGGTGCAATGGCAAAATGTAAATAAGTATATTTGTCCCCCTAAAAAGCGGTGATGCCTTGAACGGTGTTCCGCTTTTTTAGTCCATGCATATGTCAACATTCAATAACATCAAGGAACTTATTAATACCCTTAACTGGTCTAAGGAGTTGTTGATTGAAATGTTTGAGAAAAGAAAGTCTTTTGTTTTTAAGTACGACCAGGCACTTGAACTGCTTGAAGAGGATCGGATTGAATCGCTTGTTAAAAAAGGAATGATCAGGCAGAATGGATCCTACCTTGAACTTGATGACCAGTTCCTCAACTTTTTTGAACAAATTCTGGAGGTTAATGAAGACATCAGCACTTCGTATATAAATGAGAATATTCAGCAGATTAAACAGCATATCAACTTTTACCTACAGGAAAACAGCGGGGAACGTAAGTACGCCTATTTAAAAATGGTGAAGTCGGCGTTGCGTAAAATCGGTCGCATTACGCTTCGTAATATTATTGACCTGAACCGTAATATTGAAAACACGTTTAAAACCGAGGCTAATTATACTATCAAAATTGCAAAGCTGGAGGCATTTGACGATAAGCGACGGGCTATTGCCGGACTTATTGAACAAACAGAATACCTGGTAACAGAAGAGGAACGAACCTTTTTTGTTACAGCACTCGATGAAGAGTTAAAGCAACTGGTAACACAACTACGAAGAAACCTGACTGAGTCTCGGCATAACCTGATTGAAACGCAAAAACAGATTATCGAATACCTGAACCAGGTAAAGTACCAGAGCAGGGTGATTGAAAAGATCAGGCAGGTAAAATATTTAAAAGACCAGTTTGAGTTAAAGCACAAAACCAACCTCCTTCAAAAGCTGCGGCTTGCTAATCTTGTACTGTTTGAACCAAAGGTTAGCTACCCGCTAAAACTTTCTTTGGAAACATTAGAGAGGGATGAAGTATATGAACTGAAAAAGAAGGTTGCTGCACGGCAAAAGACGGGCAGAAAAACATTGCTGCCCATTGCACAAAAAATAGCACTGGACCACTTAGTTCTGGAAACCGAAGATGAAATATTTATTAACCTGGAAGAGTTGCATAACGGGTTTGTAGCCTCCAATTACAACTTGTATAGTTTTATCATGAACTATCGCTACCCGAGGGAAGTAGCCTATGATGAAAAGATTACCATCTTTTGCCAAATGGCTTCTATTTATGAAAATGAGTTTGATGTAACAGAGCAGTTTATGACCGATGGAATGGTGGAATATGCAGTGGTGAAACCAAAGTAGATGGAGTAGATGTTAGATGACAGTTGACAGTTGACAGGGGTTGTTGCGGGGAAATGATTTGTCATATTCAATATAATTGAAAAAACAGTATGAGCTTTCACGCAAAGACGCAAAGAAAAACCACCCAAAGAGGCAAAGAAGAAAAGGTATGTCTTTGCGCCCTGGCTCCTTTTTTTTCTTTGCGTGAAAAATTCTTAAGTAAACGACATTGCAATTTTGGAGTTGCAGGCTAATGTACAAGTCGATATAATTGAAAAAAGCATTATGAACTTTCACGCAAAGACGCAAAGAAAAACCACGCAAAGAAGAAAAGATATGTCTTTGCGCCTTGGCTCCTTTTTTTTCTTTGCGTGAAAGCTTGTTAAGTAAACGACATTGCAATTTTGGAGTAGCGAAATAATGTACAAGTGTGCGACGCAACGGAAGCTTAATAGTAGCTACAAAGCCTGGCTCAAAAAAAATAACTGGTATAAGATGAGGTAGTTGGACAAGAGGATTAATTAAATTCTACTTTTTGCTACTAGCTACGTGCTACTAGCTACAAGCTTCTCCCATCTTACACTCAAACTAAAAACAATGAAAGTACCTGCACAGACAGCAGAAATTTTTGAGGCACTCAGCAAAGGGCAGTTCATTTGCTCAAATAGTGTGCATGATGCAAGCAGGAAGCTGTATAATATTATTGATGACAATTTTGAAGACTTATCCGGATACTTTGAAGCCATAGGTTTTATACTGGAAAAGGGAGATGAATACTTTTATTTTTCGAGGAAGGAAAGCAAGGCAGACCTTGAACGCAAATTGGAACAAGCTTATAAGTGGATTGACATTCTTGATTTTTTTAAGACTTATAATAATGCCTTTGGGCCAGGCTATCGTTTTAGTGCCGATGAAATTTTAGTTCAGCTAAAAATTGATGCGAACCTTAAAGACAAACTGGAACAACTAAAAAAACCACCAGGCGAAGGCGCTCATCGCGAAAGAGTACAACGGCTAATTGACGAACTTGAAAAGTTTGGAATGGTTGAAATTGAAAATGATATCAGCCAGCAGTACAAGGTACTTAGCGCATTTAAATACATAGAACAGCTAATTGTTAGCATTCACATTACGGAGGAGGTACAACATGAGATTTCTCAATAAACTAATCTTTATAAACAGCGCTACCATTCGCTATGCAGAGGTAATGGTGAATGGAAATGTACACCTTATAGGTACGCAGGGCGTAGGTAAGAGTACGCTGCTTAGGGCCATCCTGTTTTTTTATAATGCCGATACGCTAAAGCTTGGCATTTCGAGGGAGAAGAAAAGCTTTGCTGAATACTACTTTCCCTATCAGAATTCCTATGTCATTTATGAAGTTCAGCGGGAGACGGGTGCTTATTGCATTGTTGCTTTTAAGAGCCAGGGTAAGGTTTGTTTTAGATTTATAGACAGCGCTTACGACCGAAACTTTTTTATATCGGAAGAAGGGCAGGCATTTGAAAAGTGGGAAGATACCCGCATGAAGCTTGATATAAATAAAGTTTTCTACACACGAAAAATTGATAATTACGGAGAGTATCGCGACATATTGTATGGTAATGCTGATACAGGAAAAAAGGAGTTTGTAAAATATGCGTTGCTGCAAAGCAAGCAGTACCAGAACATTCCCCGCACCATTCAAAATGTGTTTCTTAACTCTAAGCTGGACGCAGAGTTTATTAAGCAAACCATTATCATGTCGCTTAATGAAGAAGACCTGGAGATAGACCTGCAGAGCTATACGCACCACCTAAAAAACTTTGATGAGCAACTGAAAGATATTAACGAATACAAGCAGCCGGGTATTCAAAAGCTGGCAGAAAACATCGTTAAATATCACCTGGCGATCAGGCACCTGGAGAGAGAAAAAAATCAATTATGCGCACAACTGTCGTGGGCAATTGTATTCGTGCAACGATTGATACCTAAACTGAACGAAAGGAAAGAAAAAGCAGTAACTGACAAGGAAAGCATTCAGCAGAAAATTGAAAATGCTGAAGTAAGATTTAGAAACAAAGCTGAAAAAACAAGGGGCGAAATAAGCGTACTGGATAGTGACCTGAAGAAAGCAAAAGAAAAAACGGACTACTATACCAAACAGAAAATTGATGAACTGATTGATCGCATCAGCAAGAAGAAAGACCAGGAGACGGAGCTGAAAAGCCTGGAGAAACAGTTGAGCTTACTGACTTCGCAGTTTAGTGAGTTGTCGCAGAAGTACCATGCTTTGCTGAGTGAATTGGAAAATGACACGAGGGCCTTTGTTCAGAGTAAAGAAACTGAAAAGCTGTTGAGCAAAAATGCAGTTATGGATGTGGAGAAAAGCCTGCGCAAAGCATTGCAACAGGCAATAGAAAACACACGCGAAAGCAACCAACAGTCCGTAGAACAGGCGATAGAAGCTGTCAACCAGCAAAACCAAATATTGCAGCATGAGCAACTGAAAAAAGAAGGACTGAAGCATAAACGTTTCTTTGAAGATGAGCTGTCTGAAGCGGTACAAACGATCAACAACCTAAGGCTGTCTCTTCAACAAGCTGAACAATTGATAAGTCACCACAAGGGCAGCCAGGCAACTTTGCAAAAGCAGTGGGAGCTGGATGAAACTTCAGCGAAGCAAAACATAACCCGGCAATCAGAAAAGATAACCGAACAAGTGGAAAAGGTGCAGGCAGCAATAGCTTCAATTGATTTAAAACTGCAAAATAGCAGCGAGGCTTTATACGGTTGGCTTAACGCAAACAAACCGGGCTGGGAAACTACGATAGGCAAAGTGGTAAATGATGCCATTCTCTTTAGCAATGATGTGTCACCAAAATTGGTAAATAAAAATACTGACACCCTGTATGGCATTTCTCTGCATCTGAATGATGTGCCCCTGAATGTAAAAACGATTGCGGAGTATGAAACAGAAAAAATAGCCATGCAGCAAGAGGGAGATCAACTGCAGCAGCAGCTAAATGAGCAGGCTAACAACCAGGCAGAGCAGCTAGAAAAACTTCGTAAAAAGTACCAGCCTCAAATAAAGCAAGCCAAAGAAACTATAGCTGAGCAACAATACCGGGCTGAACAGGATAGTGCCCAATTACAACATGCTTTACTACATAAAAAGGATCTTGAAATAAAAGCAGGTGAAGAAAAACGCCAGGCTTTAGCCCAGGCTGATGCAGCTATTGCAGAGCTGCACGAACATTTGCTACAGGCACAACAACAATTGGCAACGGTAAAAGAAGAATTGCAGAAACAGGTTAAAGCGAAAGAAAGGGAATTTGACAAGAAACTTTCCGCTATAGAGAAGGACGAAAAAGAAGGGTTGAAAAATATTGATGAAGCAATAAAAAACTTTCAACAACAATTCCATATTCAAAAGGCCGAATTGTTTGCCCAACGCGATGAAGAGCTATCGGGCAAAGGTGCTGACACCAAAAAGATTACTGCTATAGAAGAAAGAACGCAGGCCATTAAAACCGAACTGGATTTTATAGAAAAAAACAGGGACGTTGTTGCCGAATACAAGAAGGATAAGCGTGAACTAATTGATAAGGTTGATGACTTTAAAACCCGCAAAGCATTGCTGGAGCAACAGTATGAAACTGATGAACAAAAGCACAAAACTCAAAAGCAGCAACTAAACATTGATATTGAAAACGTTCAATTGTTGCTAGACGATTTAAAGCAACAACTGCTGCATGCTGAAGAAGATGCCAAAGCATTTGCAGCCTTTAGTGTTACTGATGCCTATGCAAGTATTGATACGGTTTATAAGGAAGAAAAAGAGGTGTATAAGACCGATAAGCATTGCAAGACTTTGATAGATGAAATTAACAGGTCGTACTATACTTCCATAAGAAGGCTGGATGATTTAAAAGAAGCTGCCAACAAGTTTCTCGGCAACTTTTCCCAGAATAACATCTTTAAATTTAGAACTACAGTAGCAGACAGGGATGAATATTTGGAGTTTGCAGAGCAACTGAACGAGTTTATTAACAACAGTAAAATTGAAGAATTTGAAAAGCGGGTGAACGAACGTTTTGCTACCATCATTCATTCGATTGGTAAAGAGACTGGCACGCTAATGTCGAAAGGTGGCGAGATACAGAAAGTGATCAATGACATTAACAAAGACTTTGACAACAAGAACTTTGTAGGCGCTATTCAAAAGATAGAATTACGCCTGGATGAAAGTGCCAACAAGGTTGTGCAATTGTTGCTCCAGATAAAAAAATACAACGATGAAAATGCTTACGAGATAGGTGGTTTCAACCTCTTCTCCTCGGTTAACCAGGAAGACAAAAACCGTAGGGCAGTTGAGTTGTTGAAGCACCTGGGTAAAGCAGTGGCTGAATACAAAAAAGATGTGATTGCCTTGTCTGACACCTTTGAACTAAAGTTTAGGATTGAAGAAAATGAGAATGATACCGGCTGGGTAGAAAAGCTGGCAAACGTAGGTAGCGAAGGAACGGATGTACTGGTAAAAGCAATGATCAATATTATGCTGCTGAATGTTTTTAAAGAAGGCGCATCCAAACGCTTTAAAGACTTTCGCCTGCATTGCATGATGGACGAGATCGGCAAACTGCATCCCAACAACGTAAAAGGCATTTTGCAATTTGCTAACGACCGTAACATCAACCTGATTAATGGTTCACCAACGGAGACAAATGCCTTGGACTATAAACACATTTACAAGCTTGAAAAAGATAACCACCGGTACACACGCATTAAAAGAATTATAACCAATAACGCAAGTTCATGAAGTTACCTGTTGGCATAGCCATTAAGCTGCTACAGATGTTACAGGGTGAGCACCTAAGGGCTTCCGCCTTGCAACACATTTTAGTTACAAAAATGCTGGAGGATGGCGTACTTCAACTTCAGCAAACCGGCAAAGTAAAAGCCAGCGTGTTTATCCGCAATGCAGCTTCGATGCATGCTTATATCAAAAATCATTTTGGTATAAATGACTTGCATGAGTATGTAGACAAGTTTAACAATGAAGGATTGACAAGAGCTGATGCAGTTGCCATTTCAGGGGATTCCAAGCTGAGATCAATAAGAACATTCAAAGGATTTTTGATTAATGCTTACCAACCCATCAATGCCACACTTCATGGAAATATTTTTACCATTAATCCGGCGGAGGGCTCGTTTACTTTCATAAGTGATTATGAGATGTTCACCATCCCACCCACTGTTACCGTTGTAGGTGTGGAGAACCCGGAAAATTTTCGATACATCAGCAAACAACAATACTTATTTCCAAACATTCAACCCTTGTTTGTAAGTCGCTATCCTCAAAGCAACGACCTGGTAAAGTGGCTCAGGTCTATTCCAAATTCCTACTTTCATTTTGGTGATTTTGATTTTGCCGGCATTAGCATTTACCTCCACCAATACAAAAAACACCTAGGAAATAAAGCTTCTTATTTTTTGCCAGCAAGCATTGGGGAGTTGATAAAGACTTTTGGAAAAAGAGACTTATACAACAAGCAACTCATTCTAAAACCAGGCGAGGACGCCGAACCAGCAATCATACAATTAAGTGCATTATTACACTTACATAAAAAAGGTCTGGAACAGGAGATATTAATACAGGCTCATGAGGATGCATTATAAAAACAGGTAGTCTTTTACTGACCTACCCGTCAAATTTTTAGCGAAAACAATTCAATGCCTTTTTCCTTGCCCTTTAATTCAACTATGCCCAGGCTTTCACTTTGCCATACTTTTAAATCAATGTTCTCCATAAAATCTTTACTCACAATAAATTTTTGATTGAGTTCGCTGCAGGCACTCCTGATCCTTGCCGTGGTATTCATGGTATCGCCACTCATGGCAATATCTTTTTTAATCACACCTATCTCTCCAACAGTTACATCTCCCAGGTGAATACCTACTCTAAACTCCGGTATCGTTCCATCAAATTTTCTACGGAAGATTTCACTATTTGTTTGTAAATTTTTTCGGGCAACAATCAAAGCATCCATGCATTTGCGGGTGTTCTTAGGTTCAAATATCCAAGACACTACTATCTCATCCCCCACATACTGGTATATGTTGCCGCCATATTCAATAAGGGCATTGGAGATTTGGTAAATAAACTCTCTTATGAATTTAAAGTATTGCTGGTGTCCTAGTTTTTCAGCAATGGGTGTGGAGTCTTTTAAATCAAGAAACATAACAATTCTCTTTTCAACCTTGGGCTCCAGGTAACGGCCCAGCATGATATCCATAAACACACCAGGCGAATACTTTTCGTTTACCTCAATAATCAACTGGGTAAGCACAAACAACAACATCCAGTATACTATCTTTTGCAACAGCCATTGGGGATGAAAAGCATCCTGGCCATACAATTGAAATGCCTCGCCTATGCTAAGCTTTTGTATTATGATGATATGCGCCGCATGAATTATAAAATTGACTATGTAAGCTGTAGTTAACAAAATGGCACTTCGTATTAAAAAACTCAACCATAACGATAGTCCCCTGAACAATTTTTTTAGCCTGAAAACCAGCAGAATATTGATGAGCGCTGCCATAAAAAATACCAGGACAGCACGCAATCCTATTGCTGATTGAAGACTATAATATCCCGGCTCGCTACGTGTTAAAGAAATAACCAAATCTAATAACGTCCAGAATATTGAGATATAAATAATGAGTTTAAAGCGGTACTTATTTACAAATGAAAAAGTGAATTTTCTTTTTAGGTTTTTCATGAATGTGTGTTCAGGTAAGCATATATTGATTGTTGCGCATTAACAACATGGTTTGTTTGTTCTTTTGGCTTGGATTCCAAAGTAGAACTCAATTCTACTGCATTTGTTGTATCAGACCATTGAATTTCAAAATAATCAACCAGTTCTTTTTTAAGGTCAACGTTTTTAATAGCCACACATACTTCAATACGATGGTATAAGTTGCGGGTCATCCAGTCTGCCGATCCCATAATCACTTCAGCAGAATCGTCCTTTCCAAAAATGAACAAACGACTGTGCTCAAGGTATTGGTCTACCAATCGTTTGACCGTAATGTTTTCGCTAATACCTTCAACCCCAGGCATAAGACTGCAAATACCCCGTACACATAAATTAATTTTTACACCTGCCTGGCTGGCCCGGTATAATAAACTAATCATACCCGGCTCTTCAAGATTGTTTACTTTAATACGCACCAGGGCCTCTTCTCCCAATAATGCTTTTTGAATTTCTGACTCCACCAGTCTTTCAAACCTCTCATTCATATTAAACTGGGAGACCAATAGCTTTTCAAACTTAATTTTGGGCTTGGCGCTTTCTTTATTATCAGCCTGTAAAAATTTAAACAACATACTTAGCTCCTCTATAATCGACAAGTCGGTGGTCATTAATAAATGATCGGTATAAAACTGGGCAGTGGTCTCATTAAAGTTTCCTGTACTAAGTATAGCATAATTTAAAGCCTCTTTGCCCAAACCCTTTTTAACCAGTGCAATCTTGGAATGCACTTTAATGTGGGGTAAACTATAGATCATCTTAATACCTGCCTCTTTCATTTGCCTGCTCCAGCGAATGTTGTTTGCTTCGTCGAAACGTGCTTTTAATTCAATAAAAACAGTAACCTTTTTACCGTTTTTAGCAGCGCCAATTAAGGCATTTACTATGTGCGAATCTGCTGCAACCCTATAGAGCGTAATAAATATTTCTGTTACATCTACATCAATAGCTGCCTGGTTAAAAAACGATAACACCGGGTTGTAAGAATGGTAGGGAAGGTGTAACAATACGTCCTGCTTGCCCAGCACATTAAATATGTCGCCGCAATGCATGTTACCTTCTATATTTAACGGCTTGCGTTTGGGGTATTTCAGGTTTTTGTTAAACGATGGAAATGATGACAGATCACTCAGGTTGTGGTACCTGCCGCCTGCAAACATTTCTTCAAATTGAAGGTCGAAAACCGAAGCTAGAAAAAGCTGAACATTGCGGGGCATGCCATCCTCAAACAAAAATCTTGAAGGGGGTCCAAATTCCCTCTTCTTCAACTGCTTTTCAATTTTATTCAACAGGTCATCACTGTACTCTTCATCCAAATTTAATTCGGCATCGCGGTTAAACTTTATGCTGTAGATGCCCAAAATTTCAGACCCTGGAAAAAGGCACACCATATTCTCCCTTATAATGTCATCTATAAATATTACGTACTCCTCGTTGTCCAAAGGCGAAAGCACAAAAAAACGGGGTAACTTATTAGAAGGAATATTTATGACAGCGTTGCGAATGGTAACCTGGTCGCTGCTTTTTAAAGTCACTACAAAATACAGGCGGTTATTCTCCGGTATAAAGCGCTGCTCCACATTTCCCTCAAGCCATAGTGGTTGTATAAAAGATAATACATTAGAGAGAAACAGGTCCCTTATCTCAGACAGATGTTCTTCTCTTATTGGGTTCTTGTAATAAAAATTTATCCCATTTGCTTTTAACCCAGGTATAATTTGCTCAACCAGTATTGACCCAAAAATATTTAACTGCCTGTTGATCTCGTTTTGCATTTTCTCCGGGATATCGTCGTTAAAACCCACGCTGGCCTTAATCTGTGTTTTTGGGTTTAGTTTGGAGAAGGCAAATACCGAAGGATAACGAACCCTGAAAAATTCATCGAGGTTGGAAGAAAAGATGGAAAGAAACTTAATTCGTTCGTACAAAGGCACCTGCTCGTTTGCTGCTTCCTGCAAAACGCGAAAATTGAAACCCAGCCAACTAAGATCCCTGTTAAAAAGCATGATGGGCAACATTTAAAAAAATTGTATAATTGGGTAGTAGATAGTTTTTATGAATTGAAGCGGAGCAAAAGAGTACAAGGCCCGGTTAATGAATAGAATATTCAGTTTTCATTACAAACCCAACATCAACCTGAACCTTACTTAAAATTTACAAGGGCGTTCCGGATGCAGTGGTGATTACTCCATCTGAAGGCATACCGAAGAAAACAGCAAAAGCAAAAGCAAATACAGCTATGATGATACCTACCATGAATACATTATAAGCAAGACGGATCAACTTAAACTTACGGGCCAGAACCACCCCTTGCTGGTAAATGTCTTTTACAAGTGAACCATACAAATAATCCGGCTCATTCATCATTTTTTGCATAGCCTTTTCATAATTTTCCAGCGAGGTTTTATGAAAATTACCAAAGAACAAAAGGTTCGTTTTTTTGTCAATAATGTCCTGGTCACTAAAAGTGCCCTCTGTAACTTTTGGCCTTGTTGCTAATATTGAAATTATGATGGTACCCAGTGTAAACGTTAAAAAGATAACAGTAGGTATGGTGAGGTAGGTATCTATTTGCAAACGACGCAACAATACAGTAAGTATTACCGAAATAATGATTGAGTTTACAGATATCAGGATGTTGGCTTTGCCGTCGGCCATGTCGCTCAGCTTCATATGGTTTTCCGAAGTAAGCCTCAACATGGTTTGTATACCCTTGGTAGTAAAATTGTTCTGCTCCTTTATAATTGCGGGGGTATTCTTTGTAGTTTCTTTGCTTGTATCATCTTTTTCAACACTCTTCTTTAACTTTTTAATATTGCTCATTTTTTTTTCTGTTAAAAGCTCATTGCAATAAGCCGTGTAATATTTATGCCGCTTCAACATAGCCACGGTATCCCTGTTCCATTCCGGTTTGCTCTTTGCTTCGTTACGTAAAGCAAACTCATCGTATACCTGTTTGTTTATTTTTTTAAAGTCTTTGGTACCAAAGTGATAAGTATCTGCATCGCGAATGATTTGTTGGAACAGGTTGACAGGTTCAGCAAAATATCGCGTAGCCATTATACACTCACTAATGGTGTTTAAAATTTCGTCCTCAATTGAAAATTGCTGCATAAAGTCTTTCATCAACTCAACACTTTTCTCTTCATGTAAGCGGGGCTCCGACAGCAGGTAACCCGTATCGTGAAACCATGCGGCTACATAAACTACCATCATATCGCTTTCGACCAACTCGTAATGTGCAGCTATCTCTTTGGTGCGGCTAACTACCAGTTTTGTATGCTGAAAGTTGTGGTAGATTAATTGCTCATTCTTTTGCTTTTCAAATATCTCTGTTACGTGAGCTTCAACTTTTTTATAAATATTCGTGTAATCCATAACGGGTTTAAAAATTAAGGTTGAATTTGGTACCGATAGAAAAGTTCAACAGGTTCTCTTCTCTCGAAAAGCCTATTGTGCCTGATATTAAAATTGTGTTGTAGGCGGCATAATACAACCCTCCACCCACAGAATTGTGCCACCTTTTCGATTCTTCATTTTTAACCCATACACGGCCAACATCGTCAAAGGCAATTATGCCGAAAGCACCCGGTAAAAAATAAGATTTGGAATCAAGCAATTTAATGCGGGCCTCCAGGCTGGCATACGCCATGGATCTGCCTGAGAAACGATTTTTCCTAAATCCCCTTAAAAAATTATTTTGGCCCAGGTTCATAGCCTGAAAGTACTCGTAGTTATTATTAAAAATATGGCCAAAACCTATACGTGTTACTGTAACAATCCTGGGCGGCTCGTTAAGGCTGGAGTATAAAGTAAAATCAGCTTTTACTGAGGTAATGGGGCTGCCATTGCTTAAAGCTGCCAATGAGTTTAGTTGGCTTGTAAACTGCACACCCCTTGTAGGAAACAGGTCGTTATTAGTATTGGAAAACTGCATGATTGCTTTTAGACCGCCATAAGTCTTAGTTTGATATACCGATGCTGAATCAAGGCCAATAAGTGAAGGCCGGCTCAAAATTTTTCCGGCGTTATCCTCAGGGTTATTCCAATAATGATAGAAGTGAGCACCAGCGCCCATTAATAAATCACCACCAGCTGAACGTTTGGTTAACAGCACATCCAAATCAGTGTAATTGTACCGAACCCTGTTAAATTCATTGGACGAGTTTACATTAAAGTTTGTGGCATTGCCCAATCCATAAAAGTTATTTAACACCGGGGCTACATAATCAGCTTTAATTAATAATCCGTTCTTTCCAAATACCTGCACAAAGTCGCCACGGTATTTTGCCTGGAACGATTTATTGTTGAACGCATATAAAGTAGAAAGATTTTGGTCTGATGCATAAGGTTCTTTTCTAAAACCAAAAGTTCTTTTGCTAAAACCCAGACCGGCAAGCGGACCATCTTCAACATTATAACCTACGTTAATAGTTGGAAAATAAAAACGATCGTATTTATAAACTGTTGAGTATTCATTAACCTTTAAATCATTGGTAAATTCAATTTTACTGCCCTTTCCACTAACAACATAATTACTATCCCTGTTAAGGTCATAGATGTAGTTTTTTACTTTGCCCTTTATATTGAATGTATCATCGCCTTTACCCCCAATAAAACGTAAAACTATTTTAGAAGTAACATCTTCATCAACTTCAAACTTATCATCTTTGCCAAGGCCAAAAAAGCGAATTTCTTTAGTCTTTTTCTCATCGAATTTTCGGTTGTACATCACCGATAAAGAATCTGAGGTACTGTTACGTTTATAAACCCTTACCTGAGTTTGGTTACCGGCTTTTGAAACTCTAAAAAATTCCCGCTGATTTGTACCGGAGATGTTGACTTCCTTCGCCAGGAAATCGTAGTACTCCATACCCTCTTTCATCAGGTCTTGTCGCCTTGCTTTTAATGTTTGTTCTATTTGGGTTCCGCGAATGGCATATATAGGAGGTGGTAATTTCAATACAGCCTTATGAATAACCTCGTCCGAAATGTTGCTTTGAAATTCGGTTATAATCTTCTTCCATTCATCTTCCTCAATACTATTTAAAAACAGGCGGTCAAAATCTTTTGCCTGGTAAGCCTGCCATTTAAAGCCATTTATTTTATGTTTAAACCCTGAGTACCAGGGCATGTAATTAAATGCAAGGATCTTAGCTATAAGGCCATTGGAATTAGACAAAGCTTCGTCGCGGTCACGGGGCATTGGGTAATATAATTTTCCCTGCCCTGTATCTTTTTCACCAAATCTCCACTGGTCCATGTGCCGGTTCCAGTCGGCTAACAAAACATCCAGCAGTCTTGCTTTTAATACCGGTACCTGTTCTACATGGTGCTCATTGTCGTCCAATAATTTATTAATGAGTTTGGCTGTGGTCTTGCTGTCTCCACCATCGGGTGTGGGTTCCTTCTCTTCAAGCATAACCAGTTTATTAGCAAATATTGAACGGTACAAACCAAAAGCCTGGTCGTTTGGTACAAAGTATAATTTTGGTTTAGCAACCACAA
>JBBQVY010000055.1:0-23381 GCA_038211085.1 Chitinophagales bacterium | reverse complement strand
GTGTCTACATGAGCATCCTCTGTTAATTCAGCGAAACCCACCATCACCTCATTTATAAAAGCAACTTTACATAAGTTGTTATTTAAACGTTGTTTCCAACTTATAACATCAGGTTCATGCGGTGCCCATCTTTCTAATTGTTTATCGTTATAATCCCTGGCACATACAACATGCACCGTGTCGTAAAACATTTGTATCATCTCTGTTAAAATGTTTTCGTTGTAGTCAACAATTGTACACTCAACCTTAACTTCACTTTTATCCTGCATCATATTTCTTGTTCAATTATTTAACTCCTGCCGCAATTTGTTCTGTTCTTAACATTACTATTTAAATAATCATTTTTTCAATAGGTATAACCAATATGCCCTGTGCACCTGCATGTTTCAACTTTTCAATGATCTCCCAAAAATCGTTTTCGTTTAATACGCTGTGAACACTGCTCCAGCCACTTTCGGCAAGCGGTAACACGGTAGGGCTTTTCATGCCGGGCAGGTAACTAATAATCTCCTGTAATTTTTCGTTGGGCGCATTCAGCAATATGTACTTGTTATTCTTCGCTTTTTTTACTGCGTGAATTCGGAACAATAGCTTTTCGAGCAACATCTGTTTTTCGTTGCTGAGCATGGTGTTTTTAATAAGCACCGCTTGCGATTGCAGTATGGTTTCCACTTCTTTTAAACCATTCATAAATAAAGTAGAGCCACTGCTAACCAGGTCGCAAATGGCATCAGCCAGTCCAATACCGGGAGCAATTTCTACGCTGCCACTTATTTCGTGTATCTCGGCATTAATCAGGTTTTCATCAAGGTATTGCTGTACCAAAACCGGGTACGATGTAGCTATCCGTTTGCCCTGCAGATAATTGGAATCACCTTCATAATTTTCGTTGCGTGGCACGGCAATGCTTAACCGGCATTTGCCAAAACCAAGTTTATCAAACACCTCTACGGCCTTCTTTTTTTCATACACTACATTTTCTCCTACTATGCCAATATCGGCCACGGCATCCTCTACGTATTGGGGTATATCATCGTCTCTTAAAAAGTAAACTTCAATAGGAAAGTTGCTGGCTTCGGCCTTTAACTTGTTTACGCCATTCGAAACATCTATACCACACTCCTTCAGCAGCTTCATGCTATCGTCGTGCAGTCGTCCTGATTTTTGAATGGCAATTGTAAGTTTTTGTTCCATTTGTATGTTTTTAGATCCTTGGGTTAGTTCAAATAAAAAAGCCTACCTATTTGGTAAGCCTTTACTGTTTTATACTTATTTGCACAACAACAACGGCTTACCCTATTGGTAAGAAATGATGGTGTAGGTGTATGTGCAATATCGATTTCATGGCGCAAAGATAAAGGGTGAGGTTAAAAAACCAAAAAAGGATTTGTTATGTTTTTGGTTTTGATAAAGGCAATTGACCGCGCATGTAAGATAAAGTTTTGAATATGATACTGCGGTAATAACTCAACTCAATTGATTAGAAATAAATACAAATCTTAAGTTCAGAGTTTAGGTGATGCTCCTGGTACAAATTGCTGATCAATTTTGGTTCTCATACCCACCAATATTTATGCGCTCCCTGTTTACACAAGGATATCCAAATTCTCTTTCCGCGATTTTAGGAGTGTTGATTACTTTATAAAAATCATCCAGGTATTTAATCGAAGATTTTCGATACTTCTCATCTATGTATGGACAGTCTGTGTAGATTTTATAAATATCTTCTTTCAGCTTGTTGAATAAATCGAATGCGGGTTTAAAAGTATCCATAGGTTGGCAATATCCCCTGTACCTTCTCTGCCGTACCGATGTTAATTCCAGTTGTTCAGGTGGTACTGCATACGGTGCATCTACCATTCCTGAATGATCAAAGTCGTACGGAATGGCAATAGGTGTGGCTGTTGAATCTTTATAAGCCAATTTAATATTGTGCAGGTAAGGCACCGACCAATCAGTATTACCAATTAAATACTCAAATACGGCAAGCTTGGTAAACTCCGCAGCGTTTACATTTTCCATTCGCACCATCATAACATCATTTATATAAGTAAAATTGCGTTTGGCAGCCTTCATATCATCTTCAATCAAAATTGAATATTGGCTTTGTGTTTTTACTTTACCCATTGAGTCTTCATAAGTTACCTTCACCAACCGGGCTCTCATACATTGGGGCGAAATGAGGTTGTAAATTTTATAAATCAGGAATTCTCTGACCACGTAATTATCTCCCCGACAGGGTGTAACCAATTTTAGTTTTTTCTGCTTCTCAAATAATGATCCTTTTAGCTTGGCTTCTTTTGCAAATTCTAACCAAAGTGGTGGCAAATCACAATTTGTTTTCATTCGCCTGAAATGACCCCTGGCCTTTACTACAAGTGGCAATGCAGTCACTTTTGAAGTGGGAGTTTGCTGAAATTCCAGCAACATAGGGTGCTCTCCTACTTCTTTATCGTCCCTGTCGTTATATATTGCTTTTAGGTTGCCGGTAAGTTTTAACTCAAAAATTGAATCTGTATTAAATAATGGACCGGGCATGTAATTGGGATCTACCACTTTGCTTTTCGGCACCTTGGCTGTCTTGGTTGTTTTGGTCTTTTTTGGCTGGGCAGAGCTTTCGATTGATAATATGCAGATACCAACAAGCAAAATAATTGCGGGAAGTGTTTTTTTAGCAGTAAGCACGGCAATGAGATTATAAGAACAAGATAGGAAAAGTGATTTCGTAAACGAAATGCATTGCTAAATATTTGTGGCGGAGACAGGCTTATATAATTCGGGCTGAAGATGCCTAAGTCTCTTTTTTTTGCCCATCCAAAGAAAGAAACAAAAAAAAATCCGAAAAGGATTACATCCCCTTTTCGGAATTGTTTTTCAATCTAGCATTTGAATCATAGTGATGAAAGGCAGCGGGGCTGTGATGTAGTTGATTGTTTGGTAAAAGTTCTTTGGCTTCGGCTTCGGCTTGGTTCAGCCATCGGCGTTATTTACTGCCGCTTCATACTATCAACAGCCTGCTGTACGGCTTGCTTCTCAGCTTCCTCTTCTTTTTTTGCCTTCTTCTTAAAAAATCCTCTTAGCAAAAAATTGTGTTGAAGGGCTTCCAGGTTCTCATCAAGCTTTTGAGTACTTAAGTTTAAGTAACGAAGGGTTGATTTCAGGTCGTTTGCTACGGCTTCATCATTAAGCAACATACCGGCAGGTGATTTCTTATTATTGAGGCCTGCATTCACGTTTTCTGTAGCACTCTTAAGATCGGTTACTGCTGCTTTGGCTGTGTAGGAAAGGTCTTCAATTTGCTTTGAAGTTTCTTTAAGCCTGGCATATAAAACCGTGTCGCTTACCAACTCGTGGGCCAGTGTTCCTGTGTTATTCAGCTTACTTGCAAAGCCTGAAACGGTTGTGGTTAATCGTTCTGTATTAATGGCAGCTTTTTGTAAGGTTGCCATTACTTTTTGCATATTGTTTAATAAAGTTTCATCTGTCAACAATTTTCCAACTGTACCTTCTCCGTTGCTTAGCCTTTTGCTGATCACTTTAAAATCGCCTGTTATGTCCAACAGGTTTTTATTATTGCTTTGGAGGGTGCTGAACATTTCATCAGTAGTAACTGCTTTCTCAACAACCATAACATCTCCATTTTCGATAGGAGGATTTTTATCAGTTCCACCATACAATACAACAAGCTTACTTCCAATAAAACCATCCGAACCTATTTTCGCCTTCGCATCGCTCCTAATGTATTCTTTTGAGCTTTCCTGTATGTTAAGGTCCACCTCAACCTGCGAACTGCCTTTAAAAGAAATTTTCTTTACAGTCCCAATCTTTACCCCCGAAAACCAAACGTTATTGCCTTTTTGCAAACCTTCCACGTCGCTGAAGAATGCTTTTACCGTTACAGATTTTTGAAATGTTTTCTGCTGGCCTCCAAGAGTAAGAATGGCTCCAACAAAAATTACAATCCCCAGGAAAATAAACACACCCACTATGATCCCTCTTTTATAGTTGTTTGCCGTCTTCATTATTGCGTAAAATTATAATTGTAAAAACTTTGTATTCTTTCGTCGGTGCTTGCAAATACTTCATCAAAAGTGCCTTCTTTTATAAACACCCCATCAAAAAGCATAGCCACCCGGTCGCTGGTTGTTTTGGCACAACTCAGGTCGTGTGTAATAACTATTGAGCTTGTGTTGTATTGCTCTCTAACCTGGTTGATGAGGTTGTTTATTTCTATACACGTTATGGGATCAAGGCCTGCTGTAGGCTCATCGTACAACATAATCTGCGGTCGTAAAATAAGTGTTCGGGCAATACCTATCCGCTTTTTCTGTCCACCCGATAATTCAGAAGGCATTTGGTCAATCGTTTCACTTAATCCAACCGCTTCCAATACGCCTTCAACTGCCGATGTAATTTCTTTCTTTCCCAGGTTACGTACATTTCGCACCAGAGGAAACCGCAGGTTTTCACCTACAGTCATGCTATCGTATAAGGCACTATTTTGAAAAGAAAAACCTATCCGCAACCGCATAGCCATTAGTTCCTTTTCATCCAGTTGAGCCACTTCTTCGCCCAGTACCCACACCCGGCCACTATCTTGTGTGAGTAACTTAACAATAATTTTTATAAGCACTGATTTACCCGTTCCTGAGCGACCCAGTACAGCCAGGTTTTCTCTTTTATGTAAAGTAAGATTGACTCCTTGTAACACATGTTTGTTGCCAAAAGATTTATACAAATCCTCTACAACAATTACCGATTCCCGTATCTCGTTTACATCATTCATCATTTGCTTATCCCCTAATATTATTGGTTACCTGCACAATCAAAATTTCTTCAATAAAGATTAAGAACATGGACAATACTACCGATGCATTGGCAGCTTTGCCAACTCCCTCCGTTCCCTGCGAAGCATTAAATCCTTTGTAACAACCTACAATACCTATAGTAAACCCATATACCAGTGCTTTAACCAACGAAGAAAAAATATCTAGAAATGATATTTTTTCGAAGGCCTGCTGAAAGAATGAAACAAAACTGGTAGCCTCGTTAGCATGAACGTTTATGTAGGAGCCTATCATAGCAACAAAGCCAGTATAAAACATGAGTATGGGTAGCATAAATGTTGTGGCCAACACCCTGGTTACCACCAGGTACTTAAATGGATTGATAGCGGATACTTCCATTGCATCAATTTGCTCGGTCACTTTCATTGAGCCTAATTCTGCACCAATATTTGACCCTACTTTGCCTGCAGCAATTAAGGCAGTAACCAAAGGTGCCAATGCACGAATAATTGCTATTGCTACCAATGAAGGCAACCACGAGGTTGCACCAAATTCGGCTAACGAAGGGCGGGATTGCTTGGTAAAAACAAGGCCGGTTACAAACCCGGTTAACGTTATAAGCGGCAGTGATTTGTACCCTACTTCAAAACACTGATGAATGGTTTCTTTAAATTCAAATGGAGTGCGAAAAGCTTGCCTGAAAAAACGGGCTACAAAACTACCCGCATTGTGCATGTCGTTAAAAAAAGTATCGAAACGGGGACTTAAGACATAACCGTTATTTTGGTTGAATTTCATAAACGGCGACAAATTTTATTTTCTGAAGGTTTTGGGGTTGCTAAAATACACTGCATACTAATGCTTTAATGCTTTGAGGTACAATGTATAAAAACTACGCCAATGGTTTTATTGCATATGCTCCTGATTTATTACACCGTCAATGGTTCAGGATGCTGCCAGGGTGCCCGGTAAGTACGTCGTAACATTCGTGTAGCCTCTGGGTCATTTTTAAAGATCCTTTGTACAGGATCATAAACCAGCGGCCTGCCCAGTTTCATTGACAGGTTGGCAATTATGCAACTGGCAGAAGATATATGTCCCTGCTCAATATCGGCCACAGGGCGTTTATTATTGTTGATGGCATCCAGAAAGTTGAGCATGTGCCGCCTGGTTGCTGGTGCTGCATTTAATTCAATATCGGGTTCAGTCAAATCTTCCGGGTATTTTTCCTTTTCATACACAACATCCATATGTATTTTATCTCCCTTACCCGAAGGGATAAACTCGTATTGCATCGTACTCGCTTTTAAAGTTCCCTTATCGCCATAAATCATAAATGCCCAGGGATAATCAGCATCGGGAGCTGTACCCCAACTGCGTTGCTCCCAGCTACAAGTCAAATCTTTATATTCAAACAATGCCGACTGCGTGTCAGCAATATTCGACTTGCCATCTTTATCAATAAAAATACCGCCGGTAGAAGAAATTTTTATCGGCCAGCCAAGGTCAAGCATCCACCGCACCGCATCAAACATATGCACACACATATCGCCCATAATACCGTTTCCATATTCCATAAAGGCACGCCACCAGCGCTTATGCGGCATCCCATCAAAAGGTCTTAAAGGTGCCGGACCTGTCCAGCGATTGTAATCAAAATATTCGGGCACTGCCTGTACAGCGGGATTGCCATTTGCCCTCATGTGATAGTAGCAGCACATGTCTACATGAGATATCTTACCCAACAGACCAGCTTCAATAATATTCTTCCGGGCATCAATCAGGTGCGGAGTACTTCGGCGTTGCGTACCAACCTGCACTACTCTTTTATATTTTCTTGCGGCAGCAACCATTGCCTCTCCTTCAATTACATCGGTACTAACCGGTTTTTGAACATACACGTGAGCTCCTGATTTCATTGCATCAATTGCATGCAATGCATGCCAGTGATCGGGTGAGCCAACCAAAACAATATCCAATTTATTTTCTTTCAACATTTTTTCGTGGTTGCCATATAATGCCGGAACCTTACTACTTTTTTGTCGTTTACTTACCATCTCTCCTGCCTGTTGCAACTGGTGCGCATCAACATCGCAAAGTGCCACTACATTTACAGGGGCTACCTGTAATAACCTAAAGAGGTCGCTTTTGCCATACCACCCGGTACCTATCAGTCCCACTTTCCATTCTTTTACAGGCGTATCAAAACTCATAGCAGGAAAGCCCAATGCAGATAAAGTAATTGTTGCAGCGGCACCTTTTAATAATTGGCGGCGTTTGTAGTTGAAGTCATCCATATGTAAAAAGTTTTTTGGGTGGTCGAAAAATGAAAGGCAAATTAGGATCATCATTTTGCAAAAATGCAAGCACTTACAATTTATGTAATTGCACAACAACCTGATTGAAAGGAAGGAAAAATTTTAATACTAATCCTTTAGATTACTGGGCTGTGCTTTATAATTATAAAATTCAACTACAGTTAAAATGTTTAAAGTGCTTTATTTTTAGAATCCTCAAATTTGTCAAATGAAATCTATCTTTTCGATTGCTATAATAATATTTCAATTATTTGCTTTTACCATGCCATGCCAGTCGCAGGGTTTTTTAAAGGCTGACGGAACCAAACTTGTAGATGGAAAAGGCAATCCTGTTATGCTGCGGGGAATGGGGCTTGGTGGCTGGATGGTGCAGGAAGGCTACATGTTAAAAATAAACGACGAGGGTCAACAACACAAAATAAGAGAGCGGATAACCGATGTTATAGGTGCTGAAAAGACCAAAGAATTTTATGAGGCATGGTTGCACAACCATACGCAAAAAATTGATGTTGATTCAATGCACTCCTGGGGTTTTAATTCTATAAGGTTGCCCATGCATTATAACCTTTACACGTTACCAATAGAACAGGAACCTGTAGCAGGACAACATACCTGGTTGCAGGAAGGTTTTAATATTACTGACAGTTTGCTTGCCTGGTGCAAGGCAAATACCCTGTACCTTATTTTGGACTTGCATGCTGCTCCCGGCGGACAGGGTAATGACCTTAATATTTCGGACAGGGATCCATCTAAACCTTCGTTGTGGGAAAGTGAAGCTAACCAGGAAAAGACCATTGCACTTTGGAAAAAGCTGGCTACACGTTATGCCAACGAACCCTGGATTGGCGGATATGATATACTCAACGAACCTAACATAGGGTTTACTGATCCTGTTAAAGACCGAAACGGAACTAATGAGGAGAAGAATATCCCTTTAAAGAATCTTTACACCCGTATTACTAACGCAATTCGTGAAGTGGATAAGAACCACACAATAATAATCGAAGGCAACGGCTGGGGCAACAACTATAATGGACTCATGCCATTATGGGATAACAACATGGTATTGAGTTTTCACAAATACTGGAATTATAATGACCAGGAGTCAATCAGCAAAGCATTGGCATTTAGAAAGATTTTTAATGTGCCCATTTGGTATGGAGAAACCGGTGAAAATTCAAATGTGTGGTTTACACAAGCAATCAGTTTGTTTGAAAGAAATGATATTGGCTGGTGCTGGTGGCCTTTGAAAAAGATAGGCCATAATAATCCTCTTGAAATAAAAAAGCCGGCAGGATATGATAAATTATTGAGTTATTGGAAAGACAAGAAGAATAAACCCGCAAGTGCCGAAGCTACTACCATCATTATGCAACTGGCTGCAAATGCAGCTTTGTCAAATACCATTTACCATAAAGATGTTATTGATGCTATGTTCAGGCAACCCTTCAGCAACGAGACGGTTCCATTTACAAAACATGAAATCTCAAATGGGTCGTCAGTTAAATTGGTTGATTATGATTTAGGCAAAAATGGGTTTGCCTACTACGACATAGATACTGCAGATTATTGGGTATCGGGCAAGCCTGGCCGGGGTAACAACGGTAATACTTACAGAAACGATGGCGTGGACTTATTTGCAGACTCAGGTACGTTAAATCAATTTTATGTTGGAGATATTGCTGCCGGTGAATGGTTGCAATATTCAGTAAATGTAGTAGAACAAGGCTCCTATAATGTTGAAGTATGGTACAAAGTAAAGCAAGGGCAAAAGTCATTAACAATTGGCAACGCTGAAAAGATTTTTCAAACAATTGTTTTACCAATTACTTTAAAGAACCATTCATGGCAAAAAGTATTATTTAAGAATTTACCTTTCCATGAAGGAAAAGTTAAGTTGCACATTGGCACACCAACCGGTGGTATGCAACTGCAATCATTAAAATTTATTAAAACAAAATAACGGTAACCTGGTAAGAAAGTGGAAAGCATTTACATGCTTTCCCTTATATCCTGCATCATTTTACGGGCAATATTTTCAGCGGTAGTTTCAAAATTACTTTCAGCGTAAATTCTGATAATGGGCTCCGTATTACTGGTGCGCAAGTGCACCCAGTCATTTTCAAATTCGATCTTTAAACCATCTTCGGTATTGGCCGGGTTGTTTTTGTATTTGCTTTGAATCTTATCAAAAATGCTTTTCACATTAAAGCCCTGTTCCAGTTCAATCTTGTTTTTGCTGATAAAATAGTCAGGATACGTACCACGCAATTGCTTAACTGTTTTTTTACTACTTGCCAGTTGTGTAAGAAATAAAGCAATCCCAATTAAAGCATCACGACCATAATGCAGATCAGGGATGATGATACCACCATTGCCTTCTCCGCCGATTACTGCGTTTACTTCCTTCATCTTGGTAACCACATTCACCTCTCCTACTGCACTGGGAAAATAGGAACCACCATGCTTTAACGTTACATCCTTTAAAGCCTTGGTTGATGACATATTGCTTACGGTATTGCCCGTTTTGTGCTGTAGTATAAAATCAGCGACAGCTACAAGCGTGTACTCTTCACCAAACAAAGTTCCGTCTTCACATACAAAGCATAAACGATCCACATCAGGGTCAACAGCAATACCAATATCAGCTTGCTGGCGTTTTACCTCGTTACATAATTGCAGTAAATGCTGAGGAAGCGGTTCAGGATTGTGTGCAAATTTTCCGTTTACTTCTTCGTTCAATACAGTAATATCTTTTACACCCAATTCTTTAAGCAAAGCTGGTATTGCAGTAGCACCAGTGCTGTTTATTCCATCAACAATTACTTTGAATTTTCTTTTTTTAATGATAGCAACATCAACTAACGGGTAGTTTACCACAGCATCAATATGCTTTTGTAAGGCGGTAGTATTTTTTGTGGTGATGCCTAATTTGTCAACCGACACAAAATTGAAAGTCTCTTTTTCAGCAATATCTAAAACCAGGGCTCCTTCATCGCTGCTAATAAATTCACCATCCTGGTTTAATAGCTTTAAGGCATTCCATTCTTTGGGGTTGTGGCTGGCAGTTATAATAATGCCTCCGGCTGCATCTTCAAATTTGACAGCCATTTCTATAGTTGGGGTTGTGCTCAGGTCAGCATCTATTACATCTAACCCAACAGCATTTAAAGTTGATATAACCAGCCGCTGAACCATTTCACCACTAATACGACCATCACGACCTACAACCACCTTCTTTTTATTGCTCTGGCCGGAAAGCCAGGTCCCAAAGGCAGCAGTAAACTTTACAATATCCAACGGACTAAGGGTATCTCCTGGCTTACCACCAATAGTACCGCGGATGCCTGATATACTTTTTATTAAGGGCATAAATCAAATTAATTGGATGCAAACATAATAGAAATTGCACGATATAGTACAGCACTCCTCCTGTGTTACATGATCAAGCTACAGTACTTGATACTACATAAACTTTTGCCATAATGAAGGTTTGTAGGTTTGATTTGTATATATGTCCATGAGCAAATCTTTGTGGTAGCACATGAGAAATTTGCGAGTGTTATAAATAAACTACACTACCATATTTCATCTTAAAATCAACGTCCTTAGCACTACTCTATCTTTTAAATTATTTAGGTCTGCTAAACTTGAGATTGACTTTTATATTTTCCGGTTTTTAAAAACGAAAGTGTTCATTTATCTTTAATACTTATGAGTGAGATTTCGATGGGTGATGCCATTAAACAATTTTTAAAAAAGAGTCGCCTTAAAACGGGTATTCAGGCTTTGCAAATAACTGAGATATGGGAAACCATTATGGGCAAAACCATAGCTAAATACACCGATAAAATTCAGATTATTAATCATACCCTGGTAATCAAAACAAACGTGGGTCCTCTTAAGCAGGAACTGATGTACCAGAAGGAAAAAATTATAAGCAGGGTAAACGAAGCTTTAGGCGAAAACGTAATTAAAGAAGTGATTATTCAATAAATCTACAAAAATGTTATTGGGTTTAAGAACCGTTATTTACCAGGTAAAAGACCTAACGAAAGCTAAAGAATGGTATACCAACCTGCTTGGTAAACCGCCCTATTTTAATGAGCCATATTACGTTGGCTTTAATGTGGAAGGTTACGAACTCGGCCTTCAGCCCGAAGAAGAAAGCATTACGTTTGGCAGTTCAACAACGGCCTACTGGGGTGTTAAAGATGCCAGGAATGCATTTGAATTATTAGTAAAAGGTGGAAGTATACCCAACGAACCCATTACCGATGTGGGTGGGGGAATTTTATTAGGCACAGTAATAGACCCCTGTGGTAATATTTTTGGGGTGATTGAAAATCCTCATTTTCTGTTGAAACCGGCTCTTTAGAATACCTTATCGCTGCTATTTTTTACAAGGTCCCTGTATTCCTTATTGATTATACTCAAACTGATTAGATCGTTCATTGTTATGACGTTCTTAAATTCAAAGTCATCAAAAACCGGCAGGTACCTTGTACGGTAAGCATTCATTAGCATCATACACCTTTCAATACTATCAGTTGAACTTACGGCAGGCAAATTACAATTCATGATATCTTCCACGTTTGTTTGTTGAGAGGACTTACCGGCTAAAATTACTTTTTGAGCATAATCTCTTTCGGAAACTATACCAGCATACCTGTCATCTCTTGTAACAATTATAAAAGTTTCATGTGAAGCATTCATAAGCGAAATAGCATTCATAACAGTGGTACCTGCTTCAACCATGTTACATTGAGAAACCTTTTTGTTCAAAATATTAGCTACAGTTTTCATGGACTAATGGTTTTGTTTAAAAATGCTTCTTAAAGTTAGCTAATGATATCATCACTATTAAGCAACTCTTGCAGATGTTTTGTTATTTCTGTGAATGCACCTGGTCATTAAAGATTATCTAAGAATCTTTAATTTCTTTTAGTTGATATGTAATATTTATTTGGCCGTAACTGGTTCATTCTATTCAACTCTTACCCTTGGATCGACTATTCCGTATAGAACATCCGCTAATAAATTGATGACTATAAAAAAAGTAGCAGTTATCAAAACACTTCCCATCACTATCGGAAAATCAAGTTTCTCCAGGGCATCAACTGTAATTTTGCCTATACCCTTCCACCCAAAAATATATTCAACAAAAAAGGCTCCTGCAAGTAATTCCGCAAACCAGCCGGTAATTGCTGTAATTACAGGATTGAGTGCATTTCTTAAAGCATGTTTAAATATTACAACTCTGCTGCTAAGTCCTTTTGCATAAGCGGTTCTTATGTAATCCTGGTCAAGTACATCTAACATAGAACTTCGGGTAAGCTGGGTAATAATAGCAAGGGGACGAATTCCTAAGGTTATAGATGGAAGAATAAGATTTTTAATTTCTGGATACCTGCCTGTAAATGGATCAATAGCATAGAGACTACCGGTCATGTGCAAGCCTGTGAGGTTGCTTAAAACAAAACCGAAAAAATACGCAATAACTATCCCCATAAAAAATGAAGGTGCAGATATGCCCAGGACACTTGTAAAAATGGCTGAAGTATCCCACCAGGTATTTTGCTTAACTGCTGCTAACACACCAAGCAGAATACCAAATATGGTCGCAATAAACATGGCGGAGAATGCCAACAACATAGTGCCAGGCAGTGCCTCTAATAATACGGTTAATACACTGCGTTTACTTTGGTAAGAACGGCGTAGGTAGGGCACTTTTATGGCAAACTTTGTTTGGCCTCCTATAAAAATTCCTCTTAGTTGTTTGGTTTTTATGTCTTCCGCTGAATGAACGGCTATTGGGGAAACATCATTTAAGTAAAAGATAAATTGCTTCCATTTAGGCTGATCGAGGTATAATTCCTTTTTAATATTTTGGATGGTGACAGAATCTCCTGTTTGACCAAGCACCAGTCTTGATGGATCGCCGAAGCCCTGGAATAAAAAAAATACCAATACTACTACCCCAAATAGTACCAGGAAGCCATAGAATAATTTTTTAACCAGGTATGCTAACATAAAAGGTATTCAAATTGAGGTTTGTATTGAAGCACCTGCAAAAATTATTTTAAGTTTTGTATCACCTGTTTATAATCAGCATCCGCATACTTACCCAGGATGTTTGCCTGTTTCATGATCATATAGGTTGGGTTTTCCCTACCAGCAGTTTTTATAACCGTTGCATCGCATTGCAGGTAGTGAATGCCTGGTATATCCTTTAACCGCTCACTGGCCATTTCTGCAACAGCAGACACAACAAAGAGTGGGATATTCTTATCGCTACAGGCTTTGGCAACCGCTGCTGCATTTTTATCCCAGCCTTTATGTGCATTGGCAATATTTTTCAGCAATAGCATTACATAAGTATTGCCCTGGTTTAAAATTTCAACTGTAGTATCAGTGCCCGACATGGATCGCAAACTAAAATCGCTGATGGCCGGCGTGGCCGTTCCCTGCCGTATTAACTTTTGATTACGCTCTACAAATTGATACGTACTGTCATCAAAATCATCAGGAAAATTATTCATATCAAACTCAACATTTTTGCCTGCCTTTTTGTAGGTAAAGGTTATAGCAAAACTGTCCGCTACTGCCCCTTCCGGTATTTTCATTTTTTCAGCAATATTGTTACCCACCTTGTAAGGCAGGCAATCAACAATAGGCAAATGCTTCATAACATACCATTGAAGCACTATGCAAAACAGGATACTCAGCAGGATCAATAGGCCGTTTACGGCTGAAGTCCAAAATGGCTTTATAACAGATCGCTGTATAAAAAGCACGAGGATAAGCACCAGCAAAATGAGGTCTTTAATAAATGACTGCAAGGCGGTTAATGGTATGCAATCGCCAAAACAACCACAGGTTTTTATCTTACCCGAAAACTGAGCATAACCTGTAAGAAATGTAAAGAAGATGATCAGCAACAAGAGCAGCCAGCTAAAGAGTTTCATCCTCCATCCCAACAGTACGGCTACCCCGGCAACAATTTCAAAAGTGTTCATTACAAGAGAAAGAAACAGGGTATACTCATTAAAAGACTGCATGCCCCACACCTCAAAAAACTCCTGCATTTTATAACTCAATCCCAAGGGATCGTTTGCCTTAACCAGGCCTGAGAAAATGAACAAGAGGCCAACAATAATTCTGGCGATCAAAAGCAAAATATGCGTTGTTTTTTGCTGATTGGTGGTTTGTGGTGTATAGGTTTCCAATACTTTGTTGTTATAATTTTTGTAGAATGGTGAAAGGTAATGCCTGGTTGAGTGTAGTAGTTATACATGCAGGATTACATTGCTTATTTAACTACTTTTCCAAAAATAAAGGAAAGACCTCAATGTTTACTTTGAATTGCAAGGGAAGGTTACTGGTGATTGATGAGCCGATTGTAATGGGGATTATGAATGTGACACCTGACTCATTTTATTCGGGCAGCAGGGTAACCTTAGAAGATAAAATTATTGAGCAAGCTACAAAAATGCTTAACGAAGGAGCCACCATTATTGATATAGGGGGCCAAAGCACCCGTCCCGGAAGCAAGTATATTTCCCCTGAAGAAGAGCTGCGAAGGGTCCTACCTGTCATAGAAGCAATCTCAAGTATAGACCGTGAATTTTATATCTCTATTGATACTTTCCATCATACAGTTGCAAGAGAAGGCATACTTGCCGGGGCAGATATAGTAAATGATATCAGCAGTGGCGATATGGATGATGAAATGATTTCCACAGTGGCTGCACTTAATGTTCCTTACATAAGCATGCACATGCAGGGTACACCCCAGACGATGCATGTAAATCCACAGTACAATAATCTTGTTGCAGATGTAGTTGATTATTTTATTAAAAAATTGGAAGTATATAAATCTGCCGGTATCAAAGATGTTATTATCGATCCGGGCTTTGGTTTTGGTAAAACAATCCCACAAAATTTCGAGTTGCTTAGAAAGTTTTCAGCCTTTAAAATCCTGGGGAAACCATTGCTTGCCGGGCTTTCAAGAAAAGGCACTATCTATAAAACATTAGGTATAACTGTAGAAGAAGCATTGAACGGCACTACTGTTTTAAACACAATTGCATTGCAAAATGGCGCCAATATTTTACGGGTGCATGATGTTAAAGAAGCCAGGGAAGCCATAAAGCTGGTGCAACAACTAGGTTTAGCTGATTAAAAATCTCCGTTTACTATCAAAATTTTGATTTCGTTATTTTTTTATGGGCCTGGCGTTGGTTTATTAATGTAGCTTTTGTTGCGTCGCCCTCTTGTACGGCTAAATTGCATGCAGCCATGCATAACCGGCTGTAAATATTTAGGAAAAACACTATTAACGGAAACCAACAACGACCAACCCACAACTATTGTTTCAACTGTAACTCAATGCACCGTCTAAAATGATAAGGCCGGTATTCTGCCGCAATTCACTGTTTGACTCACCTAATTTGTTTAATCTGCCAACACTGCGTGTTTTTGCTCCTTAAGACTGCTTGCATGTTGCGGCGTGTCCCATCTCGGGCTCATCCAAATAAGCGCCCAGCTTACATATACAATAATTGATGAGGGCATTTGATTTAGCACTTCATTGCCATAACTACACAATAAAATTCCGAAGGCTCCGCCAAGCAAAGCGGTAAGTTTATTGCGAAGTACAGGGTCTCGTGTTTTCCATATAATCGCCGCTGCTTTTCCTACTATGTACAGCATAATACCAAACCAAATTATAAAGCCAATAATACCATACATAGCCCAAACCTTTACATACAAACTGTCTGGCGGAATAGAAGATATGGCGCCACCCGGGTTGTATAACATGCCCCACATACCTAGCGTACCGACACCAGCACCAAATGGCCTGGAACTTAAATATGAACTGAGTACTTTTTGATTATTTAACCGTACCATTAAAGAGGGGTCGTTGGGATCGAGCGAACTTCGTAGCCGAACAATTTGTTCGTTGCCGCTCCCAATACTGGTATATTTCAGCATTCCTAAAAAGCACATACCAATTATGGCGCCTATGATTAACACTTTTAGCTTGCCGCTTAGCGCCAGGAATAAAAAGCCACCCCCTACCAAAGCAAATAAGGCACCCCTGGTGCCCGAGATAAGCATACCATAAAAACATATTAACCCGGCAGCCAGGTAAATCATTTTTTTAAACTTAGTATGCGGACCAACGGAGAGTATAATGGCAAGAATAGCAATATGGGCCTGCGAAGCACCAAACTGCCCCGCTTCTGTATAAAAAGAAAACACCCTGAGTTTTCCAAAGAGGATGTGCGTTTTTTTTGCACCTGCTTCAAGCCAACGGTATTCAGCAGCATTGGTGCCAAGAAAAAGTTGCTTTATTCCATATAATGCACCGGCTACAGATATAATGAGGATGATATTGATAAATAAATCAATGTCGGATTTTTTATTGAATACCATGAAGGCGAGTGGTACCGAGAGTACCCAATACAAAGTGGCCGATCGCATTTCGTAAAACCAACCAATAAGGCTTGGCCTTTCGGGATTGCCGATCTGGATCACTGTGATGACAAACCAAACGACGGCCAGCCACACAAGGTCGTTTTTAAGATGGCGATACCTGAACCTGGTACTTCGACTAAAAATAATGCCGAGCCAGGTCAGCAACAGCATCCCATCCTGCCCCAAACCAAATTGTGGACCCTCAATATGCCGCCCTAAACCCGGAACAGCAAAACAATAAATTATAAAAACAAGAAAACCAGCACGGGGATGAAGAAAAACTAAAACCAAAAACCCAATTGCGAAAGGCATTAACGATAAAAGAACACCTATTGCTATGCCTTTGGTAATAAGCCACCCGGCAAATATTGCCAGCACTAAGGAAGCCAGCATACGAATGCTTGCTTTGCCTGGTGGAGTAGATGAATAAAATTGGTTTTGTTCCATTAAAGTCACGCAGCCTTAACTGTAAAACGCTGAAGGCCCTTTTTTACGAAGGATGTACAGTAATCAACGCATTCGTGCCCTATATTATTGGGTAGCAGCACATTTGTATTTTGTAACATGCGGTATCCTATAAGTGCACCGGTAGCTGCGTTGAGTGCACTGGCAAAAGCTACCCATTCCAAAGAGCCCGAATATTGTAAGGCTATAAAGTCGGCAACAATGTTTACTAAAGCCATGCAAGAAACTTTTATTAAATTTTTTTGTGGCTTTTGTAAAGCATCCAGGCTAATGCCAGTCATTCGATCTGCAGGTAAAAGAAGCCCGTAAAGGCAAAACACCCTAAACACAGGCGCTGTATATGCATACTGCTCTCCTCCAAATAGGGTAACGATAAATGGCGCAAAAATAAAGGCTACCAACAGGGCAGGAATATATAGCATGTATGCCCAGGATATATACTGAACAAAGCCTGTACGAAAAGCCCGGTGATCTTTATCGTTGTTTGATGCAGCCAGTTGTGGAAATGCAGTAGTGCTCAGGCTACGCAAAGGTATTTCGAACAGCTCAGTAAGTTTTAAAGGGATGGCATAAGCTGCTACGGCTTTGGGTCCTAAAAAACTGCCTATTAAAAATGTGTCGGCGCTTTTAAGCAAATTAGTAGCTGCCAACGTTCCAAGTGTATACTTGATAAGACCTAAAAGATTTTTTACTTCTGCAACGGTTTTGTGCCTAAAATGCAGGGGGTTTGTTTTACCTGTAAATAATACACCCAACATTAAAAGGCTTATAAAAACAAGGTGCAGACTCGCATACTCTTTTAAGCTGCCACCACGCAAGGCTGCATAAACTGCAATTACAATTGAATTGGTACTTTGAAAAATACGCAGAAGCAGAAGAAATTTCAGATCCTGGCGGGCAACTGCTTTTGCCTCGGCAATATGCAAGGGCAGGGTTATAAGACCCAGTACTGCGTACCAGCCACAAAAAACCTTTATGGCTGGCTGGTTAACAAATAGGTCTGAAAAATATAATGCTATTAGTACTAATGAAACAGCCAATGAAAAGATGCCGCCAAGCCAGTAAGCGCTACCTATTGTTGTTTGCTGCTGTAACTTGCCGGTGCCCGCAAGCCTCATTACCAGTGCTGATTGAAGCCCGCCCGATTTTACCATTTCAAATAAAACAACAGCAGCCATGTATAATAGAAACTGCCCAAGCGCCTCTGCTTCTACAACCCTTACCAAAAGCATGAAGGAGCCAACGCCAATTATAGCAGGAAGCAATTGGCTTGCAAAAGCAAGCAACTGCAGGGTTGCGCCGCTTTTTCCCTTATTCACTTTTTAAGCCTTTTAAGATTACTTTACGATTACCAAATTCAAGTTTGATCATGCGTTTAAACAACGAGCGGATCAAACTTCTCTTTTTCGGAACTTCACCAATGTACTCTTCAGCATCATCGGAATCAACCCCATTAAGTATTAGTAAAGGAGAAACATTTGCGGTTTTCATGAAAATATCCAGCAGCTCTTTATCTATGCGGCTCCATATCCTGTTGGCACGGCAAACTATAATTGCATAATCAACTTCTGGTACACGTCCTTTGGTTAATATAATACTGTCCAGTGCAGGAAACTCCAGGAAAACCAGGTCAGTTTGCGGTTTTGGATTAAGAAAGTTGTTAACCGACCAGGTAATATTTTCAACACGATAATTCATTTGTGTCAACTCATCACTCCACATATTTATTAAGGTAGACTTGCCCTCTCCTTTTTGATTGCTGACCACGGCTATCACAACAGGTTTTTTATCAAAAGCCATCTTAGAAAGCAGTTGCTGCATTATTCTAAGATTTGCTTTATTTATAAAGCTTTTGTTGGTGTTTAACAAAGGATAAATACCTAATAAAGGAACCCCAATTTTTTTCAGGGCTTTAGTTGGTTGCTGCAACGTTTTGTTAAGTAAGAACTTTGAAAGGAGTATGCCAAGCACAATAACAAAACCGGCAAACACTCCTATGATCAACATTAAAATTCTTTTGGAAGCATTGGGTTTAAGCGGCAAATAAGGTGGGTCAACTATAGTAAGTTTAGACGACAGTTCGTTGCTTTGCTGCGCCAAACGAGCCAGGCTCAACCCATGTAATAACTCAAGATATTCCTGCTCGGCTACACTTATCTGGCGTTCTATTTTCTTAAGCATGGCACCAAGTGGTGCAAACTTTCTGTACTCTTCCTGGAACTCTTTTTTGCGTTTATCCATAATGGTTAAGCGTGCCTTGCTTTGCTCAAAACCCATGGTTGTTTTTACCCACTCATCCAGTACACTTTTTACCGGTATGCCTTCGGGAGTGTTGTATTGTACATTTAATTTTTGAATTGAAGTTTGCAGCGTGTTGCCCATTTCTTTGGTTACGAGTCGCAAGCTGTCCAACTCCTTTTTTTGTTGAACCGACTTTTCTCTTCCCAACATTTCAGTAAAAGCAATTTTGCTGTACACATCTGCCAGCTTTTCTCTCTGCTTAATAACATCGCTGCCATAAATAGTTTGATACACCCTGCCTTTAAGTTCATCATTAACTTTCGCCACGCCTTTTTCATTGGCATTTCTTTCCATTTCCAAATTATGATTTAGCGAATAGAGGTTTTCTTTCTCTCCAGCTACGGCCTTGGTTTGTTCATAGTAATTGATAATGTCGTTTCGCTTGTTAAACTCAAGAAATGCATTTTCGCATGAGTCCAGGCGGATAAATGCGTTACGAACTTCTCTTTCAAAATAGGCGATTACTGAACCTGTTTGTCCTTCGTGTAACAGCAGGTGCTTCTTCATAAAAATCTCCACCACTAATTCTAAAGTATGCTTACATATTGCCGCATCGTTTGTTTCATACGTTACTTTAATCAGGTCGCTCGAACTAATGCGCATCGCCTGTATACTTCTCAATGTGTTAATTGAATAATAGGGATTGTCGGAGTTAATAATATTGTACACCAGGTTCGATTCGCTCGATTTCATGTAAGCCGAAACTGCTCTTTGTGTCTCATCAAGGGTAGTTTTAACCAGCTTTCTTCTTACACTGTCAGGCACCAGTTCCTTTAACTGCTCGTAGGCGTCCCACCCCAGTAATGCCGGGTCATGCGCTGTTGCAAAAAGATGTGTTGAAAGCAATGACAGTGCAACTTCTTCTTTTGTTTGTCGTGAATTGATTAACGAAAGGAGGTTATCGAAAGCGTTGCTGGTAGAAAAGTAGTCGGCGCTGTTGCTACCGTTTAAGCTATAGCCCGAAGCAATACCGGTATAAACAATCGTTTCTGAAGAAAAAACTTTTTTCTGGTTTTTTGTAAAGTAGAATATGGATGCGCCCAGCACCACGGGAACTAATAGCAATACTTTCCAGTTTCGAAGTAATAATTTTATGAATTGAATGAAACTCATTTAACAAGTGCAATTAGGGTGGATAAGGTAGTGCCGGTATACATTTGCAATTGCAGGTAACTGGTTTGAAACCTGCTTACATAAATTTCAAATTCAATAGAAGATTTGGAATAGATATCGAGTAAGCGTGAAAGTGTTTCCAGGTTGCCACCGCCCTGCAAAAAATCTTTTTCAGCCAGGCTATAATTTACAAATGCAGCCTGCTTACCCTGGTTGCCTGTAATAAGTAATTTTTGCGAAAGCTTCATTTCCTGGTACAGGCGAATGACTTCCTGCTTTACATACAGCATAGCATTATCTCTTTCATCGAATGCCATTTGCGCCTGAAGCTGAGAGGTGCGCATGGTATTTTTTCTTGAAAGAAGGGTGCCCAGGGGAAGTTGCAGATTAATACCCACATTATACCGGTCAGACTTTGCGCTTCGGAAATTGCTGAAAGGATTTGTGGAGCCGTTATCGCTGCCAATGGTAAGATCGCCGGAGGTGCCGCTGTTAAAAGACGATACAAAAGATAACCCGTTAAGAATTGATTTCTTATCAATCTTTTCACTCTCCTTCCAAAGCTCGATGCTGCTGTTTGTGCGGTGTACGAGGCCCGAATTTTTAATTGCCGAGTCAAGTAACATTGGCAACAACTGGTCTGTAGACAATACTCTCGAAAGCATGGAATCGGTGGGAATAACCTGTGCTTTTAAACATAAGTTTACCGACAAAAGCAGCAACAAAAAACCAGCTTTTTTAAGTAATGAATAAAACATTTTAAACATTTTCTTTTTGAAACAATGCCGGAATGGTTTTAAGGATCAGCTTAATGTCAAACATCAATCCGAATGACTTGGCATAGTCGTTATCAAGGCTAATTCTTTCGTCTTCGCTCATATCTCCTTTTCCTCTTTTTGAAACCTGCCATAAACCGGTGATGCCTGCAGGGGCTATAAAACGTAGCGCATATTTATCTGTTGTAAGTTTCTCTGCCTCGTAAAGTGGTAACGGCCGGTTACCCACCAGCGACATGTCGCCCTTTAATACATTCCATAGCTGAGGCAACTCGTCTATACTGGTGTTGCGTATAATCTTTCCTACACGGGTTACGCGTGGGTCATTTTTTATCTTAACAAAGGTTTGCCCGGCTTCAGCCGTCTGGCTTTCTTTATAAAGCTTTTCGCACCACAAAATATTATCGGCATACAAGGGAGAGATGCACGAAATATTTGCACGTTCACAAGCCTCGCATTTCTGCCTTGTTGCTTCCGCCACTTCTTTGGTTGCGGTATTATATTGGTTGAGGTGTTTAAGTTGCGAAAGCTTTTTATCAGCTCCCACAAACATTGACCTGAACTTATAGAAGCGGAAAATCTGGTAACCCGTGCCCACCCTTAACGAGTAGTAGAATATAGGTCCTTTAGACTCCAGGCGTAAAAGAATTGCCACAATAAGAAACAAAGGAGCCAGCAATAACAAACCAACAGCCGACAAAACAATATCGAAAATTCTTTTGCCCATTGGCATGTGGTACTCCTGAACTTTCTTGTTTTGTTTGCTTGTTGTAACGTAAGGCTTGTCTATAAGATACTGCAGTTTTCGCCCAACGCGTTCAGCAGAAAATGGTTTTATAAATACTTCCGATACCCCTTCATCCATGATCTCTTTTACTGATAATTGTTCTAACTCTTCCAAAATAAGACTAAAGGGAATATCGCCAAAACCTGCTTTATCAAGCGATCTTTTTAGCTGGATACCCATGGAGCCAGACAGGTTTCCTTCGGATAGTATGGCATTAAATTTTTGCTTTTTTGAAGCTGCTGTATAAAAATCCAAATAGGTATCGAAGGCGTAAAAATTAAATTTAGCACCAAGATTTGTTTGAAGTATATCAAGGGTTTGCTCGCAAAAACCTACGCATGCAATTGATTTAAGCTGACTGGTCATTTTAATTTGATTGTGCAAATTTGGTTCGTTTCATTATTGAATTTAAACGGGCTTCCAGTTCGCGTGGGTTAAAAGGCTTGGTCATAAAGTCGTCTGCACCGGCCTCCAAACATTTTATTTTGGTGTCTGATTTATCAATACCCGATAAAATAATTAGTGGAATGTGATTGAAAAAACCTGAAGATTTCAATTCTTCAATAAAGTCGAAACCATTTATAACCGGCATATTTATATCGGCTATAATAAAGTCAGGAACGTTTCCATCATACATCCAGGTCAATGCTTCCTGCCCGTTGTTTGACGTAAAAACTTCATGCTTTTCCTTAAAGTAGTGCGTCAGTATTTTTTGTATCGACACTTCATCATCAACAACCAAAATCTTTAACCTCTGAATATGTATCTCTTTTTTCATTCTAGTTTTTTAAAAATGGACAAAAACAAAATTGGTCATAGCAATTGTCTCATTTATAACGAAGTATTGTCCACTATATTTTAATGGATTTCCCATATTTGAACAATTTTTCCTGAAATTGGAGTAAGAGCTGCAGGCAAAGAGGCTGTAAGGGTTTTCGTCCTCCTGAACTTGTTTCAGGATCTCCTGGAAAGTACCAGGTGAGATATAGGGGATGCTGAAATAAATTCAGCATGACGTCGTTGAAAGTACTTGTAAACAAAACCAAATTTTGCACCCATTTCTAAAACTACTTCATAGCCATTTTCTCCAGGGTATCCTGGTGGGTGAATCAATATGACGGCTTCATTAAGGTGCCTCATTTATTTAGGAGGTTGTTTAACGATTTGCGCCGGAGGCGCAACCGCTCTGTAGAACTTTATCATCCAATTCTGGTTTCCTGCCCCGGAGGGGCAGCCCCCATAAAAAGTTATTCTTAAATATTTGGGTTGCCCCGCCGGGGCAAGAATTAATTTGGGGTTCTCGTTTTGCTACAGAGCGGTTACGCCGCTGGCGTAAAAACAATGCACGACA
>JBBQVY010000054.1:0-23481 GCA_038211085.1 Chitinophagales bacterium | reverse complement strand
TGTATACTTCTTTAAAATTGTTGAGGCTGTCATCTCCTGTCGCTGATCCATACGCATATCAAGTGGTCCATCAAAGCGGGTTGAAAAGCCGCGGT
This sequence comes from Chitinophagales bacterium, assembly GCA_038211085.1. GTDB lineage: Bacteria > Bacteroidota > Bacteroidia > Chitinophagales > Chitinophagaceae > Segetibacter. Next base: position 23,386 of record JBBQVY010000054.1, on the reverse strand, counting down.
CACCTACATCAAACTGGTGGCTGCTTACACCCAGGTCTGCCAGTATTCCATCAACCTGCGTAAACTTATTAAGGCGCATAAACCGGTTGAGGTACCTGAAATTTGCTGCAATAAAAACCACTCGCTCATCAGACGGCAAATTGTTTTGGGCATCGGCATCCTGGTCAAAAACAACCAGTTTACCCTCTTTGCCCAGGTTGCTTAAAATACCTTTGCTATGGCCACCTCCACCAAATGTGCAGTCTGCATAAACCCCGTCAGGCTTTATGGCCAATGCTTCAATAGCTTCAGTAAACAGGACCGGTATGTGATAGTCGTTACCAATTTTAGGTTCTGATCCACCATTTGTATTACCTGTTGTCATTTGCTTGCTGTTGATCAGGAAACTATTGGTTTGTGTTGACCACCCATTACCCTACCCGCCAGTTGACTGTATGTATCGGACGAAAAATCTTCAAAGAGCTGTTTATATTTTGCTGAATCCCAAATCTCAATTTTGTCTACCAACCCTACAAGGATGATGTCTTTTTGCAAACCGGCATATTCCTTTAAACTTGAAGGCAGTAGCATTCTGCCTGCAACATCAAGGTCAACTTCGGTTACCCCACCTAAAAATCTTCTTCTAAAAACCCGGTTCTCTTCGTCAAAATCGTTTAACTGGCTAACTTGCTGCTCGGTAATTAACCAGCTTTGTTCGGTATATAATGTCAGGCATTTTTCTATGCCACGGTTGAGCATAAAAGTGGTAGTTCCTTCAGGCAGTTTTTTTTTAATTCCTGCCGGAAGAAGGAAACGACCCTTAGCGTCTACCGTAGCTTCAAATTCGCCGCGAAATGTTGACATGAATACTTTAAGAGGTTGGTTTTACCATTAATTACCACAAAATAACACTTTTTCCCACTTTAATACCAATTAAAGAGTTCATCTTTTTATCCACAGTTGTAAGGGGTCTCAAATTGAGGCCTGTATTGCGTTTGGGAGCATTTTGTTAAAATAATTATTATTTAAGGGTGGATATCTGTGGAAAAGCTGTGGACTAATACTAAAATGTATTGATATTCAATATTTTGATATGAACTTTTTTTCAGGATGTTAAGAACATATACCGGACTGTTTGTTCAAATACATTTTGAAAAAGAAAGATTTTCAAAAGTTTCTTCCTACCCATATCGTTTAAATTTTTTTGAGGCCTGGGCCCGTTTACTTTAAAAAATGCCACCTTCTTCCACAATTCTGAAATTTTTACAAACAAAACTGCAGTGGCGTAGCCCCTAACTTTACGGACTTTATGCATCCAAAACATTTACAAATCAGTGATTTTACTTACCCTTTGCCAGATGAGCGTATAGCCCGTCATCCTTTGAGCGAGAGGGATAAAAGCAAATTACTGATGTACAAAAACGGGGTAATTGAAGAGAATATTTACAGGAATATTGATCAATATTTACCTGCCGGATCGTTGTTAATTTTTAACAATACAAAAGTGGTTGAGGCGAGGCTGTTATTTACAAAAAGCAGCGGAGGTGTAATAGAAATTTTTTGCCTTGAACCCGGTGATCAATATGCGGATATAGCTTCGGCAATGTCGCAGAAAAAAACGGTCTTCTGGAAATGCCTGGTAGGCGGGGCCAGCAAATGGAAGCATGGAATGGTATTATTGAAAAAAGTAACCGATGGCCAAACAGTAGTAGAATTACATGCTGAAATAAGCGAAAGGCTGAGCGATTGTTTTATCATTAAACTCTCGTGGACTCCTGCCGATTACAGCTTTGCTGAAATACTTCATGCTGCGGGTAAGGTTCCATTACCACCCTACCTGCATCGCGATGTTGAGGCAACTGATAAGGAGCGTTACCAAACTGTTTATGCCCGGTACGATGGCTCCGTGGCAGCACCAACTGCGGGTCTTCATTTTACCAATGACATTTTTAAAAAGTTAGCTGCAAAAAATATTTTAACCGATTTTGTTACGCTACATGTAGGCGCTGGTACGTTTAAACCGGTTAAAAGCGAAACGATACGTGATCATGAAATGCACAGCGAATTCCTTGATGTTTCACTGGAGACGATTGAAAACATATACCGGAATAACGATCAGAAGATTTTTGCTGTAGGTACCACATCCTTACGACTGATGGAGAGCCTTTATTGGATGGGTGTTAAGGTTTATAATGATCCATCAATCAATATAAATGACCTGGCTGTTTTGCAATGGGAGCCTTATGAAACGGAGACGCAACTTAATACAGCGGCTGCATTAAAAAGCCTGTTGGAGTGGATGGAAATTAATAGGGTAAAAAGGTTGATCACGAAGACTCAAATAATGATAGCGCCGGGCTACGAATTAAAAATAGCATCGGGTCTCATTACTAATTTTCATCAGCCCCAATCCACTTTATTGTTATTGATTGCTGCGATAGTTGGGGAAAAATGGAAGGATTTGTATGCATATGCACTGCAAAACGATTTTAGGTTTTTGAGCTACGGAGATGGATGCCTTCTTTTCAAAAGCTAGTTCAGGTTTACTCAACCAAGTACCAGCCCTTGGTTTAGATCATGCTTCTTCTTCCCCTTTAACAAGAGGCACCTGGATGGTAAAACAACTTCCTTTACCTAAAGTGCTGTCAACTTTAATTTTACCCTGGTGTACATCTACCACGGTTTTTACATAACTCATTCCCAATCCAAAGCCCTTAACATTGTGGATATTGCCGGTATGTGCCCTGTAGAATTTTTCAAAAATTCGCTTCACCGTTTCTTTGTTCATGCCAATACCATTGTCTTCAATTTTTATGCATAGCCATTTGCCCTGGTTGCTGGTACTTATTTTAATGTGCAGCTTTTCTTTTGAGTATTTTATAGCATTGTCCACAAGGTTACTTAGCATATTGGTGAAGTGATTTTCATCAGCCAAAATCACATCCTGCTTTGCTAAAAAATTGGTTTCAACCAGCCCTTGCTTGTCTTCAATTTGTAAGCGATGATTGTTAAGTGCATTTTGTAACAGATCTTCTACATGCACTTTATTCATGTTTAATTTCAGCTCCTGCTTGTCAAGCAATGCCGCCTGCAAAATGGTTTCAACATGCTTGTTCATCCGCTTGTTTTCCTCCTTAATGATACCACTGAAATACCCCATTTTCTCAGGATTATTCTGCACCTTTTCATTGCGCAAAGCATCGACAGCAAGGGATATTGTAGCCAGGGGAGTCTTAAACTCGTGGGTCATATTATTTATAAAATCCGTTTTTATCTGGCTCAACTTTCGTTGCCGTAAAAGTGTTTGAACTGTTAGGGCAAAAGCCGCAATAATGATAAGGGTAAAGGTTACGGACCCGAAGATCATCCATAACAAAGAACCCCAAACCTGTGCTTTAAAATTGGGTACAACCAGCATAAAATGTTCGTACGGAATCAAGCCTTCCAGTTGCGACCCGGTTTCAGGAATGATGGGCTGAATAATGGTTTTGTTATTGATACTATCATCAGCTTCTTTAAGAAAATTGGGCGACTGCAATTCTAATTTATACAGGTTGGTATTAGAATAAACGGCAAACTCAAAATCTACCTTTTTAAGACCTTTCTGCCTGAAAGCATTTTGAAGTTTCTCCCGGATTTCAAACTCAGAAAAATGCTGGGCTATAGTGGGCCGGCCAAGATTATAGGTGAAATCGTCAGGCAATAATCCCAGGTTGGATTTGCGGGGTATTTTAAGGTAAGGTGAAGAAGAGGCATTGGAACTAAGTTCCAGGGTTACCGTATAAAGTGCTTCCTCAATTCTGGAGGCCAATTGCTCCTGGCGAAGAATAATCATGTTTTTAAACCAGCTTACCTGCAGGATAAAAATACCCAGCAACGAGAGCGTAATCAGTAAAACGATGATAGGGAAAATTCTCTTCATTACCGCAAATATAACAGCATCAACCACTCTTTACCAGCCACCCTTTATGTTTATATTCATTTTAACGCATCATAAAAAAAATACCTGATTTGTTTTTTGCAAAACCCTTATTAGTCTTTACTTTTCAAGCATGGATGAAATAGAACCTGGTAACTTACTAATTGCAGATCCTTTTTTGAAAGACCCTAATTTTAAAAGGTCAGTAATCATTATTTGCGACCACCAGCAATCTGGTAGTTTTGGTTTTGTTCTTAACAAAGAATATCCGCAAATGCTAAGTGAGTTAATAAGTGGATTAGTGGATACTGATTTCCCTGTTTTTTACGGTGGCCCCGTTCAAAAGGATACGGTACATTTTCTTCACCAATGCCCGGGATTGATTATAGGTGGGCATGAAATTGCAGAGGGGATTTACTGGGGTGGCGATTTTACTGAAGTTGTTCAATTATTGAATACGCATCAAATAACCAATAAAGACATCCGCTTTTTCCTGGGTTATAGTGGATGGGGCGAAGGGCAGCTTGAGGAGGAGATGAAACAAAAAAGCTGGATAACGTCGGCAGCTACTAAAAAACTAATTTTCACCGGCGACACCAGCAACATCTGGAGGGATGCATTAAAACAATTGGGTGGCGAATACCAGCAGATGGTGAATTACCCCATTGACCCGCAATTGAATTAGGGGAGAGAAGTTAGAAGATAGTAGGTTGAAGGTTGAAGGTTAAAGGGAGAAGGTGTCAAAATACAAAAGCAAAAACCCCCAAATCCTTGGAGGCTTTTGCTTTATGTCTTGCTACTATCTACTATTATCTTATTACTACTATCTCCTATTTCTACCACTCAATCTAACTACTATCTCCTATCTACTGTCTCCTATCTACTATGTCCTATTTTAAATTGAATACAACACCGGCATTCACTCCAACACTATTTAAATTAGATATACCGTTTTTGTTGTAAGCAGCATAATTATAAGTGCCTCCTAATTTAAAACCTGTATCAGTATTATTTTTATTAAAGGGAATTAAAACTCCCAAACCTGCCTGTGCGGCAAAAGCACCCGAAGCATCACTTGTAGGAAATTCTCCCAGGTATTGCCTGTAATTCACCATGTTTACCCCGGCTCCAGCAGACAGGTATGGTTTAATTAATGAGGTTGTGTTACCCATAGGCGAAAAAGTGCCTTTCAACAAAACAGGTACAATTTGCATACTGTTGCTGATGACTGCTGATACCAGTTCGTTGCCCTGCGTATGGTAAACCCCGCGACCATATTTTTGATAGTAATCCTGGTAACCCGAGGCAAGGCCCACTGACACTTTTGGATTAATGGTATAACTTATTTCTCCGACACCACCTCTGAAAGAAGTGTTACTGATAAAGTCATTTTTAAAACTACCCAGCGGCGCACTTATATTGTAACCAAGTTGCAATTTCCACTTATTGGTGGCCTGGGCAAAGGTGCCCGAAGTAATGAGAACTGATGCTAAAACCGAAAGAACTATTGCTAATTTTTTCATTGTAAAATGATGTTTAATTTGTTTTTAAATAAGGCGATTGATCAAATAAGGTTTTAACCTGGTTATTGGGATCGCTGCTAAAAATCCCTGAACCACGTATTAAGCCTGTCCAGGCAATTTTAATCTGGTTGTTTGCAGTGGCATCTTTCAGGTCAAGCAGGTCAATGGACAATGCTCCTTCTCTTATTGAGTAAGTGGCATAACCATAAGGCATATAATAGTTGTAGCCACCATAACCGCTACCCCAATAGTAGGGATCGTAGTACCCTCCATAGCCGTCATAATAATTGTTGTACCTGATTACCCCGGTTGAAGTATTGGTAATTCGTGAAATGTTGATACCTACATCAGGCTTGCTTTGTTTACTTACCTGCACATAACCGGCAGCTTTCATTTGGGCAACTGTTGCGCTAATAAAACCCTGGTCAGCAGCATTTAAATCTCTTGATGGCCTACCATTGTTAACATAGGTAACCGAATCGGAAATGCTGAAAGTTTTAAAAGATGAAAAGTTTGTAGAAGAATCGTGATTAGTAATATAGATCCGCGATTCATCCTGTGTCAGGTTATTAATCGGCTCTTTAGAGCAAGCTGTAAACATTAATGCCAACCCAACACCGGCACTTAAAAAATTCAATTTGGTGTTCATGTTTTTCTCCTTGTTTAAAAATGTTTAATGATATTACGAGGATATATAAACGCAAACAAAATGCCGGGAGATGCTAAAAGATGCTAAAGAAAAGTTAGCAGAATATTAAAATGAGCAGATGTTTCACCAATGCTTTGGCGGAGGAGTAAGTAAATTTTTGGAGCAAGCCTTTGATAATTAATTTGGCTTTGGTTGTGTCACTCACTTGTACAGGTAATGCTTTGGGCATCTACCTGCACGATAAATTTTTAGTGGAAAATATCATGGAATGCAGGTATTGTTTTTATGTGTTGCCAGGCAGGCAACATAAAAAAACCTCCAATTTTCATTGGAGGCCTCTATTTCATTTTTAGCTATAATTATAGATCAACAGGCCTTGCACCTTCTACCAAAACAGTAGCTTTATTGTTTAGCATTTCAACAAAACCACCCTGAATAGTAAAGTGATCAAAGCTGTTTTTATCCTTCAGCACTTTTAAAGTTCCTTTCTTTAATGCACTTACAATGGGTGCATGCCGGTCCAAAATTTCAAGCGAACCATCAATGCCGGGTAACTGTACCCCATACACATCTCCGCTGTACAGTTTCTTTTCCGGGGTCAATATTTCTAAGATCATAATTAGTAGTAAGATTTTAGTATCAAGTAGTAAGATAAAACCCTCCCTACTTTTCCTAACTGTTATAAAAACCAAATAGCATTTTTTGTACAGGTATCAGGAGCAGTTCAAATTCTTTCAATTTCCGTTTCGAAATATAATTAAACTTATAAGCCAGTATAACTTGCGTCTCTAACTCGTAGCTTGAACCCATTGCAATTGAAATAAAATGTTGCAATTCTTTACCTGAAACTCTTCCTCAACCTTCCACAATATTTGAAGGATAGAAACAGCAGATCGTTGAATTTGAGAGACCAGGCCAAATTTTTCTTCCTTTGGAAAAGAGCTTGTCAAAACATAAGCCTGAACGGTTACATCCATTGCCTGCTGCCACACCTTAAGTTCCTTAAAATTGTGAACTTTCATCAGAGAAAGTAGTTAGATTTTGGTAGTTAGTAAAAAAAAGCTTAATAGATTATAACTAATTGCCAGACCTACCACTACAAATAAATGCTGAAAAATAAATTTGGTACAAGAGTGCGACGCAAGGATGTTAAATAACTATTCACAAGCTTATTACCCAAAGGTTCTTTTCTTCTTTGTCTTCTCTTTTTTTTCGTCTCTAACTACTCACTACTAACATCTAACTACTCTTTTTAAGAATTTGCCGCCGCAATCATCTTTTTACCTTTCTCCATTGCATCCTGTAACGTTCCAACAAGGTTAAAAGCAGCTTCAGGATAATCATCAACTTCACCATCCATAATAGCATTAAAGTCGCGGATGGTATCTTCTATATTTACAAACACACCTTTTAAACCTGTAAACTGCTCTGCCACGTGAAAGGGCTGGCTAAGGAAACGCTGTACCTTACGTGCTCTTGATACGGTCAATTTATCTTCTTCGCTCAATTCATCCAAACCAAGAATTGCAATGATATCCTGTAACTCCTTGTAACGCTGCAAAATTAGCTTAACCCTGTTTGCGCAATCATAATGCTCGTCGCCAACAATTTGCGGCGTCAAAATTCTTGAAGTGCTATCCAGAGGATCCACCGCGGGATAAATACCAAGATCTGCAATTTTACGGCTTAATACCGTAGTGGCATCAAGGTGCGCAAAGGTTGTAGCCGGGGCTGGATCGGTCAAGTCATCCGCAGGTACATATACCGCTTGTACAGAGGTAATTGAACCATTTTTGGTTGAAGTAATACGCTCCTGCATTAAACCCATTTCGGTAGCCAGCGTTGGCTGGTAACCCACGGCCGATGGCATACGACCCAACAAAGCCGACACCTCTGAACCTGCTTGTGTAAACCTAAAGATGTTATCCACGAAGAACAGGATGTCTTTTCCTTTACCCGTTCCATCACCATCGCGGAAATACTCAGCTATGGTTAGACCGCTCAATGCAACACGTGCACGGGCTCCCGGAGGTTCGTTCATCTGCCCGAACACAAAGGTGGCTTTTGAGTCTTTCAAATCTTCAAGGTTCACTTTCTCCAAATCCCAACCACCTTCTTCCATGCTATGCTTAAATGCATCACCATATTTCATAATGCCTGCTTCAATCATTTCTCTCATCAGGTCATTTCCTTCACGGGTTCTTTCTCCAACACCGGCAAAAACCGACATGCCACCATAACCCTTGGCTATATTATTAATCAACTCCTGGATCAAAACTGTTTTACCTACACCTGCACCACCAAACAATCCGATTTTACCTCCCTTTGCATAAGGCTCAATAAGGTCAATTACTTTTATACCAGTAAAAAGCACTTCTGTTGCAGTACTTAAATTTTCGAATAAAGGTGGCTTATTGTGAATGGGGCGACCGTTAACTTTAGACACCGGGGGTAAACCATCGATAGGATCGCCGGTTACGTTAAATAATCGTCCGTTAATTCCTTCGCCAATTGGCATTGCAATGGGAATTCCGGTATCCACAACATCTGTTCCTCTAACCAAACCTTCAGTACCATCCATGGCAATGCAGCGTACACTGTCTTCGCCCAGGTGTTGTTGCACCTCCATAACCAATATATCTCCGTTTTCACGCTTCATTTCCAAAGCGTTATAAATTTCAGGCAACTTGCCATAAAACTGTACGTCTACAACGGCCCCGATAACCTGTTTAACTTTACCAACGTTCGCCATATAGCAATTTATTTAGGTAACTGTTTTAAAATTGGCCGCAAAGGTAAGGGAAAGAGGGTTTTAAAATGGGTGAGAATTCTAAGAATTTTGGGAGCCAAAGTTTATAATCAGTGTTTGTTTAATAATAATTAGCAATCAAAAAATTTAGGAACCATAACCAAGAGATGATGGAAAATAGCCTTGTTTCTTTTGCATATTTTTGGAGAAATTAAATTCATGACGGCCGATCAAAGTCTTAAACCTTTTGAAATTGTAAACCGCCACTCTAAAAATGACGAAGACACTAAAACGTTTGTTACAGAAATCGACAAATTAGTTTCCGAAAGGACAAAAGAAGAAGCCAGATTTTCCACTACAAAAGAAGATTTACATACTGCCAAGTTGGATCTTATTAAATGGAAGTTTGGCTTTTGGGTTACTCTTGTTTTGTTAATACTGGCAAACTGGTTTTTAAAATCATAAACCATCCTAACCATATGAGAGCGATTGTCTGCTAATTCCTTCCTTACCTTGCGCCCATGATCATTACTTCAGCTGAATACCTTATCTCAAGCCCGGAATTTACTATGTGCCCAGCTGCTGACCGGCCCGAATATGCATTCATAGGTAGAAGTAACGTTGGAAAATCTTCGCTTATAAACATGATTACCAATAATCAAAAGCTGGCAAAAACCTCTGGATCTCCGGGAAAAACCCAAATGATCAATCACTTTGATATTAAAAGTCTTCCCGATGATCATAAGCCTCATCAGAAGCCTGATCAATGGTATATTGTTGATTTGCCCGGTTTTGGTTTTGCCAAGGTTTCTATATCAAGTCGACGCAAATGGGAACAAATGATTGAAAACTATTTGCGTAAGAGGGAGAACCTCGTAAATGTTTTTCTTTTAATAGACAGCCGACATACTCCCCAAAAAATTGATCTCGATTTTGTAAATCAATTGGGTGCCTGGGAAGTACCTTTTACTTTGGCATTCACAAAAATCGATAAGGAAAATCAACGAACTGTTGCTGCCAATGTAAAAGCTTTTTTAGATTCAATGCGAAAGACCTGGCAGTTTTTGCCGCAGCACTTTTTAACAAGCGCCGAAAAAAAATCTGGCAGAGATAAGATGTTAGGGTTTATAGAAACCTGTAATAAAGAATGGAGGGAGGAGTAGCCGTTAGCCGAAAGCCATTGGTCAAAAAAGGCTAAAGGCTTACGGCTACTTGCTATTGCTATTAATTAACTACTTTATTAGCGCAACTACTACTGGCAAAGGCTTCAGGTTTGGCTTTAAAAGCAAAGCCCATTCCCAAAATGTAACCCATTGCTTCACGCAAAGCGTCATTACTTTTAAACTGAGGATTTGTATTGATATCTGCATGTACTTCCATATCAACATCGTATTGTGTAAACAGGTAACAAAGCTCGTAAGCTATCTCAATACTTTTGGCTACCTCAACCAGCATACGTTCTTTAATGCTGTATTTCTGGCGGGTCTTTTCGTTGTGGATGTACATAAATCCCCCGTGACCTTGTCTTAGAAAAACAATAACCGTTGCAAATTCGGTTTCAGCACCTTTAACCTGGCTATCGGTACCAATACAAACTTTTAATTTGTAGCCAAGCTGTACTTCTCTCTTTATTGCGTTTTCAACTGCATTCTTAATGGGAAGTTCGATGTTTTCTCCGCTGAATTTTCGCCAAAGCATAAAAAAATGGTTTCTGTAATTTACCCATTAATACGCTGGCAATTTCATATCAACATTAAAATTTTGTAAACAAAAGTGGATTAGGAGGTAGAGGAAAAGGAAAAAGGAAAAAAGCTGTAAAATGAAGTTGAATAATTTCAGTAGTACGCCCAATGTTGTGTCTAATTTTCATGCTGTACTATTCTCTTTCACGTTCTACAATGACTATTGATTTATGAATATTAACTACTTAATATTGCCCCGTGCTAAGCATTACCAAAGTGCATGCTTCCATAGTTTTAATTCCTTGCTCCCGGGCCAATTCAATCAACTCATCATTTTCAGTACCGGGATTAAATATGATCCGCTTTGGATGTAACGAAAGAATGTAGTGGTAATAAGGTTTTTGATTTGTGGGGTTCAGATACAAGGTAACAGTATCCACTTCCTTTTCTTCGGGGTGTTCAGTAATAATCTCTACCTCCCCCACTTTTCCTTCTTTTTTACCGATAGCTATAATAGGGTGATCATGTGCTGCCAGCCTGTTTATAGCCAGGTAACTATAACGTGCAGGATTTGCCGATGCGCCAAGGACAACTGTTTTTTTTGAAGCCATAAAATATGAATGATGTTTTAAGCGATCAAAACTACAAGAACTGCACCAACCAAATTCCAACTGTTTACCGGTAGGACCTGCAATCGAATAAGCCTAAAAAAAGTGATACTTTTTTCGTAGGGTGTTGGTTACAATATTTTCAACAGCCTCTTTTAAAAACGGGTATTTAAAAACAAAGCCTGCCTCTAATAATTTAGTAGGAACTACCCAGCGGCTTTTTAAAATTAACTCTGGTTCGGTACCAATAACTGCTGCTCCAATTGCTAGCATCCATTTAAATGCAGGAAGGCCAAAAGAGGCGCCGGTAGCCTTACGGAGTGTTTGCATAAATTCTTTATTGCTAACAGGGTTGGGAGCAGACAAATTGTACACACCCTGGCATACCTCATTTTTCATAACAAAATCTATTGCTCTGCATACATCTTCAATATGCACCCAGCTATACATCTGTTTCCCACTGCCCTGCCTTCCACCTAAACCCAGTTTTATAAGATTTAAGTATGGCTTCATCACTCCGCCAAAACCTAGTGTAATAGCAGTTCTTAAAGTAATTTTGCGGGTGCCCGGCGTGGTCGTTTCAAAAAAAGTTTGTTCCCATAATTTGCAAACCTGTACACTAAAATCGTTCTGTATCTCTCCATTAAATTCGTTCTGCGGCCTATCTAAAGCATTTCTATAAATAGTTGCTGAGGAAGAATTTATCCACAGTTTGGGAGGATTTTTCACAGCCTTAATTGCTTCGCCAATTACACGAGTGGAAAGGATACGACTATCAAAAATCTCCTTTCTATTTTTCTTTGTATACCTGCAATTCACTGATTTTCCTGCCAGGTTTATTACTACGGATGCATTGTCAAATTCCTCTGCCCAGGCGTCCAGCTTTTTACCATTCCATTCAACCAATTTAATATTTGATGCAAGTGCTTCATTTACTTTGAATTCAGTAAATGCATTATTATGTTGCACGCCTTTTCTGTTGCGAGTTAGAATGATCACCTGGTATTTAGAAGCAAAGTATTCAGCCAGGCTTCGTCCAATAAATCCTGCTCCACCTGCTATTATTATTTTATTATTGTCCATGTTAAAGCAATTAAATAAGGTCTAAGGGGCGTTTTGCAGCATAGAATACTTCCCCGCAACAAATGAAAAGATAACAGGCAGACAAAACCGGTGCTGCATAGAGCAATATTCCCCAAACAATAGGTAGAAAGGGTATCATAAAGCCTGCTACCATAATTAACGTAATAGCAGTAATTCTATGGTAGTAAAACCGCCGGCTCCCCTCCCGGGTATGCCACTTATTTATATGATGTACTATCATACTGGTAACCTGGCATCCTCCAATAATAAAATATCCATAGAGAAATGTTTGATCCAGGTTTAAGAGCGATTTTATACTAATACCTATGATGAGAAAGACTTGAATAATGACATCTATTGTTTTAAATTCTTTCATAACAATTGCTTTAAAGATTATGATTTATTGCAGAAATTTTTCCCGGAAAGAGCTATTGAAATTGCCTGGCACTTGCAACATGCATTACCTGGTTGTTTTTTGCTTTTCGGCGCAGGTTAAAAAATATATATAGGTTTAAAAAGTGCATGGCTCCCAGTATCAAAATGATAAAGCCCACTTTTACACTCAGGCTTTCTATCACTTCGCGAAGATTATTAATGTTGTACCCTATCTGTAGAGTGTAAACGGTATAACCAATGTTTACCAGGTAAAAACCTAAGAGCAGCAAATTGTTAACGCTGTCTGCCAGCTCCTTATTACCAAGGAAAATATCAATAAGAAAAATTTTACCGTTTCTAAACAAGCTACGGGCAACCCAAATAGTTAGGCTGATGGTAATAACCAGGTACAAGCTTTAAGTAATGATAACGTAGTTCATGGTTTTTAATTTTATATTAATTATTAAACTTTCAGAAATTTATGAAACATAATATATTAATAAAAGCCGCACTCAGCGGCATTTTCAAATTCATTTTTATTTAAAAAGCTTTATAAAACTTCCCCAAAACCAATTTTCTTCCGCTTTTATAATGGTATTAAGTGCTTTCTCGGCCTGCCCGGCAAATTTGTGAATATTGCCCACAGTATCGGTAAAAGCCTTTACATCCTTATCAGTTTGAGATCCTTCAATGGTTTCAAGCTGGCTCAGAATTTTTAACATAGGATCCAGTTCGCGTTTTTTACGCTGATACATGATAAGGGTGGCTACTTTCCATATATCCTTTTCAGCTTTAAAATATTCCTTTCTCTCCCCGGGAACAATCACCTTTTGCACCAGGTCCCAGTCCATTAAATCACGCACGTTCATGTTTGTATTACCGCGACTAATACTTAATTGATCCATTATTTCTTCGGCTGTTAAAGGATCTGAAGCAACCAATAAAAGTGCATGTATTTGTGCCATTGTGCGGTTAATGCCCCACTGGCTACCCAATATTCCCCAACTTTGAACAAACTCTGCTTTTGCCTCTTTTAACTTCATTCAATAAAACTAAACATTATTATTGAACTTTCAAAATATATTGAAAGATAATTCTCATTCCATTGATCAGAATAAGAGTGCACTATGATTTTAGCCAACGAAAGAATATGAAATAAATCGGGAATGGGCAGGTAACAATCGATTCGTATAAAATAATCAGCTCATTGAATGAAGGGCTACATTATTTCCTTCGGTATCATTCATTAAGGCCCAATAACCCAGTTGCTGATCTTCAGATATGTTTGTTTTCTTCTTTAAAATTTTCCCACCGGCATTTTCTACCCTATCTAAAACAACCTGTAAATCTGGCTGACAATTAAGATAAACCAATGCACCGTTTATACCAGGAGTGATTAACCCAGGATTATGTACAATGGCGCCACCTACTTTTCCATTTTTAAAAATCGTATAAAAAAAATCCCATACGGGCTTGGCCCATGATATTTTCAGGCATCTCATAGTTAAAAATGGTTTGATAAAATTTTTTAGCTCTATCAAAGTCTGAAACTGGAATTTCGAACCAGTTTAATGCATTTCCCAATTCTATATAAATAGTTTTTTTGAAAAATACTAAAAGCTATGGACTATCTACAATTACAGACATATATGGTAACAAACATTAATGAAATACAGTTGCTACCTAACCCTTTCATTCTATAAATATCAATCATAGGTAGGAAGCAGTTCTAAAGTTTTAAACGCTATTTGTAATTTACAAAATGGAGGATTGGCACAGTATTAGCAAAGGAGGAGTAAACAATGATTATGAAGAAGAACATTTTATTATTAACAGCAGCAAGTGTATTAGGATTAACGGCAATGGCGCAGGTTAAACCTTCAACTAACAAAGGTGGCCTTATGATTAAAGGTGGTGTAAACAGTGCCAACATAACCATTAATGAAAATGGCAATGTTGATGATGCAAAAGCATTAACCAGTTTTCACGTAGGAGCAGTTTTGGATTTACCACTAAGTACAGGGCTTTCGTTACAACCGGGCTTATACTACACAGGTAAGGGTTCTAAAACCCAAAGTGGACAGGAAACAAGTAGTAGTTATTACAAAGCTACCAGCAATCCAATGTATGTAGAGTTACCGGTTAACGTTGTAGGTAAAATTCCATTAGGTGGCGCAAGCAATTTCTATTTTGGAGCAGGACCTTATGCTGCAATGGGTGTAGCAGGTAAAAACAAAACTGAGGGAAAAGTATTTGGTTTAGCCTTTAAGTCTGAAAACGATATAGTTTACAGCAACGATGATCCAACTACTTCGCAGGAAGAAGGCAGAGGTTACGGTAAACTTAAAAAGTTTGATTACGGATTTAATGTTTTAACAGGTATTGACTTTGGTAAGCTGTCATTAGGTGCTAACTATGGTTATGGCCTAGCTAAATTAAATTCCGGATCTACAAATAATGCAAACGATAAAAATAAGAATCGTGTGCTTAGTGTATCGGTGGGTATAAAGTTATAATTGCAATCGTTATTAAAATAGGGGTTAATCAAATTGATTTACCCCTATTTTTATGCTCAGTAGTTTCCAGAAAGCTTTCGCATTATTTGAGCTATAAGTTTAAATTAAGGATTATTTTCAACCTTAAAAGTAAATTATGACCATTAAATCTATTTTGGGACCACTTATGTTTTTATGTCTAACTAACATGAGCTTCGGCCAATTCGAGGGTAGCAAACAAGTTTTTTCATCACCTAAATTGTTAAGTGAAATTGCCAGGCACAAAGTAGTAGCAATACTTCCCTTCCAAGCTACCATAACGTACAAAAAACTACCCAAAAATTTTGATGCAGATGCAAAGGCAGCCGATGAGCAAAAACTTGCTACCAGTATGCAGCAGGGAATGTATACATACCTATTACGATAGGCAGATAAGTATACCGTCACCTTTCAGGATGTTGACAGAACAAATGCTTTGCTAAAACAAAAAGGAATTTATAACAACGTAAATGAGTTAACCCAGGATTCAGTTTGCAAAGTTTTGGGGGTCGATGCTGTAATTAAAAGTTCTTATGCGTACGAGCGAACAGCGAGTGATGGGGGTGCCATTGCAAAAGGTTTACTTTTAGGATCTGCCTTTAGTACTACTGGAAATGGTAGCCTTACCATGCAGGTATACAACGGCAGCGACGGCGAATTGCTTTGGCGCTTTTATAAAGAAATGAATGAAAATGTAATGGGTAGTACCAACCAGGTAATGGAAAGAATGATGCGCAAGGTGGCTCGAAATTTTCCTTATGAAAGAGATTAATGATATTTATAGCAAACAAAAAGCCGGGCAGAACCCGGCTTTTTGTTTGCTATAATATTGAAGGTTATACTGCGAAACTTTCTCCACAACCGCAACTACGACTGGCGTTTGGATTACTAAAATAGAACCCTTTGCCGTTTAGTCCATCAGAAAAATCAAGGGTTGTATTAACCAGGTACAAAAAGCTTTTCAAGTCGGTCACCACTTTAATTCCATTGTCTTCAAATTCCTGGTCCATGGGTTTCTTCTCGTTATCAAAATCAAGTTTATAACTTAATCCTGAGCATCCACCACCCACCACTGAAACCCGCAGAAAATAATCATCCCCTTTAATATTTGCTTCGTGCAAAAGGCCATCAACTTTCACTTTTGCTTTATCACTAACGTAAATCATAATAGTATAAATATTTTTAGTTTTAAGTATCCGCATGTCTTGCAAAAAACATCGCTTTACTTACAACTACTAATGAACTACACTTTCTTCAAACTTAATTGCTTCCATACCGTTTTTAACCCGGTAATCATTTATAGCAGCCTTAATTGCATCTTCTGCTAAAACCGAGCAGTGAATTTTAACCGGGGGAAGATTTAATTCTTCAACTATGTCCATATTATCTATGGATATAGCCTGGTCAACAGTCTTACCTTTTAACCATTCTGTTGCCAGAGATGAAGATGCAATTGCCGAACCACAACCAAAGGTTTTAAATTTTGCATCTCTAATAACCCCTGTTTCATCCACCTCAATTTGTAAACGCATAACGTCTCCACATTCAGGAGCACCTACAAGTCCGGTGCCTACATTTCTGCTCGATTTATCAAGTGTTCCAACATTTTTTGGATTTTGATAATGATCGATTACTTTATTTGAGTATGCCATATTTTCTATTTTAAATTTTGAATGATAAATTTTGAATGAAATGCAAACAATTTTGATTCAGCATTTTGCATTTGTCATTCAGCATATTTGTTAGTGATGTGCCCATTCAATTGAATTTAAATCAATTCCTTCTTTGTACATCTCCCAAAGCGGGCTCATTTCTCTCAGTTTAAGTACGGTAGTTCTTACCTGGTCTATTGTGTAATCAATTTGCTCTTCGGTAGTAAATCTGCCCAGCCCAAAACGAAGTGAACTATGTGCCAGATCATCGCCTAAACCAAGGGCTTTTAAAACATACGATGGTTCCAACGAAGCTGACGTACAAGCAGATCCTGAACTGAGTGCAATATTTTTATTAAAGCCCATTAGTAACCCTTCACCTTCAACGTGCTTAAAAGAAATGTTGGTAACATGCGGTAAGCGATGCTCTTCATTTCCATTAACATAAGTTTCTTCAATCTGCATCAATTCATTTTGAAGTTTATCTCTTAATATACTAAGTCTCTTTGCATCCTGATCCATTTCCAACCGTGCAAGTTCAGCAGCTTTGCCAAAACCAACAATGCCGGGCACATTCAAAGTGCCGCTACGCATACCCCTTTCATGACCACCACCATCCATTTGGGCAGTAACTTTTACTCTCGGGTTTTTACGGCGAACATAAAGGGCACCAATTCCTTTTGGACCATACATTTTGTGAGCAGTAAATGCCATCAAATCAATACCGTCTTTATTAACATCAACCGGCACTTTTCCAACTGCCTGAACTGCATCACTAAAAAATAGCACACCATGCTTGCGGGCCAATGCACTTATTTCTTTTACCGGCTGTATTACTCCAATCTCGTTATTAGCATACATGATTGCAATTAAAATGGTAGTATCCTTAATTGCAGCTTCCAATTCATGCAGGTCTATCAGGCCATCTGCCTTAACCTGCAGATAAGTAACCTCCCCACCAGACTTTTCAATATGCTTGCAGGTGTCTAATACGGCTTTATGTTCAGTAGTAGCGGTAATAATGTGATTACCCTTACTTGCATACATTTCATAAACGCCTTTAATTGCAAGGTTATCACCTTCAGTAGCGCCACTGGTAAAAATAATTTCCTTAGGATCGGCTCCTATTAAGGCGGCTATCTGCTCACGGGCATAATCAACAGCTTCTTCGGCCGACCATCCAAATGGGTGATTACGGCTGGCAGCATTTCCAAAATTCTCAGTAAAATAAGGCAACATTGCATCTACAACTCTTGGATCGCAAGCTGTTGTTGCATTATTATCAAGGTAAACGGGTAATTTCAACATATAAAAAAGAGGGTTTATGTTATTAAAACCTATAACACAAAAGTAACACAAACAGTTTTATAAATTTGGTGGCGTAAAATAGAGATAGGTTAAATTCCTTAATTCGTAAGGTTGAAACTCAATGCATTTCAAGCCAAAAACTTAACATGATTAAATTAGAACATATCGGTATAGCGGTTTCAAACCTCGAGGTTTCTATCCCATTATTTGAAAAGCTTTTGAACACAAATTGCTATAAAACTGAAGTAGTAGAAAGTGAGAAAGTCCGCACTGCATTTTTCCAAAAACGGGATACAAAAGTTGAATTATTGGAAAGTTCGCATCCTGATGGGGTGATTGCAAAGTATATTGAAAAAAAAGGTGAAGGAATTCATCACCTGGCTTTTGAAGTGGAAAACATAGTAGAAGAGGTAGAAAGATTAGAAAATGAAGGGTTTGTTTTTGTAAATAAAGAGCCAAAAAAAGGTGCAGATAATAAGATGATTTGCTTTCTCCACCCAAAAGAAACTAATGGAGTTTTAATTGAAATATGCCAGGAGATAGGTCGTAAGTAATTTGTATTCAATCGATTCACCCTCTCGTTTACTTGGCATCTATAAATTCCCAAAGATGAGATGGTCCAAATTAAATGGAAGCAGAAAGTAGTCTTAAAATATCCGATTTGGCTTTTGGCCAGAAAGTGATCAGTTACTAATACTCCCGGGTTCAGGAACTTTTTAAAGGCTCAGGAAATCACTAATGGCACATCTTGATTTGTATTGGCACAGCTATTGATTTAATAGTAATACAACAAGCCAATTCATGAACAAACTACCTACCTCTTATAAACGCTTTTTATGTTGCCTTTTATTTATTTCTGTATCGCTCTTTGCTAATTTGGTGTCAGCACAGGAAAAAGCATCCATAAGCAGGGTAGCAATTACCGTGGACCACACAAATACTAATATATGGATAAGCGATTTTCCAATTAAGATTAAAGTAATGTTGGTTGATGCTGATGATAACATTTTAGGCATTGTAACAACCAACCAATATGGAGCTGCTTTTACACAACTTTCAAAATCAGTTTATACGCAGGTTACAGCAAGAACTTTAAATGGTGAATTGCAGGTTGTGAATACGGCAGTAGTAAAGTCTGCCTCAGCAAACGAGCCATTTGCAGCTGGTGATAAAAAGACTGGTAATAAAGTTTAGAATTCTATTTAGTTACATAATTACAGAAGCCCCGGATGGGGCTTTTTATTTTATTACAGGTTTTTAGTTGTTTGTAACTTTATTAAAATCAATAAAATGAAAATTGCACTTGTCATTGTTCCATTATTGTTGTTGTGTTTAATAAGCTGTAAAAGCGTTGATAAAAAAACGGCAATAAGCACAGATACTACCTCTGCAGTTGAACTTGCTAAAAAGTACCAGCTTGAAAATTTAATCTTGCCACAGGGTTTTTCCATTTCAATATTTGCTGAAGTGCCTAAAGCCCGCAGTATGTGCTGGGGCCCAAAGGGAACTTTATTTATCGGCAATAAGGATGGCAACTCTGTTTATGCTGCGGTAGATAAAAATCAAGATGGGCAAGCCGAAACCGTTTATACTATTGCAACGGGTTTAAATACTCCTAATGGTGTTGCCTTTAAAGACGGCAATCTGTATGTGGCTGAAATAAATCGGATACTCAGGTTTGACAATATAGAAGAGCAGTTAACAAATCCTCCGGCTTATAAAGTGATCTATAACAAATTTCCTGACAAAACACATCATGGCTGGAAGTTTATTGCCTTTGGACCAGATGGCAAACTATATGTTCCGGTTGGAGCTCCCTGCAATGTTTGCAACGAAAGTGACTCCATTTTTGCAACAATTACACGCATGAACCCCGATGGTACGGACCTTGAAATATTTGCTAAAGGTATAAGAAACAGCGTTGGTTTTGATTGGAACCCCGATACAAAAAAATTATGGTTTACTGATAATGGAAGGGATTTGTTAGGTGACGATGTGCCATTTTGCGAACTCAATTATGCCCCTGAAAAAGGTATGCATTTTGGATTTCCATTTTGTCACCAGGGAAATATTTTAGACCCAGAGTTTGGAAAGGGAAAAAACTGTGCTGACTATACGCCTCCTGCAAAAGCTCTGGGGCCACATATAGCTCCGTTAGGCATGCGCTTTTATACGGGAAATAATTTTGCAGGTGAATACAAAAACAAAATATTTATTGCCGAACACGGCAGTTGGAACCGGAGTAAACCTATTGGCTACCAGGTTTCAGTGGTTACGCTTGAAGGTGATAAAGTAATAGATTATAAACCCTTTATTACGGGATGGTTACAAAAGGATGGAAAGGTAACCGGCAGACCGGTTGATGTAATTGTAGCAAATGATGGAGCCCTTTTAGTGAGCGATGATTTTGCAGGTGTGGTATACAGGGTAAGTTATAAAGCCACGTAAGGCTGGATAGATGTTTATATTAGAAACTTGGAACAGCATGACGGTATAGGTGACAATTGCCTTCCCATTTTATTTATAGATGAAGTACAAGTGTGCGACCCCGTAAGTATGACGGGGCAGGCAGCAAGGATGTTGGGTAATGTATTTCCGCCGGGTTCAAAAACTTTAGTTAGCAATCCTACATTTCTCCTACTCCATTTACCTCACCAGCCTGATGGTTCCTTTCTTTACTATCTTTTTTGCCATGGAATTTTCTAATTCAAGATAATAAACATAAGTGTCTGCGGGTTGTGGCTGATTGTTCATTTTACCATCCCACCCATCAGAGGTATTTTTTGCAGAAAAAACAAGTTGCCCCCAGCGGCTGTACACAAGAAATTTGAGAAGATGGTAGCCATCGGCGGCGAAGACTTTAAAGCGATCATTTTTTCCATCACCGTTAGGGGTAAAAGCAGTTGGAATATAAATGTCTTTATACACTTGTACTAATGCACTTGACGTTGCTGTGCCGCAGCCAACCGTAGAAGTTGCCGTAAGGGTGTATTGAGTATTTTGTTGGGGAAAAACTCTCGGTGCAACGAGTTGAGGATTATCAATAAATATGGATGGGCTCCAGGAAATGTTGATAGCTGTTCCTTTTACAGTGGCACTTAATAAAACTGTGTCACCTAAAATAATCGTTCGGCCAGGGCCTGAGACAGCAACAGGATTTCTAAACACATTTATTTTAACCTCTGCCGAATCTTTACAACCAAATGAATTAGTTACAATAACCTTGTAAAGCGTTGAGTCTTGAGGCGAGGCAACAGGATTGGGAATGGCATCATTTGAAAGCCCAATAGCTGGCGTCCATTTAAAAGTTCCGGTACCCGATGACGAAATGTTGATGGATTTACCCTCACAAATTGAATAAAGGGTTTGCGTGGAAATCGTTGTTGACGGAAAGACCTTCAAGTTGAAAGTATCGATTGAAGTGCAGCCAAAATAAAAGGTTTGCTTAAGTTGGTAGACCCCTGTATCTGCATATTTGATACCAGGAACAATAGATTTTGGGTTTGTAGAATTGTATGCATTGGGGCCGGTCCATTCAATTTGCAGCGCTGAAGCATCACCATCTGGCAAGCGCAGATCTTTGCTGATGCAACCAATAATATTTGCAGGTGCCCGGCGTGGCGGTATAGGATAGACCTCGGTAATGATGGGATTAGAAACGATCCGGCAGTTAAGGGAATTTATGTTTTGTCGTTCTGCTACCCCCATTCGATAATAAATAGATCCAATTGTCCGGCGAGGTATTGCATAACTCAACGTGTTGACACCAGCCAAGTCTTTCCATGTTTTGCCACTATCGGGGCTATTTTGCCATTGTACAACCGGATCATTGAACCCTGCAGCATAAGTGCCGCTGAGAATAAACGGATCAGTATAATCGGCACACACTTTGGCCGGTTCTGACTTGCCGTCAATGGTTGCCAAAACTGCCGGACCACACATGTTGAAGTTAATGTCATCTACTACAAAAGCATTTCCGCAACCCTGCTTCGCTTCTATCGAAAGTGTAAGAACAACTGCATTTACGTTAGCAGGCGTCGTGAAAGATACACCGTATTGTTTCCAGACACGTCCATCTAACACAGGCAGATCGCCACTCTTTATGCTAGCCAGGGTAGCTCCTGCAAGCGAAGAAACAGTGAAAGTAATATTAGGAAGTTGGGGTTTTCCGCCACAAGCAAGATTGCTCATTACGTTTGCCAGCCAGGCAGAGTACTGGTATTTTGTATTACCACACAAGTTGCTGGCTGTATCAAGATGTATAACAGCCGGGGGATTAGAAACACCCTGGGTCCAGGAGGCGTTTACCAGCATAAACTGTCCGTTTTGATCGCGGGTATGATCTCCAGCCAGCATATGCCAGGATTTGGCACCGGGATCCTCGCCACAACCGAAAATCAAATTTTGAATAGTGTATGACTCTGCATTATAGGGACATCCTCCAATATAGCTAAGGTTGGTTGCTGATTTACTCAAGGGTGTCCGGGAAGTCCCAAAAGTTATATTTACAATAGGATCACCCAAATTGCCATTACAAAGTTGAGCGTTGATAGTTGGGGGAATTAAAAAGATTAATTGCAAGAGAACAACGACAACTTTCATTTAAAAATTAATCTTTTGAAATTTTAAAAACTGGCAGATTTAAAAGTAACGTTTAGAGCCTTAATGAAAACAAAATAAATATCGGGATTACCAAGTCATTTTTTGAGAAACAGAATTTATAAGAAAGGGTTTAAACCACAACGCTTCACCAGCTCTAAAAATTGATTTATCCGTCTCTAATAAAAGTTTTGGCCTGGCTTGTTTCCTTAAATATGCTTTTTGTTTTCCTGAAACAGAATCTAATAAGTTTTGTTGTAAGTCTTGCCCATGGAGATATAACGTTGAGCAAAAGGTAAAAGAAGGAAAACAGAAAAATGATTGTTCTTAATTTCATCAGGACTAGATCCCGACTTCCTAAATTGATAATTTTTCTATAGCTAACTGGGCTGCTATCTGGCTGGCATCTTTCTTATTAAAACCTTTACCAAGTGCAATTTCTACCCCATCCAATACTGCGGCAATGGTGAAAATTCGCCTGTTGTTTTCCAATTTTTCTTCAAGCGTAACAAAAGCGAGTACTTTACCATTTTTGCTTGCCCAACCTATCAATTTGTTCTTTAGGTTGATGTCGATATTTTCCAGATCATCTACATACAAATGCGGAATAATCATGTGCTGCAATACCCACCTGTGCGTCTTTCTGTAACCCTTATCCAGGTACACTGCACCAACCAACGCCTCAAGTGTATTGCCGAAAATCTGGCTGCCTTTTAGCGATCCGTC
>JBBQVY010000053.1:0-23534 GCA_038211085.1 Chitinophagales bacterium | reverse complement strand
TTAATTATTATTTTGCTCATATCTTTTTATTAAAAAGGCCAAGTTGATATAATTTACACCAACTAACAAACCTAATTTTGCCCCACAAATTTAAGAATGCAGGTAGCGGTAATAGCAGACCAAAATTTATCAGATCAATTTAGCCACAAAGATGGTTTGCAAGTAGCACATTACAACACTGTTGAGGCTATAACTACTCCGCCCCATATCATTTTTTATTTGCATGATGAAACTACCCTGCCGGATGTTACTCCCATTTTAAGTAGCTATAAATGCCCCGTAGTTGTAAATGCTGTTTGTACCACCTTTGAAACTTTGCCTGTACATTTTTCCCGGTTGAATGCCTGGCCGGGCTTTTTACTTCGACCCATAAAAGAGGTATCGGCCAGGGAGGAAGACCAGGCTTTTTTAGTTGAACTATTTGATTTACTAGGTTGGCAATACAAGTTTGTGGCTGACATGCCGGGATTGATAGCAGCCAGGATTATTGCTATGATTATTAACGAAGCCTGGTTTGCATATGCTGACGGTGTTAGTACCCAACTGAATATAGACCTTGCCATGAAGCTGGGAACCAACTACCCTTATGGGCCTTTTGAATGGGGTAATAAAATTGGTCTTGATAAAATTGTAACCTTATTACTGAGTATGTCGGAGGAAAACAGCAGGTATGCACCGGCTCCACTATTACTAAAACAAGTTGATTAATGGGATTGATCTTAAACATTGATACAGCAACAGACCAAGCATCGGTAGCGCTTTGCAGCAATGGAAACTTACTTTCTATCAGAGACAGTGACAACCAAAAAGAACATGCAGGTTTTTTACATACCGCAATTGGAGATTTGGTTAGGGAACAAAAAATTGTTCTTAATCAAATTGAGGCATTTGCTGTTACCTCAGGTCCGGGAAGTTATACTGGTCTAAGGGTAGGCATGGCCACTGCAAAAGGTTTATGTTATGCCCTGCAAAAGCCCTTGATATGCGTAAACACCCTACAAGTAATGGCGTTTGCAGCAAACAAGATTATCGTAGAAAATAAATTGCCCGTAGCAGCAGGCCAGTTGTTATGTCCCATGATTGATGCAAGGAGAATGGAAGTATTTATGGCACTTTACAATATGGATTTGGAGGAGATGGAACCTACGAAGCCAGTGGTGCTTTCAGAGGAGTTTTTTAAATATTTTGAAAACAAACATGTCTATTTTTTTGGTAATGGAAGTAAGAAACTCCTTCAGACTAACCAAAACAAATGGGATATAATTGACGTTATAAGTTCTGCTGAACACTTAGGAAAACTATCAGAGCAACTATATTGCAAACAGCAATTTTCAGATGTGATTTATAGTGAACCACAATATTTTAAGGAATTTTATACTTCATAATAAAGTAACCATTAGTAACACAAGGCTGTTTTGATATGTTTTTATTTTTATATATATTTACTCCAGGTAACAAACCCCCTTTAAATCATGATTAGTTCTTCACAGAGTATTACAATCGCAAGCAAAGAGGATAATAATCCGATTAAACTGGACTTCCTGCACGTTAAGAAAGCATCCTTAATTCTTAGAGCTTTGAATCACAAGCTTCGACAGCAAATGATTAAGTTATTAGATGAAAGTGAGCGGTTAACGGTGACTGAAATATATGTGAAACTCAGGCTGGAGCAGTCAGTTGCATCGCAACACCTGGCCATTTTACGCAGAACAGGAATAGTGATGACACAACGCGATGGGAAATTTATTTACTATGCCGTTAATTATACTCGTGTTGCTGAAGTAAACCAGTTTGTAGAAAATTTAGTAAGCAAATAATTTTGTAAAATCATTTAGGAAAGGAGGCTGTCTATAAAAGGCAGCCTCCTTTTTTTTTGACTTAATTTTTACTGGTATTGAATATAAACAGGGGCGGGAATTAATTTTAAAACATCCTTTGGCTGCATCTCCACTGAATCGGTTTTGATATCGTTTTTATAAAATATTTTAAAACCTGTCCATTGCACGGGTTCACGATTAATGAACCATTCGTAGGTGCTTTGTTTTTTCTCACGGTAGCCCCATCCATCCATATCCATCACCACCTGCACTTCAGGGCGAAGCTGGATGTCCTTGTAGTTTTCAACCATCTTTTTTGTAAAACGGTGTATCACTAAAATTTTTGGAGGAAGATCATATTTTTTTACAAGATCGGCCAGGTATTGAGTTGCATAATTGATGTCTGCTGCGCTATACGATCCTATGCGGGAACCGGGCCTGGCACCTGTTTTCATTGAAAATTCCGGATCAATACCCAAATGAACATTGGGTTTTTTAAGGTACTCCTGCAACATGGGTATTTCTCTTTGCAGTGAGCTAAGTCCAATTTGCAAATCAATAAACACCAGGGCATCTATACGTTTTGCCATTCTTAAAACGGTATCAATTTGAGCAAATGGCATACGCAGCGTGTATTTCCCCTCTCTGCCTGGGCTACCCTGTGCGGTTGTAGCAATGTAATGCAGGGCAGGTATTACCTGCAGCACTGTATCTGCCTGTTTCCATTTACTTATTTCTCCCTGTAGTTTTTGTATCATTTCATCTTCTGGTAACTCGCCTAAAATGCCCATGCCTTTGGATAGCATGTTGCCATAAAATGCTATAACCCGGTAAAATGGAAAAATGGCTCCCTGTTTAGGATAAACCGCTTTTACGGGCCACCTGCCCGAACTGTCACCATTGCTTATGTATGTAGCCAATCTATCAAATTCGGCTTTGTCGTAAGCTTTGCTGGTGTTCACAGTAACGAGAGTATCTTTTTTTACTTCTTGCTTACGGGCACTATCAGCAGGGGTAACAGCATCTGTAGATGTTACCTGTGAACAACTGAGGAAACATAAAAATACTAAGGCAGTAAAGGAACATTTGATGTATTGCATGAGTGTATCTGAAGTGCCTTTGTTGGATAGTTATAAAATATTTTTCTATGGATGATTACCGCTGCAATATCTATATTTTGAAGCTTAAAGGCAGACATAATTATTTTTTTTCTATGCATATTGCAGAGTAATATTACAAGGTAGATTGTTCCATCTTATCTTAAAAAACAAACCTTTTACCTGATTACTTTTTGGACCCTTATGGATGAAACTAAAAACATATTTTCAAATACAGACTTTGACCAACATAGGCAAATTGAAATCTTAAAAAGATCGCAAAGGCTTGCAGGCATTACCGCCTGGGAGTATAATATTCCTTCAGGCCTTTTATCGTGGATAAATGCAGATGGAAATATCTCTTCACTAAACCTTGAAAAGAAATTCTTACTCAATGCGGAAGCCTTGTTTGGTGGTATAAATAAAGAAGACATTGCCCGCCTTGAAAAGGTATTGAATGAACTTGTACAAGGCAATATTTCAACAGTTGAATACAGGCTAAAAGATATTAATGGTTCTCAATATTATAGATGCAGTTTTGGTGTAGATATGGATGATAATGGGGCGGAAACAATTATTTCAGGCACACTTCAAAATGTATCTGATTTTAAAAAAACTGCAAACAATTTTGTGCAGGTGCGTGAAGCTTTTCATCCAGGTAAAATGTTGGAGAATTCAGGTACCGGTAAGACTCATTTGAACAAAGAGGAAGCATTAGTAAAAATGTTGGATCAATATGATGCGCTGCTTGAAAAAATATTTGAGAATAGTATAGATTATATTATTGCTTTCGGCAAAGATTTAAGCATTTCGGCCTGGAACCGAAAATGCGAGGAGAAAACCGGTTTGCTTAAACCTGATGTATTAGGTAAACATGTTCTGGAAGTTTTTCCGGGCAATGACGGAGAATTG
Organism: Chitinophagales bacterium; assembly: GCA_038211085.1. GTDB lineage: Bacteria > Bacteroidota > Bacteroidia > Chitinophagales > Chitinophagaceae > Segetibacter. The sequence continues at coordinate 19,708 of JBBQVY010000053.1, read as the reverse complement.
TTGCTTAACGATTTGAACCGTGCATTAGAAGGAGAGCATATACACCGCGAAGAAAATTCCGGTGAATATGATGGCATTTTCGAGATGCTTATTTCGCCTTTAACAGGGGAGGATGGTTTTGTTTTCGGCGTACTTTGTATTTCGCATGACCTTACTGTTATTAAAAACGTATCTAATAAACTGGTGGAGCTTAACCACTCACTTAAACATAAAAATGAACAGCTAGAGCAATCTAACAATGAGCTGGCATCTTTCAGTTACGTTGCCAGCCACGACCTGCAGGAACCTTTGCGAAAAATACAGACGTTTACCAGCAGGATCATGGAAAAAGAATACCACTCATTATCTCCACAGGGAACAGAGTATTTTAAAAGAATGGACCTGGCTGCTAAACGAATGCAGACGCTTATTGATGATCTGCTAACATTCTCCCGGGCAAATACACAGCCCAAAAATTTTAAGGAGGTGGATCTTAACCAAATTTTAGAAGAAGTTAAAAGTGAAATAAAAGATACTATTGATGAAAAGAATGCTATGATAATTTCAGATGGCCTTCCGGTGGCTTGCGTTATTAGCTTTCAATTTCACCAGTTAATTGAAAACCTGTTGTTGAATGCATTGAAGTATCACAAGCCGGGTATACCACCACAAATAACCATTACCTGTTCGCTGTACGAGGGCTCAAATGATGACCTTTTAGAGGACACTTATTACAAAATAGATTTCAGGGATAATGGCATTGGGTTCGAACAGCAATACCATAAAAAAATCTTTGAATTGTTTCAACGTTTGCATGGCAAAAGCGAATACCCCGGCAGCGGTTTGGGCCTGGCAATTTGCAAACGTATCATGCAAAATCACAAAGGGGCCATAACGGCAACTGGCGTTCCCGGAGAAGGTGCAACTTTTACACTTTACCTTCCAGTGTAGGCGCAGATTGATTTATTGCTTTACTTATCCATCATAGTTTTAAAGGCCTTCTTTTATGTACAATAACAGGTGCATGGCATAGTTCTTAAGCCTTTACAAGTATTGTTAACGATTTAAAAAACATATGACATGACAAATAACTCGAACAATTCGGGATCAAATAACTCCGATGATAACATGAACATGAACCAGGGAAATTCATCTGACAATTCCCAATCGCAGAATAACAACAGGTTGGGCGAAGATGAGGCAGACCAGCAGGAGACGTCCTCGAATGATTCAAACGAAGACAATGAGCAGGTATCCAGCGATGATACGGACAAAACTATCCAGGCTGCAGACGCGGCATCAAACCCCTCTGCTTCAAAACTAGCTAGTAACAGAAGAGAGCCCGGTGAAGTTTCTTCAAGAGGTAACGAAGCAACTGATAGGAACGATTCAGGGAGTGGTAACATTTCTGCAGGCGGGGCAAAAGGCACTTCGACACTTCAATAATATTTTTATCTTTTTATTTTAATGATCCTTTTCATTGTTGAATGAAAAGGATCATTCTTTTTATGGTTAAGCAAGCATATACACCTCTTATCGGATGCATACTAAATTGCCGCTGTTGGTCAGGCGACCAACAGCGGAGCAGCAGGCCGTTGGCGGTCGCCTGACCGCCAACGGGTCCCCATTAAGGTGCGATAATTTTGGAATGCACCCCTCTTATCCCACTTGCTTCTATTCTTGTTATATTTAGCTAAACAATCATCTTGATTAAAAAATCTACAATACAATTATTACGGTTTCCGTTCTCTTATTTTTTAATGCCGGTGTTTTGGTTCTCTCTTAGTTTTATACAGCATATCAATTGGATAAATGCCGTTATTATATTTCTCATTTTACACTTGTTGGTATACCCTTCCAGCAATGGCTATAATAGCTACATGGACCGCGATGTTGAGAGTATCGGAGGTATAGAGAGGCCGATGATGCCTACCAAACAGCTATACTTTGTTACAGTTTTTCTTGATGTTGTAGCCGTACTTGCTTCGCTCTTAATATCAACATGGTTTTCAGTAGCAATCTTACTTTACATTGTATGCAGCAGGCTCTATAGTTATCGTGGTATACGTTTAAAGCAATACCCCATTACCGGTTACCTTATTGTGATCATAAACCAGGGTGCACTAACTTTCTTTATGGTATATCACGGTGCCAGTAACATTGCTACCATGGATATGCCGTGGGAAGGTGTAGTAACAGCGGCATTTTTAATCGGAGGTTTTTATCCAATTACACAGGTATATCAACATTCAACAGATGCAAACGACGGGGTAGAAACCATAAGTATGTTGTTGGGTAAAAGGGGCACTTTTATTTTTTGCGCCGGTATGTACGCCATAGCTCTGGGCATTTTGTTTTATTATTACATGCATAGCAAACAAATGACTTCGTTTTTAGTTTTACAGATTTTTTTCATACCAATACTCGTTTTTTTCGTACGTTGGTTTTTAAAAGTTTGGAGAGATGAAAGCCAGGCCAACTTTGCCTTCACTATGCAAATGAATTGGATGGCAAGTACCTGCACCAGCACGGCATTTATCACCTTAATTATACTACATCAATTTGGCTAATATAATTTCTATAGGCACTGCAGTACCCGATCATAAACATGACCAGGAAGATATTTTGCACTTCATGCAAAAAGCCTTTGGTTTAAATAATGATGAAAAAAGAAAGCTGGCTTTTTTGTACCATCACAGCAGTATTAAAACACGCTACTCTGTTATACCCGACTTTGGCCAGCCTGATGCTGATTGGTCCTTTATTCCTAAAGATCAGTCAGCTCAATTTCCCATGCTTGACAGGCGAATGGAGTTGTATGCTGAGCATGCATTGCCTTTATCCGTGAACGCAATAAACGATTGTATAGATGGTTATATACAGCCATCGAAGATCACACATTTAATAACGGTTAGTTGTACAGGTATGAGTGCTCCCGGCCTGGATTTGCAGGTGGTTGAAGCCATGCAATTATCCGCAAATGTAAACCGCACATCGGTAAACTTTATGGGCTGTTATGCTGCCATTCATGCATTAAAAATGGCAAAGATGATTTGCGATACGCAGGATGATGCTAACGTGGTTATAGTAGCAACCGAATTGTGTACGCTTCACTTTCAAAAAGAGTTTACGCTTGACAATGCAGCAAGCAGTTTATTATTTGCTGATGGCAGTGCAGCTATACTGGTCTCTTCAAAAACCAAATCACCTCATGCTTTATCCCTGAAATCTTTTTACTCCCAGGTAGCCATTAAGGGTAAAAACGACATGTCGTGGCACATAAGCAACAAAGGCTTTATAATGAGCCTTAGTGCCTACATTCCACAATTAATTGAAGCGGATATTTCAGCCCTTGTTGAAAATGCCCTGGCTAATGCACAACTTACTACAGGCGATATCACTCACTGGTGTATTCATCCCGGGGGTAAAAAAATATTAGAAGTCATACAAAAGCAAATGCATTTATGCGATTGCCAGTTGGCGTACTCAAGAGAAGTCTTAAGTAATTATGGTAACATGTCTTCTGCGTCAGTGTTATTTGTGTTAAAAAGTATGCTGGAGAAAAAGAGTGATGCCCCGGCAAATGTATTTGGTGTTGCTTTTGGCCCCGGCTTAACCATGGAAACATTTATTGCCTCCAGTGTATGAACCTAAGTAACCGATCGGATAAAACGGAATTGCTTGACCGCGATGATATTCCTTTTAAAGACATCGTTACAAACATGAAGGAATTGAATTTCATAAATACCTGGCTGGGCGGTCATGCAATAAGTAAAGCAGGATTGAGACAATTGGTTGGCAATAACAAAGTGCTCACCATTTGCGAAATTGGTTGCGGAGGAGGAGACAACCTTGTGGCACTTAATGAATGGTGTAAGCAAAAAAAAATAGCGTGCAATCTTATAGGGATTGATCTTAAAGAGCCCTGTATTTCACTCGGTAAAACCCGCCCTGCTCTGTTACAAAATAGCCGTTGGATAGTTAATGATTATAGAAATGTTGTCTTTGACGAAAAGCCTGATGTAATCTTCTCCAGTTTGTTTTGCCATCATTTTACCAATGAACAATTGAGTGAGCAGTTGCTTTGGATGAAACAAAACAGTAAACTTGGTTTTTTTATCAACGACCTTCAACGGGGTTCCCTTGCTTATTATTTGATTAAGGTGCTGACTGCTCTATTTTCTTCCTCCTACCTCGTAAAAAACGATGCGCCCTTAAGCGTTGCAAGAGGTTTTAGAAAAAATGAATGGCAGGCGATTTTTAAATCTGCAAATATAAATTTGTACAAAGTGACCTGGAAATGGGCCTTCAGGTACCTGATAATTTGTAAACATGGCTGATGACAAAACTTTTGATATAGCCATAATTGGTGGTGGCCTTGCCGGGCTATGCCTTGCCTTACAGTCTGCCGGTAAAGGTTATAGCACTATACTTTATGAAAAGGAAAAATACCCTTTTCATAAAGTATGTGGTGAATATATTAGCATGGAAAGCTGGGATTTTTTATCATACCTGGGTGTTCCACTTCAGGATTGGAATTTACCCATCATAAAAAAACTGAATGCTACAGATGTAACAGGTAAAGAGTACCAATTTGATCTTGACCTCGGAGGTTTTGGCATTAGCCGGTATAAATTGGATGACTTTCTTTACCAATTAGCAATACAAAAAGGCGTAGTAGTAAAAACACAAACCAAAGTATTGAATGCCGTTTTGAAAGGCGAAGTTTTTGAGCTTGAAACAACTGAAGCAAAGTATGCATCAAGGCTTGTTGCCGGTTCATTTGGCAAACGCAGCAATTTGGATGTAAAGTGGAACCGTCCTTTCGTTTTAAAGAAAAAGGGTAAACTGAACAATTACATTGGGGTAAAGTACCATGTAAATTATCCCACGGAGAAGGACACTATCGCTCTGCATAATTTTAAAAACGGCTATTGTGGCATATCGGCAATTGAAGATGGAAAAAGTTGTGTGTGTTATTTAACTACTGCTCACAATTTGCAAAAGGCTGGTAATTCAATTACACAACTTCAGCAAAATATACTTGGAGCTAATCCTCATTTACAAAAGATATTTAAAGACGCAACCGTGTTGTACAGCCAGCCGTTGACTATTTCGCAGGTAAGTTTTTCTAACAAAAGCCAGGTTGAAGAAAATATATTGATGTTAGGAGATGCTGCAGGTATGATAACACCCTTATGTGGTAACGGAATGAGCATGGCTATGCACGGAAGTAAACTTGCTTTTGAATGCATGGATTTGTTCTTAAACAAAAAGGTCACCAGGCAGCAAATGGAGATAGCTTATAAAACCAAATGGCAAGAAAATTTTGCTAAAAGATTGTGGGTGGGCAGAAGGGTGCAGGAACTATTTGGAGGAAATGTAACTACATCTCTATTTTTAAAAACGATGAAGCTGGTACCACGTATCGCCCGGCAGTTAATTAAATCAACCCACGGTAAGCCTTTTTAAGAATTAGGTCCCAGGCTCATTTCACAAGTAGCAGGTATTATTTCAACCTTCCCTGGGGAACCACTTTGTTTTTGCTATTGTATCCGTTTTCGTTATTAAGGGGTGTATCATTAGCCTGACTAGTACGAAGGTTGGCTGCTGAGTTAATAAACTCCTCTGCGGCATCTCCGCCCTGGCCGTTTACTATATCATTTTGTTCTTCTTCATTTACAATTTCTTCACCCTTCTGAACCTGTGAATCACCTGAAGTATTTACGTTATCATTCTGTTCTACTTCTGTATTTCCCCTATTATCTTTCTCAGGCGTTTTGGGTCCTGTTGCATTGTTTACGCCGTTAAATGTGTTCGTAGTTTCCATATCAAGTGTTTTTAATCGTTTATATGAAATGCGTTATTAAGCAAGCCCAGATATAAAGTAAGAAGTTGAACCCCGTTTGCGGTAGCTTGCAAATATTGCCTAAGTAGAAGTTATTGTAAGAAATTATCTATTTGCATAATTGTAATGGGTTTTTCTACAATATGGAAATTGGTATTATCAGCATAAGGCCTGGTTGATGGCTTATTAGCGCTGATAAGAAATAACTGGACATCCGGATTTTTAGCCAAAATATCATTAGCTGCAGGCCAACCAAGGCCATCAGGAAGGTTGTTATCTAAAATGATAATATCCGGATTCTTTGATGAGAATTCGAACAAACCATCTTGCAACGTATGAGAGATACTTACATCACAATTTCTTTTGGTCAGATAAAATTGCATTAGCAAACAAAAATCCACCTCATCGTCAATTATTAATACTTTCTTCTTAACCATACTTGCTCTTCTTAAAAAATACTGCCAGTATTGAATATCGTTAAACAGTAAAAAGTTGGAAGCTTTATTTAGCTTATGTAGAAACAATTTCTCATTGCCATTTGCACACAAAAAGCAACTTTCTTTGAAATTTTATAAATAAACTTTTGCCTGTGCTAAATTTTGCCAGGTAATAATCTATAATCACCACTTCACATCTCCATTATACAGGTTCATTTTGTTAATTCATGCTTGTAAATAGTTCGTAATACATTGATTTTTATTAAAAAAAGTTGCCAGATATCCGCCCGAACTTCTAACGAAAATTTTTAAGTGGCATCAATTTTGCCCATTTGGTAAAAAAAATAGCAAAGATGAAAAAACAATTACTAGGCGTGATGGTGAGCTTGATAGGCTTAAGTGCAGTAGCGCAAAAACAAAATTTATCGTTTGGTCCAACCGCTGGCTTTGGTCATGCATGGATGTCAAACACGGACAATGGAAAGTACAAGCCGGCAGGAAATGTTGGTGTTGCCTTAATTTATAGTTCCCATCCACATATTGGATTTGGTGCTGATTTAAAATTTTCAATTGAAGGTAACAAGACAGAGGTTGGCGTTCAGGAAGTAGAAAATACTTTGAACTACGTACGTGTTCCTTTAAAAGTAATTTACTTTTTTGGTGAGTTTGGTGATCGCCTGAGACCAAAAATTGCCGTGGGTCCCTCGTTTGGTTTTTTAGTGGGTGGTAAAAGAGAGATTTCGAATAACCATGCCCTGGTTAGTAAAACAGATGCTAAAGATCTGTACAAAGGATTTGATGCAGGCATAGGCGCATTGGCAGGATTAAATTACCGGTTAGTTAGAAATACCTGGTTTGTTGCCGAGGTTAATTATTACAATGGCCTTACCAATATTAATGATGTGGCTAATCTTAATAACAAAAACAGGAATCTTGGGTTGAACATAGGTGTCAATTTTGGTATCGGTACAGCTACAAAATCAAAATAAACCTCACATAAAATTTATAATATGAAATATTTAAACTCTAAACTGGCCCTCGCATTAATAATAAGCGCTGGTTTATTTACAACAGGTTGTGGTAATTTAAATAAAGCCCAAAAGGGTGTACTTATTGGCGCTGGTGCAGGTGGTGCAGTAGGTGCAGGTGTTGGCAAAGCTGCAGGTAATACTGCTTTAGGAGCTATAATAGGAGCGGCTGTAGGAGGCGCAACTGGCGGAATTATTGGTAGAAAAATGGATAAGCAGGCTGAGGAAATGGCAAAAATACCTGGCGCAGAAGTTAAGCGAGTTGGAGAGGGTATTAATGTAACTTTTGAATCGGGAGTTTTGTTTGGGGTAGACCAGTCTGCTTTAACTGCTGACGCTCAAACTAAAATCAGGGACCTTGCTGCAATTTTAAATAAAAACCCTGATACTTATATATTGATAGAAGGTCATACCGACAACTCTGGTAGCGACAGTCATAATATGACGTTATCTGAAAGAAGAGCAAAGGCAGTCTCAGGTTATTTATCGGGCCAAAGCATTGCAAATTCAAGATTGAAAACTGCCTGGTATGGCGAATCACAACCAAAAGTTACTAATGATACTGAGGCCAACAAGGCACAAAACCGCAGAGTTGAGTTTGCAATTTATGCCAACGAAAAATTGGTAGAGCAAGCTAAAGCCGAGGCAGGAAATCAATAAGATAGATCTGATACTATACAAAACCAGGAAAATTCAATATTTAGAGAGGCGTTATGGGTGCAAACCTGTAACGCCTTTTTGTTCGTATAACTTCTTTTATTCCTTACCAAAACCTGGAGATTGTAATGAACATTTTTTGCAGTGAGAAGAATGTAATGAATTTTTTGACTAAAAACGCGGTGGATTTTTTTTATTGCAAGGTGGTGTTCTGACTATATTTTTTAAAGTATTACACGTCGTGCTTATAGATTTTGTAAGATAGGTTCATATCCCTTGCAAAGGTTTCGGTTTACATTTTCTAAGCTTAAAAAAACATCATTCACTAAAGACATAACTGGAAATTAATGAAAGTATGGGAAATAAAAAAAGTGCAGGATTGCTGCACTTAAATAAGTTTATTGCTAAAGTATTTATACTGACTTTCTTCCGCCAATCAACGAGATAAGAAAAAGAACAATAAAAATGAAGAAAAGGATTTTTGCAATACCTGCTGCTCCCGCAGCTATACCGCCAAATCCAAATACTGCAGCTATAATAGCTATGATTAAAAAAGTTACTGTCCAGCGTAGCATGATTAGAAGTTTTAAGGTGATTAATAATTTGATAAGAATATTTAAATAATCGTACCAATAATTTTGAACAAGGTGGAACAGATTAGTCCATTAATTAGTCTCAATTTTTAAATTTTTATTCTTGCTTTTCTATTTTTCTACATAGTCTCTTATTTACTTTAGGCTTCTCACTTATTAAACATTTTTTTTAGTTAAACCATCAATTTACTTTTTTGGCCAGTGAAGGGGCAACACCTAACTCAAGAAAATAATAGAATAATCAGGTTAGATATTTCAATTAGGAAATGTATAACTCTTTATCTTTTAATTTTTTACAAAAAATCTACGCGGTTATTTTGAATTTAATGTTCTTTTATAAGCCTATGGGGAAATATTTCTACAACAGTATTGATCTTCAGCTCTATTAGATAAAAAAAATGTATAAACTCGCTCTAATAAAAATTTTTAAGTATCTGATTTACAATTGTTTACAAATATTATGGCTCAGTTAAAAGTTTGGTGCTTTACTTGGATATCAATCTTACACCCATAACCCTAAATGAGAAAATATGTTAACTCAAATCCAAACCCAAAAACAACAACTTAAAATTCTCCCTCAGCAAATTCAAATGCTGAACATTTTCCACCTCAATGTTTTAGAACTCGATCAAAGAATACAGGATGAAGTAGATGAAAATCCTCTTTTGGAGAAAAATGATGAAGAGGATACACAAAACGCCGACAAGTTTGCAAAAGAAGCAGTGCAGGACTTTCAGGATTGGGAGGAGCATGGTTACGACGATATTCCTGATTACAAAATGGAATATGAGAATTATTTTAACAGCGAGGCAGTACCAAACATTCCCATTAAAGCAAGTACCGATTTTAGAGAAGTTTTAAAAGACCAGATCAGGTATATTGATCTAACGCCAAGACAATTACATTTTGCTGATTATATTATTGACTGTTTAAGCAGCAACGGTTTTTTATTGCAGGATATTGACGGTATGGCTGACGATCTTTCATTTAAAGAAGGAATGATTGTAGAGCCTGAGGAATTGGTAGACGTGGTAAAAGCTATTCAATTACTGGAGCCCGTAGGTATAGGTGCTAAAAATGCCAGGGAGTGCCTGCTAATACAATTAAACCGTATTGACAAAAAGGGTCCTGATGTAAAAAAGGCCATTCAGTTGCTAGAGGATCATTACAGCGATCTTAGCCATAGAAACATGGAAAAGATCATGGAGGCGCTCAGCATAGAAGAGGATGAGCTTAAAATAATTTTAAAGCTGTTATCATCTTTAAAAATGAAACCCATCCTCGAGGAGATAGAAGGCAACCTAAACATTAATAACAACATTCTTCCTGATTTTATTCTCACAGTTAATGAAGAGGAAAGCATAGAGGTAAATCTTTTTAAATCCCGGTCTTCCTCCCTTTACATCAACCAGTCATTGATGGAGTCGGTTCATAATACATCCGTTAACCGCGATAAATCTGCTACTCAATACTTAAAAAGCAAGCTTAACTCGGCTCAGTGGTTTGTAAATGCCATTAAGCAAAGAGAAAGTACCATGATGCAGATTATGAGGGCAATAGTGGTGCTTCAGCGGGAATATTTTATTTATGGTGATGTAAGTTTATTAAAACCCATGATCCTTAAAAATATAGCCGATAAAGTGGGGGTGGATATTTCAACAGTTTCCAGGGTTACTTCAAATAAGTATGTGGATACCCCATTTGGTATAATTTTGCTGAAAAATCTATTTACTGAGGGGATTATAAATAATGAGGGTGAAGTAATAAGCAATCGCGTAATACAATCTGCTATTGAAGGAGTTATAGAAAAGGAAGATAAAGCAAACCCTTTTACCGATCAGCAATTAGTAACTATATTAGCAACCAAGGGAATTATTGTTGCCCGGAGAACCATAGCTAAATATAGGGAGCAATTACAGATACCGGTAGCACAACTACGGCGCATGTGGGCTTAAGTAAGCACCCTTTTTTTTATTAACCTTTTTCAAATTCAAAACTTATTAATGAACCGAATTCTTGTTATTGACGATGATGTGGACATGTGTTTGTTATTGAAACGCTTTCTTACAAAAAACGGATATGAAGTAGTATTAGTACATAGTGGTAAAAAGGCCATTGATGAATTAGAGCAACATGAACCTAATCTTGTGTTATGCGATTTTAGGCTGGATGATATCGACGGAAAGGAATTACTTATTAAGATTAAAGAAAAGTACCCTCAAACGCCTGTTATAATAGTTACAGGTTACAGCGATATTAAAGTAGCTGTGGATGTAATGAAACTGGGAGCCTATGACTATGTTACCAAGCCATTGTTTCCCGACGAAATTTTACTAAGCATAAAGAAGGCCTTAGAGGCCAAAACAACCCCACTTCGACAGGAGGTTACAAACCGCAGTGCACAGCAGCCTGAAGAGGATTCCAAAAAGGGCAAAATCAAAACCATTACTTCAGGCCAATACATATTTAGCGACAGCCCGGAGTTTAAGGCAATATTAAAGCAGATAGATCTTGTGGCCCCTACCAATTACAGCATTCTTATTTATGGGGAGAGCGGGAGTGGTAAAGAAGCTATTGCCCAGGAAATTCATAAACGCAGTCGAAGAAAGGACCAGCCTTTTGTAGCCATTGATTGTGGCGCTCTTTCAAAAGAGCTTGCAGGCAGCGAATTATTTGGACATGAGAAGGGATCATTTACAGGAGCCTTAAATCAAAAAATAGGAAACTTTGAAATAGCTAATGGAGGTACCATTTTTCTGGATGAGGTAGCCAACCTCTCCTACGATATACAGGTGGCATTATTACGTGTAGTACAGGAGCGTAAAATGAGACGCATTGGTGGTAACAAGGATATTGATCTTGATGTTAGAATCATTATTGCGAGTAATGAGCGGCTACTGGATTCGGCACGTAAGGGCAAGTTTAGAGAAGATCTCTACCATAGGTTTAACGAGTTTAGTATTGAGGTTCCACCGCTTAGAGAACGCAAGCATGATATCATGATTTTTTCTAAGCACTTTTTAAAGAACACCAACGATGAGTTGGGTAAAAACATAAAGGGCTTTTCGCCTGAGGTAGAGAACATATTTAAAAACTATGTGTGGCCTGGTAACCTACGCGAGTTAAAGAATGTAGTAAAAAGAGCTACACTTTTATGCGATACAGATTACATAATGCCTACAGTACTACCGTTTGAAATAACCAATTACGCCAGGCTGCAGTTTGATGAATCCCCAGAGGAAACTTCTTCTTTAATTCCATCATCTGCGTCGGAGCCTGAACCTGCTGCTGTTGCTGCCCCGGTGTATATGGTACCAACACCTGAGCCGGTTTATACAAGGCAGTTCGAAATAAATGAGCACAGTTTAAAAGGTGCAAGTATTGATGCTGAATACGAACTGATTGTAGAAGCCTTACGTAAAGCCAATTACAATAAAAGCAAGGCTGCTAAAATTTTAAATGTTGATCGTAAAACCTTGTACAATAAAATGAAACAGTACAAGCAATTCAATAGTGATTTGTAAAAACAAATATTAATCCTGAAGTTTAGGTTGATTAAAAGATGTCCCGTTTTACTAATCTATCCAATTATATCTTCTTCTTAATTGTAACTCTCATCATGCATAAGTCAAAATAGTGTATCACCGTTTTGACTTATGTTTTTTTAAACAATATTACTTATGGCGGCAGCAGATCAATTGCTCAAAATATTAATTGTAGATGATGATGAGGACGATTATTTTATAACCTCAGATTATATCAAAGGCATCCCTAATAAAAAGTTTACAGTCGACTGGTCGTACAATTACAACGACGCTATTACCAAACTTACCTCTCACGCATACGATATATATTTTGTTGATTACCGGTTGGGCATTAAAACGGGGATGGATTTACTGAACGAGGCTATAAAAGAAGGCTGCGAAGCACCTATTATTTTACTTACCGGTAAGGGAACCCAGGAGATAGATGTTAAAGCAATGGAAAGTGGTGCATATGACTACCTTATTAAATCTGAACTTAACACAGAAAAGCTGGAGCGCTGCATTCGTTATTCTATGGAACGGGCCTCAAGCATACAGGCATTAAAAGCAAATGAGCGTAAGTACCGTAACATGTTTGAAAAGTCGAAAGATGTAGTATTTATTACTACCAGCGAACTTAAACTTGTAGACATTAATTATGCCGTAACTGATTTATTAGAATTTGAATTGGAAGAGTTGCTTCGGAAACCTGTAACAGAATTGTTCAGCAATCTTAAAGACACCGTTTATTTTACAAATGTTTTAAAAGCGATAGGAGAGATCAACGATTACGAAGTTGACCTTCTATCTAAAGAAGGAGATGTAAAGACCTGTATCATTTCTGCCAGCTACGAAATAAGCAATAATGGTGAAAAATATGTGCAGGGTATTATTCATGATAATACCAGTCGCAAACGGGCGGAGAAATCATCTTTGCAGGCTGAGAAATTAGCGGCCACCGGCAGACTGGTTCGCACCCTTGCTCATGAGGTAAGAAATCCGCTCAACAATATCAATCTTTCAGTGGAGCAGTTAATGGATCAGTACAAAGATTCCGAAGCACAGGTATATTACGAAATCATTCAAAGAAACGGTAAACGCATAGGGGATATCATAACGGAGTTACTTAATTCATCCAGGGTATCTTCTCCAATCAAAATGGAGCCCCTGCCCCTGCAAGAAGTTTTGGATAATGCCATAGCTGCTGCAGAAGACCGGTTGACTTTGAAAAAAATTCACCTGGAAAAAAAGTATGTTGCATCCGATGCTATTGCAATGATTAATGAAGAGAAAATGAGGATGGCACTCCTCAACATTATCATTAATGCTATTGAAGCTATGGAAGAAGAAAAGGGAAAGCTGGAAATAATATTATCAACTACAGATGAAGAGCATGTAGTGGAAATAAAGGACAATGGAATTGGTATAAGTGAGGAGAATACACAACGCTTATTTGAGCCCTACTTTACTTCAAAACGCAATGGAATGGGACTTGGCCTTGCTTCTACATTAAATATTTTACAATCCCATAACGCACATGTTGATGTTAAGTCTGAACTGGGTAAGGGAACATCATTCATCTTAGGATTCAAAAAAGCCTGAGTAAAAACCCAGGCTTTTTGCTATAATAAATCCAATTTTTTTTAAACTCATTCATCCATCAGAAACCGTACTGCTGAAGCCCTGCAGAGGGATTGAAATCGTAACTGGTACCATTTGGCTCTGAATAATCCATTAGTCCATAAACAAAGGTTTTAATCCTGCTAAACAGGTTTGTATTCTTCTCACTCTTATAGTCAAAATATTCCACTTTTAAAATCTTAACGCAGATAAGTAACTGGCAATTTAATGCCTTGTCTATATCTGCAGCGTTTAAATCAAGTGTTAACAGTTCTTCCGGATCAGAGATAATTCTTCCTTTTCCAAGAATGTTCATTGCGTAAGAATTGCCTTTTTTAAAGTAGCGTAAGGTGGTGCTGAACTCTTTATCAATTTCGCTAATAAGATGGCGTGGCCTTGACAGATAGAACCAAATGCATCCATTCTCATCAACGTGATCGGTTACAATAAGGCTGTTAGGTAATTTTAAAACACTGTTTGAGTGTAAATGCATTAAGGCAACCTGTGTATCATTAATGCAGTTAGTAAGAAATTGTAGAGTTTTATCAGTATGCATTTGGTTTAATTATGCATATACTACTTCTAAAAGTGTACCAATTTTTATGGCCTGAATATTTTTTTCGTGGGGAACATGCTCTACAGGGCTTGAAGATGAAAACAGATCAATCAACCAATCCCGGCACCAGGTTTACTTTCTTAACCTGTTCCATATATTCTGAAAGAAATGCAACTATTTTATGATGTCTCAACTTAATATTTTCAAAAACCGGGTATGCCTCATCTATCGTTGTTAAGCAATTAAGAGCTTCGTTTATACGGGCAATTATGAAATGATGGTCGGATAAAATGTGCTGAAACCAGGCAGCACAGCTTATGATTACAGAGGTGGATATTAGCCGTGTTTTCTCCAGGAAATTATCGATAGATAAATGAATTGGAAGTTCGTGCGACTTTAAGAAGGCTAAAATTTCTTTTATGTTTTTCTTCAGTTCATCGTAAACTTTCTCCGGTACATCTGGCTCAGGTACTATAGGTAAACTCAATAAAAGATTTACAGTTTTATTCATTAACACATATTCATCCGCTAACAGTTCGTCAAGGTGCTGATGTATGTTATTGGGTAAAGTTGAGAGGGCAAATTCTTCCTGAAATATTAACATAGTTTTCCTGAATATTATTCCGGTATACAATAAAAATGATGCCCAATGGTTTTGGGTAATTGGTAAGATGTAACTGTGTTAGGATGTAGTGCTTTTATCGGCATTGGCTGCTCTTTCCATCTTTCTAAGGCGACGGGGAGAAATTTCCAGTTCCTTAGCCTCCTGCTTAATGATGAAAACTGCTGTCTCGTTTGGTACAATGCCACCTCCATACTCAAGTGCATATACTTTAGTAAACTCAGCGCCAAAATATAAAATGATAGATGTATAATACACCCAGGTTAATATGATGACAACAGAGGCAGCAGTTCCGAAAGTTGACCCCAGTTTTGAGTTGCCCAGGTAATAACCTATAGCAGATTTTCCTATCAGGAATAATATTGAAGTAAAGAATGCACCAACAAAGGCATCTTTCCATTTTATCTTTCCATCGGGTAATACCTTAAATATAATGGCGAATAGTAAGCTTATAACACCTAATAGCATAATGATGTTTGTACCGTAGATGATGTAAACCATGGTATCAGGAAAATACCGGGTGAGCCGCTCGTTAAGAATATCCATTAATGCATTTGCTACCAACGAAACAATCAATAAAAATCCCAGGCTTATAATAAGTGAGAAGGACAGCAAACGGTTAAACAAAAACTTGATGATACCCCTTTTTGGTTTGGCTTTTAATGACCAGATATAATTGATGGAATCCTGTATTTCTGCAAATATGCCCGTTGCACCAATGACCAATACAATACCTCCAATTATAGCACCTATGGTACTATTGTTGGTCTTTTGAATGTTTTGAATGATCTCCTGTACCTGCAAGGCTGCATCGCTGCCTATCAGTCCTCTTATCTGCCCGTAGAGCTTACCCTCTACAGCAGCTTCTCCTAAAAAAATTCCACTCAACGATAAAACAATAACCAGTAAAGGCCCTATAGCAAATATGGTGTAATAGGAAAGTGCTGCGCTTAACTTAACTGCATTATCAGCAGAAAAGGCTTTTCCTGCTTCTTTCAATACATAAAAAAATTTTTTGAAAAACTTCAATATCATATTTTAAAGGTGTTAGAAACCATGCCCTTAACTGGTAACCATGTAATTAGGCTTGCAGCTAAAGTAAATTGTGGATTTATTTACTCGGCAATCTACAATCCAATTTTTCTCTAAACAATTAGCATCTGCAATACTACTTCAATAAATGTTTGGCAAGATTTTTTATAAAATATTTTAAATTATTTACCATGAGAAGTATACTTTATATTATTGCAGTTATCCTAGTTATAGGATGGTTACTTGGCTTTTTTGTTTATAGCGCAAGTGGCCTTATACACATTCTGCTAGTACTTGCTGTTATTGCTTTGCTTATTGGATTGATTCGAAGGGCTTAAGCAAATTGCAAGTTTTTTACACAATTTACTGCTGAAAAACAGGTACTATTCCTCATCTATATAAAGTGTTTTTATTTTGAAAGCTATAGGTACTTTGCCTATAGCTTTCTTTTTATACCCAAAGAATGCAGTCGGGCTTACCAATCTACAAACAAAAAAAGTATTGGATCATTGCAGCCGTGCTTGCAGTGATTTTGCTGCTTTTGATTTTTTACAAATCAGAGAAGTATGCTTTTATAAATAAAAAAGTAAAAAATCTGATTGCCGAAAAAACTGATAGTTTATACCACATTGCTTATGATTCATTAATGGTAGACGAGGTAGGTGGAAATGTTTATATCAAAAATCTTTCAATAACTGGTGACACGATTTTACAGAATACATACCTACAGGCTGGCGATACAGCTGCTGCACCCATGCTTATAAATGCCCGGATACCATCTATACAGGTAGTAGGGTTTAAAACGACTGCTGCTTTATTAAACAAGCATTTGAGCTGCGATAAAATTATTATAACCAATCCCCTTATCACTCTTAATATTTACCCTGGTCAGCCTGTGAGTAAAACAAAACTGCTGGACCAGGGCAAACAGATATATCAACGCATATTGGGTAATTTAAAAAGGATAGAGGCAGATAGTGTTGTGATAATTAATGCTGAAGTGGTTGCTCAAAATCATTATACTAACGAAGTAAAGTTTCACACATTTAACACCAGTGTGTTTTTAAAAGATGTTTTGGTAGACAGCCTGCATTCTACCGATACCACACGCACATTATTTAGCAAGCAGGTGGCTTTACACTCCGACAAAGTAATTGTAGGTGAAAGCCCGGTTGTAGGAGAGGTAACAAACTTAACCTTTGATAGCAAGTCGGGGATACTGGCATTATCAAATATTTCTCACTCCAGTTTAAAAAATGGAAAGGGTTTTAAAGGCAGAGGCGAAGACATAGTAATTACAGGCTTACAGGCAATGGGAAGTATAGAGGCTTTGGATATAAGCATTAATAAAGCAAGTATGGGCAAACTTTATATTGAAATGGGGTTGCAGAAGGAAAGAAAAGGAAAGGCAGGTGGCAGCCCAAACTCATCCCTGCCCATTTTAAATGGCTGGATAAAAAGCTTTTCCATTAATGATGTTGCAGCCGGCGATGTATCGGTAAACATACATGCTGCGGGAGAGAAGAAGGAACCTTTTATTTTAAATAAGAGTACGGTAAAAATCACCAATTTTAAACTGGATACAACGGCAATAATGGGTGCCACTTTGCTAAAAAGGGCAGATGATGTTGTTATTAGTAATAACCTGGTATCCATTAAAAGTAAGGATGGCTTATATAATTACTCTTGTAAAGGTTTAACTGTAAGACTTAAAGGAAGAACCATTCTCTTAAACCAGTTTTTAATAAAACCATTATATAGTGAGGAAAGATTTGCTAATAGAGTGGGGGTTCAAAAGGACAGGTACAATGCACAGATTAAAAATATAGTTATAACAGGTGTTGATTTTGCTAAAGCGTTAAGCGGAGAGTTAGCCATTGATAAAATCAGCATGAGTAATAGCTCTTTGAAAATATATCGGGATATTTCAAAGCCACTGGACAGTATTTCTAAAGTTGGTAATGCTCCTCACCAGGCGTTGTACAAATTAAAACTTCCCATCAACATCAATAAATTAATAGCATCCAATACTGCTATAGAATATAAAGAAAGAAATGGGTTAAGCGACACGAGTGGTAGCATCAGTTTTTCAAAAAGCAGGATAGAAATAACCAACATAACCAACCATGTTAAACCGAAAGAGAATGTTATGAATGTGGATTTGACAACTAGCTTCATAGGAAAAGTACCCATGGTGATTAATATGAAATTTTTTCTTGACCAGGTTAAAGATGGAGCAACAGAAATTACGGTCAAATCTCATCAGCCTTTCGATGGGAGAATTTTGAATAAATCGATTGAGCCTATGGGATTGGTGAGAATTGATAAAGGAAATATGAACAGTATAGATGCCCACCTGACAACAGATAATCTTTATGCAAGAGGCAATTTTACTGTACAATATACCAACCTTAAATTATCCCTGCTTAAAAGGAAGAAACAGTCGGATAAGTTTAATAAAAGAGATATAATAAGTCTGCTGGCGAATGTTGTGGTTAAAAACAATAACCCCAATAACGATAAGCTGCGCACAGCAACCATTAATTATAAAAGAGATGAGTACAAATCTTTCTTTAACATGATATGGAAGTTTGCTTTTGCAGGTATTAAGGATGTTATGGGTGTAAAGCTCTAAACACGATATTCAACAAAAAAGGCATGCTATGCATGCCTTCACATTTGGTAAAATTATACTTAGTTATGCTTGTGAGTTATGTACTTTCTTCTCAAAAGATTCAACTTGTTGCATAAATTCTGAAACCTTTATATCGGCATAAGGACCATAAGCATCTACCAATGTTCCTTTAAGTCCATCAGTAGTTTCAATAACATACATAATGGTATTATCGTTAGGGTCTGATTGACCTTCGAACCTAAAGTAATTTTTGACATGTACTTCTTCAGGATTGTAGGTTTTTTCGGTTTTTAAGGATTTTAAGCCATTGTCTACAACTTTAAAATCATCCTTATATCCATCCAGGACCATCCTGTTAATACATAATGCCAAAGATTTCATATGGGGCACTTCATCGTTATTTACCATATAATCCTTTACTTCTTCCATAAAATATAATTTAATATTCTTGATAAGGCTGGTTGATAAACACCGCGCTTTAATAGGATACTTTCAAGGTAAAAACAGGACAAATGATTATTATTCATTTGCCCTGTATATAATTATTACTTTTTGAATTTAGCTAACCTTCTCTTGCATGTCGCGATAATTTCTTACCGTGTCGTGAGCGGTTTTAAGTTCACTTTTTTGATTGGCAATAAGCTGGCGTATTTCAGTTGTCATGTATGAGTCTGACTCTAAAGCTGAATCGTAAGCTTTCTGTGCTACATCTTCACCATATTCGCAATTCTCCAAAACACTTTTTCTGCTGTGTCCGGTTACTGCAGCTTTCAAATCCATCCATACACGGTAAACTTTACCAGAGACAGTAGTATTGGTTGTTGCATCTTCGCCTAAACGGGCAACTTCCTGTGTTAATTCATTTACATACTTCATGCTTTGATCAGCCATTTGTTTACACATTGCCTTTAAATCAACATCAGTATCTTTTGTTTCTTCAAGTGCTCTTTGATAGCCTTCAATACGGTCGTTATTAATTTTGATAAGGTCGTTTAAAACGCCTGCAAGTTCATCTTGATTTGCCATGGTTATATGTTTTTATGTTTATAAATGTTCATCTATACTTATAAAAAAAACGTTCCCTTGATGTCTGCATGTATAATGATGCTTATCCAATTTTGCTGGGTATTTTCTTCCCCGTCAAATGATAAGATAAAACACTGGTTGTTAAAATTTT
>JBBQVY010000052.1:0-23935 GCA_038211085.1 Chitinophagales bacterium | reverse complement strand
TTATGCGCTTTGCCTTAGTGTCTTGATAGAATTTATAATTGAACTTTTTAAATTCATTTCTTCTTCAAGGTCATAATCATCCTGTAGTCCTAACCAAAATTTTGCCGAATTGCCAAAATATTTACTTAACCTAAGTGCAGTGTCCGCTGTTATCCTTCTTTTGCCCTCTATCATTTCACTAATATCAACTTGAGGCAAATCTATGTCGTGGGCCAATTGCTCTGCAGAAATTTTTAGTGGCAAAAGAAACTCTTCAGCAACTACTTCACCCGGATGTATATTTCGTAATGGCTCCATGTACATTAAAATTAATGATAATCTACAATCTCTACTTCGGAAGCATTACCCCCCGACCATTTGAAGATTATGCGCCAGTGATCATTTATCCTGATACTATAAAAGTCTTTCATGCTCCCGGACAGTTTTTCTAACCGGTTTGCCGGCGGAACTTTTAAATCAATCAAATTAACGGCATTATTAAGCATTCTAAGTTTACGTCTTGCTACATTCAAAATTTCGCCCGGTATCGACTTCACCCAAATTCCTTCCCAAACTTTCCTCGTTTCAGAAGTTTTAAAAGAAGATATCATGAAAATAATTGACACTTTGAGAGGTAGATAAAAAAGCGATGACCCAATTACGAATTCCCTATATCACAAAGTCCTTCCATTTCGTATCCATACCTGCAGATTCAACCACGTTGTCAATAAAGGCCATACCTCTAACACCTTCTTCAATCC
Source organism: Chitinophagales bacterium (assembly GCA_038211085.1). Lineage (GTDB taxonomy): Bacteria > Bacteroidota > Bacteroidia > Chitinophagales > Chitinophagaceae > Segetibacter. The sequence continues at coordinate 23,195 of JBBQVY010000052.1, read as the reverse complement.
CCGGAAAGTCCAGCCACTCAGCCTTGGGTGTTTCACCTTCAAGCCTAGCGCTTATGGTTAAAGCAAAGTTGCGGTACAGGTTAGCAAAGGCTTCTAAAAAAGCTTCGGGGTGCCCGCCCGGTGTACGGGTATTGTGCAAAGCTTCCGGCGATAAATATTTATAACCGCTACCGGTTCTATAAATCTGTGCAGGCTTATCCTGCCATTTTACCAATAAAGTGTTAGGTTCCTGTTGTGCCCATTCAAGGCCACCCTTCTCTCCATAAACCCGAATTTTTAAAGCGTTCTCTTCACCTGCAGCTACCTGCGATGCACTCAATACTCCTTTAGCACCATTGTCGAAACGAAGTAAAACATCACCGTCATCATCAATCACTCTTCCTTCGACCATAATGTGTAAATCGGCACATAGCTGTGTAATCTTTGCTCCCATAACATACTCACTCAGGTTGGCCGCATGGGTTCCTATGTCACCTATACATCCACTCTTGCCACCCTTCTTAGGATCAGTACGCCAGGCAGCCTGGGCATTGCCTTCGCGTTCGGTTAGTGTCGATAACCATCCTTGTGGATATTCAACATACACTTTCTTAATCTTGCCAAACACACCATCCTTACACATGGCCTTTGCCTGCTTAACCATAGGGTAGCCTGTGTATGCATGCGTAAGGCATAACGTTAACCCGGTTTCAGCAAGTTTAGTTTGTAACAGCTTTGCTTCTTCAAGATTTAATGTCATTGGTTTTTCCACCAGCACATTAAATCCGTTCTCCAGGGCTAGCATTGCAGGCACAAAGTGGGCAAAATTTGGTGTAACAATCGTTACAAAATCTATGCGCTTGTCCTCCGGCATTTTACTTTCATTACTCATCATTTCTTCCACAGTGGTATACACCCTGTCCTCATCAATAAATAACTCTTTACCCGACTCTTTAGAGATTTCGGGATTAATACTAAACATGCCGCAAACCAGTTCAATTTTACCATCCATGTTGGCTGCCAAACGATGTATAGAACCTATAAAGGCATCTTTACCACCGCCTACCATTCCAAACCGTAATTTTCTTTTCATACTGCAATTTTTCTTTTTTAAAATAAGAGGTTACCATGTGTAGCAGTGCAGGATTGTTATTGAAAGCACTGCTTTTAGTGTTTTAAGAAGCGCAACCAAATTAATAACTTTTAAACAATTTGTATTAATAAAGATGAATGCAACCCATTCAAAAATTGAACAGATTTTATACTGGTGCTTGCAATATTGTTAGTTACATCAACTTTGTATATTTCGTATTCTTTATTCTGATCCATTTTTTTGCCTTTCTATTGGCATGTGTCAATAGGTAAATAAGCTTGTAAAAATTAAAGCAGGATTAAAGCGGGTAATTGGTTTAACGTGTGGTTAACCCTCACTTTGTTTTTTAGGGATAGGGTATATGTTATTTTTGTTAGAGGATATGAAACAACTATACAAGTATTTATTATTGATAGGAATTATTACCGTTGCAACGGTAAACGCTCAAACTTTCACTACAAGGGTATCTGCAAATTCAATCGGAAAAAAAGATGCCGTGCAGGTTGAATATGTAGCGGAGAACCTTGACTTGCAGGATTTAATTTTACCCGTTTTTAATGGTTGGGCAATACTCTCGGGTCCCAACTTTAGCAGCAACCGTTTGCAAACAGGCAACATTGTAAAGCAACAGGTTATTTATACGCTAACCCTGCAACCACAGGCCACAGGCAGGCTCACTATCCCCGGAGCCAAAGCTACGATCGACAATAAAGTTAAACTGAGTAACACCATTGTTGTTGAGGTTAAAAACACCGACCATGTACAAGGCAACAATCCTGCTGCTGCTCCAAATATTATTCCCGGCTTTGACGATCCCATGCTGATGGATGAAGACATTAATGATGACCAGGTTTTACGTAAGGGAGAAACTGCAAAAGATAAGATCAATAAAAACTTATTAGTCCGGTTGGATGTAAACAAAAAGACTGCTTATGTTGGGGAACCTATCCTGGCAACTTATAAATTATGTACCCGCATTCGTTCGCAATCAAGGGTAATTAAACAACCAGCCTTTAGTGGTGCTACCGTGTTAGAAATGACCTCTGATGACCCTTTGCCAAAAAAAGAAAAGATCGGCAACAAGTGGTACAATGTTTACATTATACGACAGGTACAATTGATACCCTTGCAAGCAGGGGTATTGCACTTACCACAAGCCAGTGTTGAAAATAAAATAACTTTTTACCGAGAAGGGCATCTGAACTACCGCGACCTTTTTTACAACAACCCTGGAGTTAAGCCCGAGGAAGTAACGGTAACGTTTACGAATGCTGCCATGGATGTATCTATCATTAATTTACCTCAACCTGCACCTGAAGGTTTTGGTGGTGCCGTTGGAGATTTTTCTGTTCACATTAATAGTGTTAGCGAGGGCGGGCAAACCAGCAATGGCAACGAAATACAATTGATCATAAACGGAAATGGCAACCTTCAACAAACCAAACCGCCTGTAATAAAATGGCCTAAAGGCATTGAAGGTTTTGATGCTACAGAAAAAGAAAATGTAGATAAAAAAACGTTCCCGGCTACCATCACTAAAACGCTTGAATATCCATATGTGGTTACAAAGTCGGGCGACTACCTCATACCCCCTGTAACGTTTGTTTACTTTAATGCCAGTCAAAATAAGTATGTAAGCCTGGTTACCAAACCGGTTACGTTACATGTAAAAAAAGGAACCAAAACATTTTTACCGGCAGTAATAAAAAATTACAGCAGCGAGTTTTATACCCGGTTGTATTGGTTGCTTGGCGGCGCCTTATTGGTTATTTTATTAGGGTTGATCTTATACAATAAAAAGAAGCACCCCATACCGTTAAAAGCTGCCCCAACATTAAAGCAGGAAGTTATTGCTGCTGCACCTGAGATTGATACAGATCAATTTGTTTTCGAGATAAGAAACCTTGAACCCGGCGTAGACGGACCTGCATTTTATAAAAAGCTCGACCGTAGTTTGACTGCATGGTTATTGGGTACATACAATATGGCAACAACCGAGTTATCGGGGTATGCAGTTCAACATCCCGACAAAGCCCACAATATTCTTACCATTGCCCATGTATTGGATAGTTGTCGTGTGGGTATGTACACGCCTATATACAATGTTGAAGAAGCAATGCAACATCGCATGATGGTATTGGAGGCGATTAGCCAGCTTGAAAGGTGAGTTGTATGCAATCAATGGTGACAAAGCTATTAATTTCAACTTTATGAAATTTATTTACTGTTTATTACTTGGTTCTTTTATTACTGTGACATTACATAGTCAAAATTGCAAAACGTTAGACAGTAAATTATTTTTTAGAAGCATACAATTTGGATATCAAATTCCTATAGATCTTTTTCATTGTTCAAATAAAAAGAATCAAAATCAATATGATACAGATTTACGTATAGAGTATGACAGCTTGAATCAAGATTGTAAGGACAGATATTCAGACCTTTTTACTTTTTTATCTATGCCATTTTCTTTTTTTCAAGCAAGGACAAACAGAAAAGGACAAATTTTTCTTGTTGACCTGTACTCTTTTTTCGATGATAATAATCATAATGAATTAATGACTTATGACCCTCCTGCCAACTTTAACGACACATACAATCAGTTAACTTCATTATATGGTAAACCAACAAGAACGGAAGGTGCAACTGGCACAGACTCACTTTTCATTAAAGAACTTGGCATGCCAAAGTTAGTAGTATGGGAATGCAACAATATATTCTTACAACTCAGAGTACGATATGGCTCTCGCCAAAAAGCACTGAATGTTATAAATATTCAAATTACCAATAGACAGTTTGACGTACCTGAACAAGTAAAGCTTGAACAATAGCTAACATTTAATTTAGTGACTGTTTGGCTTTATACAACAAAAGTATAACAGCAAGTGGGTTTGACGTTGGAGCAATCGGCGTCGTTATAAGCCGTAGTTTCGGCTTAACGAATAAAGCCAGGCAAAAGTTCTTATCTTCAAATTCATAAACAAAACCAAACTGTAGTACCGGGCAGGACGGAATTCTAATCCCCCACCTACAGTAATACTCCAACGTTTGACTGTTAACTTAAAACAAGTGTTTGCAAGAGCGTATTACTTGATTTTTAAGCTAATTTGTTCAAGCCACCGTGCAATAACTTCTTTATATCCCTCCATGTTGAACTGCGGTAACTTGTAATTAAAATCTTTTGCGGTTCGCAGGCAATCTTCCAGATTAAAATGTTGCTGTTCTGCTGCCACGCAAATACCCTGGTCTTGTAGGTGATATGCCAGGTATTCCTGTTCAGTTTGGCCGGGTGTTGGAACTAGGATACATTTTTTGCCAAGTTTTACCATGTCCATAATGCTTGTGTACCCGGCCCTGCTTATTAAAAATTTGCTGGTTTGTATAGCGGCTGCCATTTCAATAGCAGGTAAGTGGTTTACAATTGTTACCTGGTCAAAATCTTTTGGTACTTCACTATCGGCGGGAAGCCCTCTAATTACTAAAGCTTTTCCTGTAAAGCTTACAAGTTGCCGGGTAACCAGTTTTTCAAAGATGGTTCGTTGTGGTTCGGGTCCCGATACAAGAATCATAACATCATAAATAATTGATGCATTTGTGTTGAAAGTAAACCTCGACAAGGCACCTATATATTCAACAGGAATGGAAGGACGCTTAACCGGATGTGACAGTTTACCAGCCAGGTTGGGACTGTTGCTGTAGTCGGGTACCCAGCAGTTTTGAAATTTGTTAATCTGCTGATAATTGACTTTTATTAAAATTCTTTCTATCCATTTGTTCGGACCTTTAATCTGTAATTGGTGAGTGATAAAAGCAGCAGGTATGCGCTTATTCCACAACCCAAACCTGTTGTCGGAAATAACCGCATCAATCCTGTGTTTGTTAATGGTTTTTTTAAGCCAGCGATGTTCTTTAATAACAGTGTTCAAAATTTTCGGTAACTGGCACAAAATTTTTATGGGTAGAAATCGTTTATCAGTACTGTAACGAATTCTATAGCCCTTAAGTCTTAAAAATTGTAAGTTGGGAAATTCTGCCTGTAGCAAGTGAAACGAATGACCTTCCGCTGCGATTATTACGGTGCAATTACACTCAATAAGAAATTTAATAATGGGTATACACCTGGTTGTATGGCCCAATCCCCAGTCAAGAGGAGCTATTAAAATTCTTAAAAATTGTTTATTAGACACTTAATTTTTTTTATATTGATTATTGTTAAAAAAAATATTATTTTCGAAAAGCTTAATTAATGAAAAAAATAAACCAAATATCAATTTTATTGTTCTTAATGATTGTGATTACTTCTTACGGATGCGGGGTTTTAGGAAAATCGACTGGAAATAAAGGTTGCGGTTGCCCAAGCGTAAATAAAAGATCGGTAGGGTAGTAATGGCTAAAACTTTATTCTACTTAATACTTGTGATATGAAATCTTCTAATAGGGACTTACTGGTTCTTTCTAAAAAAGTTTCTCTTGATCCGAGAGAGTTAGAGCATGAAGTGGAACTTTTGCACGAATTGCTTTTTCAAGTTGAGGCACTTTCAAATTTTTGTCACGCCACAGAAATAATTGATGTAAACCGGTATAAAATCATATCCAAGACGCACATAATCGAACAAATCATCAGGGAGAAAAGCTTAAAGCCCTTCCAGTTCCTCTTCAACAAAAATTAATTGAGTTTGCTGCCTATACCTAATTAAAGAGACCCGGTGATCCGGGTCTCTTTCGATTATCACCTTATGCATATTTCTTTACTTGTCTACGGTTTCAACTGTTGCAAGGCCTTTTGCAGCATAGACAACATCTCGTCAATTTCTTCTTTTTTACAGGTGCCTACACTCAGACGATACCACGGTGAATCTTTAGGAGCACCAAATGCATAAAAAGGTACAATAGCAAGTTTTGCTTCACTCAACAAATAAGCTGTTACATCAGACTGGTTAGTAAGCACCTGCCCGGTGTTGGTTGTGCTACCAACTAAATCTACCTTAACAGTTAAATAAATAGCGGCCTGTGGTGCTACCGCATCAACCTTATATCCTTCTTGCTTAAGGTTTACAAAACCATCATGTATACGTACCAGCCGTTCTTCAATTTCAGCCTTAAAAGATTGTAGAAATACCTGGATCCTGTCATCCATTTGCAAATATGCAGCAGTAGCTTTTTGCTCTGCCATAGGTGCCCATGCACCAAGGTGACTAAGTATCGATTTCATTTTGGCCATAATTTCAGCCGGGCCAAACGACCAGCCCACTCTTACCCCGGTAGCACAAAACACTTTTGAGATACCATCAACAAAAATGGTGTAGTCCCGCATTTCGGGCCGCAGGGTTACGGGGTTGTAATGTTTGATTTCCCCGTATGTTAGTGTCCAATACATTTGGTCAAACATTACATACAGCTTTTTAGCATCTGGTCCACGTTGTTTATTTTCTTCCAGTACCAGGTCACAAATCTTTTCCAGTTCGTTTTTAAAGAACGTCGTTCCTGTTGGGTTTTGAGGCGTACAAAGGGCCAGCAAAGTTGCTCCTGGTATGTGAGGAGTAATGTCTGTAGCCGTAGGCATAAAATTATTTTCAGGCGTAGCCTCAATCATACAATGCACAGCCTCGGTCATGTGTACGTAATGATTGTTATTCCAGGATGGTACGGCGTAGATTACTTTATCCCCTTTATCAACAATGGTTTTAAAGATGGTGTATATCAATGGCCGCCCACCGGCAGCTATTTGAATTTCGTTGGGGGCATAATCCAAACCTTCCCATTGCTTTAAAAAACCGGAAACAGCCTCTCGTAATTCAAATATGCCATCCGCAGCCGGGTAGCTGGTGAAATGTTTCCGGTAAGCATCTACAATAAGGTCTTCAAGTTCCTGGGGTATAGGAAAAATTGACGGGTCAAAGTCGCCAATGGTAAAATTATAAATCTTCTCTCCCTGCCTTATGCGGTCATTAATGGCATTACCCAGTTTTACTATTTCGCTGCCGACGAGTGAGCCGGCCAGGTGGCTTAATTTCATTCAGCGAAATTAAGTGATGCCTCCCAGATGTACCAAAACGGCTACATACACTCTCATACAAACTACAAAGCCAGGACTTGCCTGGCTTTGTACAACTTTCATTATGCAATTAATTAAAACCTTTCGGTTGTTATCGGCTCTCATCACTTCATTGCAATCGTCTTTTCTTTCAAACTAAATAAATATTCTACCAGGTTAACCAGCTCTTTTTGCGTTAAGGTTTGGTATAAGGTTGCAGGCATCATAGAATTGTCCATTTGCTTACGCGATTGAATTTGCGATTTGGCAATCTTTTGTTTTGATCCACCCGGCGTGTTTACTTCTACTGCATCGGCAGTTTCGCTGGAGATGATACCGGCAACCACATTACCATCCTTTAAATTAAATACGTATCCTTCATAACCAAAACTAACGCCTGCATCGGGGTGAATGATGGAGACATACAAAGCATCCTTTGTAAGCTTGCTGCCAATTTTTGTCAGGGCAGGTCCAAACGATACACCCTGGCCACCTACCTGGTGACAAGTGCTGCAGGTTTTCATATAAACGGCATTGCCCATAGTTACGTCACCCTGCATTTTTGCCAGCTCGTTAATGGGCGCCAAAGGCTTGCCCCCTACATTGGCTACAGGTGCAAAAGCAAGTGCGCCACTTCTTATATCTTTTCTATACGAGGTAGTAAGAGCAGTTGCAGCAATTCCCTTCAATGGCTCCGACAATTTATTTTCTTTTAGCATGGTCAACAGCTTCTCCGATTCGTTCCAACCGCCTGCCATCATCTTTACAGCTTTTTCTCTAATGGATTGACTGAATGAAGGGTCAGTGATAATCGACTGCATCATCATGCCAGATTCTTTGGTACCAGCTTTTGCCAACGTTTTTAAAGCTGCAAGCGAAGTAGTAGTGTCCGTGCTTTTGAGTGCGTTTTTCAGTAAACCTGCTCCTCCTGTTTCAATTAAAATTCCGGCAGCATCCCTGCCCAAACTGCTGTCGGGCATGGCAATAGCCATGTCCAATAGTTCCTGGTTTTTGGTATTTACTTTATACCGCTTTAAAAGTTCAATAAACGATTGTGTGCCTTTCACTTTATTCAGCGTTTCACTCAAAACTGTTTTGGCTGTTGCCGAACCAGCAACACTTTGCGGTTGAAGCGTGTTGAGAACCGTTAATACAATCTCATCTCTCTTTGTTCCCTTGTTGTCCAGCATGGCCAGTAAAATGGCTTCTTTTTGTGGGCTGTTAATAAAATCGAACGCCCTGAAATACTTTAAACGGTCATTGCTACCTGTATTTTCATCAGTAATAAATTTGGATAGCATGGGCAAAGCCACTGCTGATCTTGACCTCCATAAAATATCTCTTACAGCTACACTATTATCAGATGTATTTTTTGCCTGCCATGCCGGTAAAAATGCATCCCACTGGTTGTCTGCTCCTATGCCCAAAGCTTCTAAATACCAGCGGTCTTTACCATCATATTTATTAGCCAGTTGTGCCCATAAAACTGGTGCCTGCGGCGATGTGTTATGATGTAAGGCAATGGCAGCTTCGCGAAGTACCTGCGGCTCTGCATCATTCACTAATAGTTGTACATAGGGAGTTACATCAGGCATAATTTGACGGGCAGCCCTTAAACCGGTGATCCTGATATCAGCATCTTTATCGGCTAAAGCCTTCCTGATATAAGCATCTTCTTTGCCTTTTATACGGGCAAGCAACCACAAAGCTCTTGCCCGCTTACGGCTATCCTGCGACGACCAAAGTTTTAATAAGGCAGGCTCTGCACCGGCCCCCATTGTATGCAATTGCTGCCAGGCAAGGTAACGGGTAGCGCCGTTGGGATTTTCAAGGGCAGTAGCAGCGCCTTCTGCAGTGGTTACATCAATCTTTGCTACTTTATAATTGTTGGCTGATGGTGTAGATAATCTATATATCCTTCCACGGTTCATGTCGCCCATTTGATGGCCACCTACGCCGGGGTCGTACCAATCAGCCACAAACAACGACCCATCAGGAGCAGTACATACGTCAATAGGTCTAAACCACTGGTCCCGTTTTCCTTCCATCAACGGGTTGATTACTGCAGTATAGCCAGCACCTTTTTTGGTTACGCTGTACGACCTGACAATGTTATTGCCAGCTTCAGCATGTATCATTTGATTTTGAAAAACCGCAGGAAGTAAGTTACCCTCATATACACACATGCCTGCAGGGCTGCCTGCCCCTGTTGCCAGCAAATTAGGTATGGTACCGGGATCATTTAGATGCCAGTGACGTTGTGGTATTTCGGATTCTATATTCGTGCGGTTTGCTCTCCAGCCGGCACCGGTTATTTCATCGGTATACCCATAATTGCCAAACTCCATTACATAGTTTATGCGGGTACTCTGGTTACCATCATCATCATTGTCCGATTGCCAAATGGTTCCAAAGGCATCTGTAGCGGCCTCATAGTTATTTCTAAAATTATGAGCAAGCACTTCCACTTCACTTCCATCTGTATTCATTCTAAATACCATACCCTGGCGATAAGGAAGCCCCTTATTGGTTATCAGCTTACCATCTTTATCTTTTATTAACTGGCCATTCTTATCCATCAGTTGCTCACCTGCATTACCAAAATTGAAATACAATTTTCCATCAGCACCAAACGAAAAAGCATGCACTGCATGATCGTGCTGCTCCCCACCCACATGCGTAAACAATACTTCTTTGCTATCAGGTATATCGTCGCCATTAGTATCAGTAAAGACAAACACATTGGGACTGCACGATACTATTACTTTATTACCAAGCACAGCTATACCCAGCGCTGCATTTATATCAGTTCCCTGGTAAAAAACTTTTGAAGTATCAGCCTTTCCATCACCATCTGTATCTTCTAAAATTAATATGCGGTCGCCTTCGGCTTTAGTTGGATGTTCGGGGTTTAATAATGGGCGATAATTATATGCTTCGCACATCCATACCCTGCCTTTACTATCCACATCAATATTGGTGGGGTTACCAATCATGGGTTCAGAAGCAAACAAAGTAGCAGTGAGGCCATCGGCTATATCAATACCTGCAAGGGCATTTTGCGGAAGCCTTTTATCTTCTTCGCTTAGCCGGGAATAGGCACTATCCTGCTCAACTTTTTGTTTTGTACTACCTGACTGTTTGCATTGGTTAAGCAGCAGTAAAAAACAAAAAGCAGTAATAATTAAGGTAATTTTTTTCATATGTAGTATTTAATTAGGCAAAAAATAGAAAGATAGGAAAATAATGATTGCAGCCGAATAAGTATATTGGTTTTGTGCAAGTCTTGTACATATTTTTTCGCTTTTAATGTTTCAATGGTTTAAGAGGCTTTCTAAAATCATGTTTTATTATACTAATAGCAGTTTTCCGTAGCCCGCCCGAACGTCAGCCCGAAAGAATTTGTCTGGCGGGTACCGTATTAATAAATCGTTTTTTTACCAACTTCGGTACGGACAGGCTTTTTCCTCCGCTGTGGCTGAGCACTTTATGAGTAGTAAATGCGGCATCTTCAGTTTCAAATTAAATTTAGAAAGCTTTTAAAACTGAAATGAAAATTTGTTTGCAACGCTGCTTTCGAAGAAAGCACTCCATCCTCAGCGTTCAAAACCGGCAGAGCAAAACCGAAATTTAGCAGCAGGACTCATGTTGGTTTGACCGGTGGGCTGGATCATTTGTGCATCTACAAAATTCCCGGCACAAAAAATGCAATAGCTGTTAATCCTTCTGCTTATGTAAATGCTATATCGCAAAATTTTACCCAGACATACTATAAAACAAACCCGTTCATAGGAAATCTACTGGCCAAAATCAACAGGTTAACGAAAATGTAAACAGGTTGAACATCCTGTCTTACCAAATATCGATGCCTGGGGTGTGTTGCTGGTAAGTTTATTGTCTCCGTAACAGGCTCGTATGTAATGCCAAAAAGTTTAATAGCCGTTGCTAACCGCACTGACTTAACCGAAAGAGGTAAGAACATGTATTATGTTATTGCCGTAGTAGGTGTCAGATTATAATTTCCCCCGATGGCTATGAGGCCGGTAAATTGCCGGCCTTTTTTTATGTTCTTTCCGAATTGCGAAAAAAAACCTTGTAAAACTGTTGGAGCTCTTTGACAGGAAACATTTGTGCATGGTGTTTGTTAGATTTGCAGAAGAATTAAAATAATACCGTTATGATTAAAACAGGCAATCCCGTGATCAGCATATATACCGAAATGACCCCTAACCCGGAGACAATGAAATTTGTAGCAAACAAGTTGTTATATCCCGGTAAGAGTATCGACTTTCCTGAAGAAAGTTCTGCAGGACCTTCACCACTGGCAAAAGAATTATTCAGTTTTCCTTTTATAAAAAGTGTTTTTATAGCCAGCAATTTTGTTACGCTTACCAAAACTGCTGATACTGAAGACTGGCAGGACATTATTCCAACTGTTAAGCAGTTTTTAAAAGATTATTTAGAGAATGGTGGTCCCGTAGTTAATGAGGAAGATATTGTTATAACCAAAGCTGATGGAGGCAATACCATAAGTGCTGATGATGACGATGTAGTTAAAAGAATAAAAGAACTTTTGGAAAATTATGTAAAGCCTGCTGTTGAAATGGATGGTGGCGCCATACAATTTAAAAGTTACGACGATGGTATAGTAAACCTTATGTTGCAGGGAAGCTGTAGCGGTTGCCCCAGCAGTATGATTACTTTAAAGGCTGGCATTGAGGGAATGATGAAAAGAATGATACCTGAAGTAAAAGAAGTAGTGGCTGAAGCTGAATAAATATTTTGATCAAATGATTTTAATTGAACGCCCCGGCAGGGGCGTTTTTTTGTGCTCGTTTTTAAATATAGAGTTCGGCATGTTTTTTACGTATAAGCCAAAGGTGACTATTTCGGAACCTTTTATTTCTTGTAGTTAATACTATGGATAGTTATATACTTAGTCTGGCAATAATTGGTTTAGCAGCTTTAAGTATGGCATGGATGCCCTACCTGTCTCAAAAGATCAGGATATCTTTTGCCGTTATTTACGTGGCTATAGGTATGTTGTTTTACTCCTTGTTTGGTAACGTATTACCAACACCCAATCCTATAAAATATGCCGACTATACGCAACACCTTACGGAACTGGTAGTTATTATTTCAATTATGGGTACAGGTTTAAAAATTGATCAGCCCTTCTCATTCAAGACCTGGAAAATACCCTTTCGACTTATATCCATTACCATGCTGTTAAGTATAGGATTGATGTTTGTACTTGGAAGGTATATGCTGGGTTTTAATATAGCAAGTGCTTTATTACTGGGAGCAGCTCTTGCACCCACAGACCCTGTGCTTGCATCGGATGTGCAGGTTGGACCTCCTATGGAGGGTACTAAAGACAATGTAAAATTTTCACTTACGGCCGAAGCAGGAATGAATGATGGGGTAGCATTTCCCTTTACGTGGCTGGCAATTGCACTTGCTATGATGACCGTAAATAAGAATTTTGATATAGGCAGTTGGATACTTTACGATCTTGTTTACAGAATAATTTCCGGCGTAGGTATTGGGTATGCAATGGGTCGCTTTTTAGCATACCTCGTTTTTTACCTGCCTGAGAAAAAAGACTTTGTAGTTATTAAAGATGGTTTTGTTGGCATAGCGGCAACATTGCTGGTATATGGCTTAACCGAATTATTGAATGGCTATGGTTTTATTGCTGTATTTGTTACTGCAATTACTTTACGAAACTCTGAATTGAACCATAAGCTGCACACACAGCTTCACAACTTTACCGACCAGGTGGAGCGAATTTTGGTAGCTATCGTTCTAATATTATTTGGAGGAAGCCTTGCGTCGGGGATTTTGAATTACCTGACCTGGGCCATGGTAGCAGTAGCTATAATCTTTATTTTCTTAATAAGACCCATGAGTGGATTGATAGGTTTGATTGGTGTTCCCGTTCATTTTAAAGAAAAGTGGGCCATCAGTTTTTTCGGTATACGGGGCATTGGCTCCTTTTTTTACCTGGCCTTTGCTTTAAACGCCTACTTCTTTGGCTATGAGAAAGAATTATGGTCAATCATTTCTTTCATTGTTCTCATCTCTGTAATCATCCATGGCTTTACAGCTAAAAAAGTAATGAGGGAGATCAATGAATCATTCTCAGAAAAAGTGACGGATGTGCCCGAAGAAATGCTGGAGCATTAGCTTGCTTTTTTACCTAGTTGTTTCATTACCCTTACATGCGAAACCACTGCTTCTGCAAGCGTGGGATACGAATGATAAGGAAGGTTGAACTTGGTACATTCTCTTTCTACAATATTGCTAAGTGCAGGATAATGAACATGGCTGACGCGGGGAAATAAATGATGTTCAATCTGGAAATTCAATCCCCCGACAAGCCATGATACCACTTTACTTTTAGGAGCAAAATCTGCAGTTGTAAGTACCTGGTGAACAGCCCAGTCATTGTCTATAACTTTTGGTTCTTCACCCACTTGCTCAAAGGCTGTTTTTTCAACAATATGTGCTAATTGAAATACGATGGTAAGCGTTAAGCCCATGGTGGCATGTAGAATTAAAAATCCAACCAACCATGGCAGCCAACCTAAAATTGCGATAGGTATAATTGCATAAAAAATGACATAACATATTTTACCAATCCAAAAAAGCAGGTGCTCTTTCGTATCAATTTTTGCAATAGGAGTAGTGTATAATTTTCTTTGAAAATAGCGCTGGTAATCAAAAATCAACAACCAAAAAATAGTAGTTAGCGCATACAATCCAAACATGTACAGAAATTGAAACCTGTGTGCAGGAAACCATTTTTGCTGTGGGCACATTCTTAGGACAGGGCTTTTGGACATGTCATCATCAACCCCATCAACATTGGTATAAGTATGGTGAATAACATTGTGCTTAATCTTCCATAAAAAAGCATTGCTGCCTAAAGCATTCATGGTTAATCCTAACAATTCATTCACCCATTTCTTGCTTGAATAACTACCATGGCAGGCATCATGCATAACATTAAAAGCTATGGTTACCAGGTTTAATGAGAAAAGAATGCAAAGCACCACATTAACAGCAACAGGTAATTTTGCAAACAGTAACACCAGGTAAAATGCAAATGCCAGTGGTATAAGAATAATAGTCTTCAGGTATAGTTTCCAGTTACCTGTCTTTTTTATATTGTTATCACTGAAATATTCTTCTACTGAATTTTTTACAGATTGGTAAAAAAGGCGGTCTTTGTTAGCAAACGTTACTTTAGCCATAATTATAATTTAACTAACTATAATTGTTAGCTAATAGTTGTGAAATAGAAGTGAATTTTTATTTGTGTGGGTAGTGTTTGATCACAAAAGAAGGTTAACAAAAGCTACGTTTCCACTAATGAAAATTGTCACTTGCAATCTATTCTTTTTCATAATCCCGTCCAAAAGCAATTGCAATAAGTAGCTTCAATAGTACCAAAGGCTTCACAAAACGGTATACCATTAAAAGTGTTGTTGGTTGGCAGATGGCCTAAAGGAGATGTTAGTTGACAGTTGATAGTAAAAAACCTTCGTGCTTCTTTGTGCCTTAGTGCCTTTGTGGCTCAGAAGAAGACGTGAGGTGACAGTTGACAGAACCAAAATCTATGTGCACCTCCGTGCCGATGTGTCGTTGTGGTTCATATATCGTTCATGCTTTGCCGGCACCCAAACTACAAATCTTAAAATTGCGGTCATGCCATCCACTAAATCCTAATTCCTTTATCTTGCACCTCCAAAAAATTGATGAACATGGAATATGGAAAAATAATTTCGATTACCGGAATGAGTGGATTGTTTGAACTGGTAGGAAGTAAAAAAGATGGCGCCATCGTTAAGTCGCTTGATGATAAGAGTACAAAATTTGTTTCCAGCAGGGTTCACAACTTCTCTCACCTTGAAAGTATTGAAGTATATACCGTGCGTGACAATGTTAACCTGGTGGAATTATTACAGGCTATCCAGGCAAGTGGAGAGGCTTTACCCGATCAAAAAGATGCTGCTGCAATAAAAGCTTTCTTTGAAAAAGTATACCCTGATATGGACTTTGAAAGGGTTTACGCCAGCGATATGAAGAAGATGGTAAAATGGTACAGCGTACTAAAAGATAATGAGGTTGAATTAAAGCTTCCTGAAGTTGAAGAAGAAGAGGAAGAAATCGCAGTTGAAGAGGAAACACTTGCAGTAAAGGAAGAAACACCCGCAAAAGCTGCTGCTAATCCTAAAAAAGATGAGGCAACAACTGAGGCTGCAACTACAGAAGAGAAGCCTGTAGAAAAACCTGCTGCTAAAAAAGCCAAAACTGTAGACACAGAGGCAACAACAAACGAAAGTGCAGTAGAAGCACCTAAGAAAAAAGCGCCACGCAAAAAAAAGACTGAAGAATTGTAGTAGAATTGAATAGAAAAAGCCGCAAGCCAAAAGCCTATTGATTGGCTAATAGCTTGCGGCTTTTGAGTTTAATATTATGTGGCTTTTGCCAGGTTTATTGGTTGAAAGGAATGAGAACAATTTTGTAACGATAAATAATTGATCATGCAACTAAATGCTGATATAAAAAAACTGGAACGTCACTTTGTGCCTGCTGATTTTGTAATGAGTGACTGGACATCATTAGAACCATTTTTTAAAGATCTTACCGAACGACCTCTCAATAGCAGGGCAGATTTGGAAAAGTGGTTAAAAGATATGAGCGAAGTAGAGGCTGTGGTAAGTGAAGATGCCTGCTGGCGCCAGATACGCATGACATGCGACACCAATGAGAAATCTTTTGAAGAAGCCTTCAACTTTTTTTGCATGGAGATACAGCCAAAGCTGCAACCCTATGCCGATAAGCTGAACAGGAAGTTGGTTGAGAGCCCTTACACTTCTGAGCTGGATGAGCAACAATATTTTACTTACCTGCGTAATGTTCGAAAAAGCATCGACTTATTTAGGGAAGCCAACATTCCATTACAGGCTGAGTTAAGTGTAATGCAACAGCAGTTTGGCCAGATATCGGGTAAAATGAGTGTTGAAGTAAACGGCCAGGAATACACGCTACAACAGGCTGCTAAATTTTTAGAAAATCATGATCGTGGCTTAAGAGAAGAGGTGTATAGAAAGATAAATGAGCGCCGTTTGCAGGATAAAAATCAACTGGACATGTTATACAGCCAGTTGATTAAAAAGCGTCACCAGGTTGCTTTAAATGCAGGCTTTGAAAATTACCGCGACTATAAGTTTGCCGAACTTGGCCGGTTTGATTATACCAAAGAAGATTGCTTTAAGTTTCATGAAGCAGTGAAATTGCACGTGCTGCCGCTGGTTAAAAAAATTAATGTTAAGAAGAAAGAAAAATTGGGAGTGGATACCCTTCGTCCTTGGGATACGGAAGCTGAACCCGCAGGTGTAGCTCCATTAAACCCATTTAAAACAAGCGAGGAGCTGACTGAGAAAACTATTGCCTGTTTTGAAGAATTGAATCCATTTTTTGCTGACTGCCTTCGTAAAATGAAGGAGTTAGGCCACCTTGACCTGGAGAGCCGTAAAGGCAAAGCACCGGGTGGTTATAACTGCCCGTTAGCTGAAAGTGGAGCCCCTTTTATTTTTATGAATGCTGCAGGTCAAATGCACGATGTAACCACAATGGTTCACGAAGGTGGTCATGCAGTGCATTCGTTTTTAGCACACCCTTTAGAGTTGAGTGCTTTTAAAGAGTACCCAATGGAAATTGCCGAAGTTGCCAGCATGGCCATGGAACTTTTTAGCATGGATTACTGGAAGGTTTTCTTTGATAATAAGGATGACCTGCACAGGGCGAAGGAACACCAGCTCGAAAGAACCATCAGCATTTTTCCATGGATTGCCACGATTGATAAATTTCAGCATTGGGTGTATGAAAACCCAACACATACCGTAGACGAAAGAACTGACAAGTGGATGGAAATACTTAATGAATTTTCTACCGATACCATTGATTTTAGCGGGTTGGAAGCATACCGTGAATCATCCTGGCAGCGCCAGTTACATTTGTTTGAAGTACCCTTTTACTACATTGAATATGGTATTGCACAATTAGGTGCTATTGGTATGTGGCAACAGTTTAAACAAAACAAAGAACAGGCACTTAACAATTACATGCTGGCCCTTAGCTTGGGCGGTACCAAAACATTGCCTGCTTTGTACGAGGCTGCTGGATTAAAGTTTGATCTTTCCCCGGAGCATATCCATTCACTAATGGATTTTGTTGATGGAGAAATGCAGGCGCTGAACTAAAATGAAATTGATATAGAAATATTTAAAACTATCCATAACCGGGTAGTTTTTTCTATTTAAAAAAGAGGAGTATTAAACAAAACTGCTTTGTTATGCAGCACTTTTGTGGCTTAAAAAAGCAGCTACTTTAAGGTAATCCTTGTAGCTCGTAGGTTTTTTTATATAACCTGTTGCTGCAAGGTTCTTATGAAAATCAGAAATCATTTCATACTCCAAAGTTGATAAAACGAATACGGGGATATTTCTGTATCGTTCAGTTTGCGTAAGGGTCTTTATTAACTGTATACCGTTAATAACCGGTAAATACAAATCAGTTACAATTAAACGGGGTAATGCCTCTTCCGTTTCACATTCATCCAAAAAAGAAAGTGCTTCAATTGCAGATTTTACACAATGAAAACTGCTGGAGCCTGCCTGTAATAGTGCATCAGCCAGTAATTCCACATCATCTCCGTCATCATCAATTATCAGTAAATTACAAGGGTACATATCAACTTGGTTAACACTATTGCTGGTTTATAGATTAACAATTGTTGTACCATCGGAATTTAAAAACACGTGGGGATTTATTGAAAGTCTTTGGGATGCGTCTGGGTTTTGTAAAAGGCCATATACAATTTATTGATAGTAAGTAAAATGCAATTGCAATCTTAACTTATGCAAGAAATGTTTTTAATTTGAAACCGGGATATATACGTTGATTATTTATTAACGAGGATAAAACTTTTTGTTGAGAAGATGCTTGCCCTTAATGGGAATATATTACACACTATTTAATTAATGCTCCCTGCCTGATCCAGCAACCGATCATATTTCTTTCCTCCTGTGTAATGCTGGTTTTGTTGTTTTGAGGCATCGTCTTTGTAATAACTACCCGCTCCATTATTTTATCTTTTAGCCTTACTATGTCTTGCGGGGTATCGTACCTCACACCATTAGGAGCCGTTTTAAATACGTCATCTGTAGGCATGGAGGAATGACAACTCACACATCTTTTTTGGATGATGGAGTTTACCTGGTTGAAAGAAACTTCTTTTGTGCAATTGGTGTCAGGCTGAACCGGGGCTGATATATATGCAGCAGCAAAAAGTATCACTACTGAAACAGGAAGCACCCAAACATTTAACTGCCCTTTTTCGCGAAGATTAAGCCAGTGTTTCACCCCTGCGGTACCTAATGTTATAATGGCAAGAATGATCCATGGTTGTTTATATCCGAATGTGCTGGGAAAGTGATTGCTCACCATTACAAACAGCACCGGCAATGTCAGGTAATTATTATGCAACGAGCGCAGCCCGGCAAATTTACCCAAATCGGGATCCAGGTACTTGCCCTCCCTTGCAGCACGAACCATTGCCTTTTGTGCAGGTATGATTATAAAGAATACATTACCTGCCATTAATGTACCGAGCAAAGCTCCAAAATGAATGAAGGCCCCCCTTCCACTAAAAAAATGCGTATAAAACCACGCAAATGCGGTAACTAGTAACAAGCCTGTTAAGCCAAATAAAGGACCATTTTTAACAAGGGAAGTCTTGCATAATAAATGATACAGCACCCAACCCACCACCAGCGATGCCACACCAATGCTTACGGCTTGTAAGGATGTAAGGTTAAGAACATTCGTATCTATAAGAAAAGAACCGGCATTAAAATAATACACCACAAACAAAAGGCTGATGCCCGTTAACCAGGTAAAATATGCTTCGAACTTAAACCAATGAAGTGTTTTGGGAATGGTACCGGGGGCAACTTTATATTTTTCGAGGTAGTAAAATCCTCCGCCATGTATAGCCCATAAATTTCCGGCCAGTTCATCCCGTACATTATCGGTACGGTTAAGTGCATTTTCTAAAAACACAAAGTAGAACGAAGCACCAATCCAGGCAATGCCAAAAGTTATGTGCATCAATCGGATGATAATATTCAGCCATTCCATTAAATGACCTTCCCACACAGTCCCACGCACCAGGTACCAGGTAAACACCAGTAATAATATAATAGCCAAAATAATAGAAGCATAAATAAAACCCTGATGCAAGTCCATCTTTTCATCCTCCGAATGCCTGGCATCTACATCTTGTTCACCGGGTGTAGTGTTAGCAGGTAGCGAAGAAATATTATGCAGGCGATAAGTTAACCCGATGAGCATAAACACTATGATCACTAAAACGCCAAAAAGAACATAATTAAACATACTGAATTACTCGAACTGATTTCCCGGACCGATGACCCGATTTGATGAAAAATTAAAGATAGCAATGTAGGTTTTAAAGAGTTACAATTACAAAGGAGCTTCTCATGATTATTTAATGCTTCCTTTACTGCATTAAATTTTTGTTTTTTACTTTTAAGCAGTTATATAAATAAACCTATTCATTTCTTTGGCGAAGACAATCATTAAAAGCAACAGGATCATTACTCCCTCGGGCATACAGCCCGGATACATTATAATCAACGATGGTAGTATTGAAGATGTTGTAGAGCAACTCAATACTCTTGAAGAAGTATCCATTACTGATGCAGGAAATGCAGTCGTCATGGCGGGCATCATCGATCCACATGTACACATTAATGAACCAGGTCGCACCGATTGGGAAGGCTTTAACACAGCAACCCGTGCTGCCATTGCAGGTGGAATAACATCGGTTGTGGATATGCCACTAAATTCCTCTCCTGTTACAACAACAGTCCAGGCATTTCACCAAAAAATAGCAGCAACTAAAAATAAGCTACATACCAATGTAGGTTTTTGGGGTGGTGTTGTGCCCGGTAATGATGGTGAGATAGAAGGACTGATTGATTGTGGTGTGTTAGGTTTTAAAGCCTTTCTTACCCATTCAGGTATCGATGATTTTCCCAACGTAACCGAGGCAGACCTGGTTAAAGCAATGCCCATCATTGCAAAGCATGGGTTACCCTTACTGGTGCATAGCGAGTTAACCGATTCAATAAACAGGGTAAATGGCGACCACCGCTCTTATCAAAATTACATGGCTTCCCGTCCTGCATTTTGGGAAGATGATGCCATTGAATTAATGATAAGATTGTGCGAACAATTTAAGTGTCGTGTTCATATTGTACATGTATCATCGGCCTCAGCGCTACAACAAATTGAGCAAGCTAAAAAAAGGGGGTTGCTCTTAACTGCCGAAACAGCCCAGCATTATTTATATTTCTCTGCCGAAGACATTAAGGACGGCCAAACACAATTTAAATGTGCTCCACCCATACGCGATAAGGCTAACAACGAACAGTTATGGAGGGCTTTACAGGAGGGCATACTTGATTTTGTTGCTACAGATCACTCGCCTGCCACACCGGATCTTAAAGAAACCCGCAGTGGCAATTTCTTAAAGGCTTGGGGTGGCATTGCATCACTTCAATTTGCATTGCCCGTACTTTGGACGGCCGCCAGAGAACGCAACATTGGGCTGGAATATATGGCTACAATGCTGACCGAAAACCCTGCAAAACTTACAGGGCTTAGTGATAAAAAAGGACGCATAGCAAAAGGGTACGATGCCGACCTGGTTATTTGGAACCCTGATGAAAGTTTTTTAGTAACTGAAAATTTGATCTTGCATAAACATAAAATCACACCTTACCTGGGTCAACAACTATATGGTGTGGTTCAAAGCACTTACCTGGGCGGTAAACAAGTTTACGATAATGGTGAGGTGATACAATTTAATTTTGGGTCAGTTATAAAAAGGCTAACATGACAACAAGGGCAGAAAAAATTATTAGCAGGATCGATGCCCTGGCTGCCCTGAGTGACGAGCCCGGTATGATTTCACGGGTATTTGGTACACCGGCATTTGTCAGCGCCAGTAACATGTTAATGCAATGGTTTACTGAAGCCGGACTATCAACAAGGGTTGACAATATTGGCAACGTAAGAGGAAGGCTAACATGCAGCACAGCCATTGCCAAAACTTTTGTTGTAGCCTCACACTTTGATACGGTAATCAACGCAGGAAAGTTTGACGGACCATTGGGTATCGTAATGGGCCTGGACCTTATTGAACATCTAATTGAAGAAAAAATTGAACTTCCTTTTAATATAGAATTGATTGCCTTTTGCGATGAAGAAGGTGTTCGGTATCACAGTACGTTTTTGGGCAGCAAAGTGGTAACCGGCACTTTTGATGAAACCCTTCTTAACAAAAAAGATAACAGGGAAATCCCACTGTCTCACGCCATTACTGAAATAGGCGGCGATGTCTCTAAACTTAAAAGTGACAAAATTCCTGCAAGTGAATGGCTGGGTTATTTTGAAATTCATATTGAACAGGGTCCCGTTTTATTTGAAGCTGGTATACCTGTGGCTGGTGTTTCAGCAATTGCCGGTCAAAAACGGGCTACCATAACATGCCTGGGCGAAGCCGGACATGCAGGTACGGTACCGACTATCATGAGGAAGGATGCGCTTTGCTGTGCTGCGGATTGTATTCTTCAACTGGAATATTTTGCCAAAACACATGCAAAAATTGTGGCTACTGTTGGTATGCTTAACATCAGTAATGCGGCCAGCAACGTTATACCCGGCAACGTTGAGTTTTCGCTTGATGTACGCAGCGATGATGAAGATGCGCTGGATACCGCCTGGCACGATATCCAATCGCTTGTAACAGGTATTGGCCATAAAAGAAATATCGATACACAAATCAACCTGGTACAGTCATCTTTACCCGTAAAATGTGATTATACTTTAAACTTTTTATTAAAACGGGCTATTGCAGAATTGGGGTACGAAGTAAAAGAATTGGTAAGTGGCGCAGGTCATGATGCGGTGCCAATATCGGCTGTAAGCCCCGTAAGTATGATGTTTGTAAGGTGCTACAAGGGCATTAGTCATAATCCCGCAGAAGACGTTGAGATTAAGGACTTAGAAGCAGCTATTACAGTTGCCGATCATTTCATACAAAATCTTATTAAGTACTATAACCAGGAATAAAACATGGAAATTTCAGCACTTACCCGGTCTGTTGTTAAGAGCAACCATGCCATCATCAGCCCGGATGGATATATCAATAGCAAAGTACCCGGGTGGAACAATTGCATGGTCAATGTTATTATTAACGAGAGCATGGGCGCTAATCTTTGTCAAACATTGATTACGGCAGAAGAAGGATGTAACCTTAACGGGGTTACACAACTTTCTGAAATATTTTTTTATGTTGAACAAGGTGAGGCTTTGGTAACAGTTGGTACGCAAAAGCAAAAATTAACTGAGGGGCAATTTGTATACGTACCCATCAAACAGGAATACTCATTTGTAAATGTTGTTAACCGAACACGCATACTTACATTTCATAAAGAATTTGAACCACTGACTGGCTATGATGTGCCGGAGGTATTGTTCGGAGATTCTGCCTTAATAGATGGCACCACTTACCTGGGGGACCCGGCCCTGAGGTTACAAGTCTTATTACCCGACCATCTTGCTTTTGATATGGCCGTAAATATTTTTACCTACGATCCCGGAGGGCATTTACCTATGGTGGAAACCCATATTATGGAACATGGACTGATGTATTTACAAGGTCAGGGAGTTTATATGCTTGACCAACAATGGTACCCCGTAAAAAAAGGCGATTCAATCTGGATGGCACCTTATTGCCAGCAATGGTTTACCGCAATGGGTAAAGAACCTGCTGTGTATATCTACTACAAAAATGTAAATCGTTTTCCTACAATTATTTAAGCCTAAGCCTTTTGTAATGAGTAAAGGCAGCCTATTTTTACTTTTTACTTTCCAACAATCCAATACCATTAAAGAGCCTTGCAAAATCCAACATTTTAAATGTGA
>JBBQVY010000051.1:0-24239 GCA_038211085.1 Chitinophagales bacterium | reverse complement strand
GGTACCCGACTTGGTTACAGCACTAATAGCACCACCACCCTGCCTGCCCTGCGCAACATTGTATACATTGGTAATTACCTCAAATTCGCGAATGGCTTCAAGCGATAATGAAAATGGGCCTCTGCCTATTTCGCCACTGGTAAGGTTATTACGGGCACTTACGCCATCAATTAAGTAGTTGGTTGAAGAAAATCGTTGACCTCCAATATTTGCCCCGTTAGTAACCGGCGACAAAGAAGCCAGGTCGTTAAAGTTTCGGTTTTGGGCAGGTATCTGCTGAATGATTTTAGCCGAAATAGCTGTACTGGCGCCGAAGCGATCTATCCGGCTGCTGACGGAGTTGGTACTAACTACTACTTCCTGGAGGTTTGAACTATTGTTTAATAGTTGAAAGTCATTAATCAATTCATCGCCCAGGTTTAAGGCGAGGTTGTTTTTTAGCTGCGTTTGGTAACCTATAAAACTCACCTGCAGCGTATACGGATTACCTAAGGGCAATTGTTTAAAATAGTATTGCCCATCCTGGTTGGTTTGCGTGCCCGATGTAAAACCGGTTGAGTTATTGGTGATGGTTACCGTTGCACCCGAAAGTGGTTTTTTATTGTTATCTGTAATTATACCCCTGGCCGATGCATCGGTTGACTGGCCAAATACCAGTGGCTTTTTAATGAGGATAAGTAGGAGCACAAGGAGGCTCAAACGTAAAGCTTGTGTCATTTCAATTGATTTTAATAATAAGTTGAAGAAGAAATGTTTGAGGAACAACCCGGCCTGCAGACCAGTTGCATCAACATTATTCAGTTTTTTTTTAAGGGGTATGTTTTGAATGGCAAATGTGCCGAGGTAATATGATGATAATCTTAACCCAAGGTTAAGGAATTTTTAAGGTTTAAATATTTTCCTCTTTTGTGGAGCGATGTTTTTGGTAAGAAGGGGTTTCGATAAACATGCTACAACTTCTGAAATGAATTATATAACCTCAGAGGTCTCAGGTTTAAAAATGTTTCATTTCTGCTTGTCATCAACACGATTTTTTTAAAAAAATATTATTGCTTTCTGGTAGAATTGGCTTAATAAATACTGGTTTAAAAATTATAATTTCTACAGCCTTGAGTTCAAACAAGATGGCTTTACATCGCTTAATCAAAATTTTTTTTTGATGAATTACAATTATTTCTTTAAGCCGCCGTTTACAATGAAACCTTATTGAAAACAAAAACATCCGAACAAATGAAAAACATCAAGAAAATTTTAGCTGCAGCCATCGTAGGTATTGGCTTTGCAAGCGCTGCTAACGCACAATCAACGGCAACTGCAACAGCAACTGCTACAATTGTTACCCCCATTGCAATTACCAAAAACGTAGACATGAATTTTGGTAACGTAGCTGTAACAAGTACTTCGGGTACGGTAATACTGGCTCCGGGCGGTACAAGAACAAAATCGGGTGGTGTAACCCTTCCTGCTGTTCCTGGTACGGTTACAGCGGCTAAGTTTACAGTTACCGGAGAAGGTACCTATACTTTTGCTATTACGCTTCCTTCAACCAATGTTACATTAACAAACACAACAGGTGTTGGTGGTGAAACTATGATTGCCAATGCTTTTACCTGCGACCTGGGCGGTACAAGTGCATTGGTTGCCGGTAGCAAAATTATGTTTGTAGGTGCTACTTTAAATGTAGGTGTAACACAAAAATCTGGTGTGTATGTATCAGCTCCATTTGATGTAACTGTGAACTACAACTAATTAAAACAAAAACCCTTAATAAAAAAGCGCTACCAATTTGGAGCGCTTTTTTTATGTAAAAGATTTCGATTTTGGTAAGCATTTTACGTTTAATGCCAAATAATTTAAATTTCTTTTTACAGGTTGAGTTAGTAGTGATGGTTACCGTTGCAACCGAAAGTGGTTTTTTATTATTATGTGTAACAATTCCCATAGCCTTTGCATCCCGGCTGACTGGCTAAATACCAGTGGCCTTTGGATGAGAATTAGTAGGGACCACAACGAGGCTCAAACGTAAAGCTTGTATCATTTCAATTGGTTTTAATACTAAGTTGAAGAAGAAATGATTGGATAACAACCCGGCCTGCAGACGTGTTTTATCAACATACATCAGTTACCTTAAAGGGAAATGTTTAAGGGGCAAATGTGCTGAGGGAGTTTTTAAAGTTCTTAAATTTTCAATTTTTATGCAGCTCAGTTTTAAGAAATAAATGGTTTTGATAAACTGCTACACCCCTGGAAATAAATAATGTAACCTCTGATGTTTCAGGTTCATAAATGTTTCATTCTCTTGCTTGTCATCAACACAAATTTTTTTAAACATTATTATTTCTTCCTGGTAGAATTGGTTTAAAAACAACTGTTTTACAAATTATAATTTGTAAATCCTTCAGGCTAAACAACATGGCCTTCATCACTTTATCCAAAAAATTTATTAAAAATTATTTGATGATTTACAATTATTTAATTATACAGCCGTTTAGTAAGAAACCTTTTTTTAAACAAAATCCAAAAAATCCAAAAAGTCCAAAAACATGAAAAACATGAAGAAAATTGTAGCTGCAGCCATACTAGGTATTGGCTTTGCAAGCACTGCTAACGCACAATCAACGGCAACGGCAACAGCAACTGCCACCATTGTTACGCCAATTGCAATTACCAAAAACGTAGACATGAACTTTGGTAACGTAGCTGTGACAAGTACAGCAGGTACTGTTATATTGGCCCCTGCAGGTACCAGAACAAAATCGGGTGGTGTTACGCTGCCAGCAATTCCTGGTACAGTAACAGCGGCAAAGTTTACAGTTACCGGAGAGGGAACGTATTCTTTTGCAATTACCCTTCCTTCAGTAGATGTTACCTTAACTAACACGACTGGTCCTGGTAACGAAACTATGCTTGCTAATGCTTTTGAATGCGACCTGGGTGCTACAAGTGCATTGGTTGCCGGTAGCAAAATTATGTTCGTAGGTGCTACTTTAAATGTAGATGCATTACAAAAGGCTGGTGTGTATGTATCAGCTCCGTTTGATGTTGCCGTTAACTACAATTAATTTAAACTAAAACTTTATTCAATAAAAAGCGCTACCTGTTTGTAGCGCTTTTTTTATGTAAAAGTTTACAATTTTGTTGAGCGTTTTACGTTTATTACCTGATAATCCACTACCCCTATTCAAACTATCCGTCACAATCCTACCAACAATGAACAACAGAAATATTAAAGCATACCAGCGTGGTCTAACGGCAATTATTTCAGGCATATTTACCCTCGCTTCACTTTTTGGTACAGAAGCAAAAGCACAGGGCAACCTTTTAATTATGCCTAAGCGGGTAGTATTTGAAGGAGCTAAACGTTCAGAAGAAATCAATCTTGCCAATACAGGTACCGATACGGCAACCTATGTAATATCGTTCGTTCAAATGCGCATGAAAGAAAATGGTGCATTCGAAAAAATTGTTGAACCAGATTCTGCCCAAAATTTTTCTGATAAGAATGTACGTTATTTTCCCCGCATGGTTACGTTAGCGCCAAATGAAGCGCAGTCTGTAAAATTGCAGGTTACCAAATCAAGCGAATTGAAACCAGGCGAGTACCGTTCTCATTTATATTTCAGGGCAATACCTAAAGAAAAACCATTGGGCGAAAAAGAAGTTACCAATGATACTTCTATTTCGGTAAGCCTCGTGCCCGTATTCGGCATTTCTATTCCTGTAATTATAAGGGTAGGAGAGAACGATACAAAAGTTAGTTTCTCAGAAGTTGCACTAAACACTTACGAAGACACCCTTTCTGCAGTTAGTGTAACCTTTAACAGGTCGGGTAACATGTCTTCGTACGGCGATGTTGTAGTGGAACACATTTCTCCGGCAGGACTTAAAACCAGGGTAGGAATGGTAAAGGGCCTGGCAGTTTATACTCCCAACCCATCCCGTAAGTCTCAAATAAAATTAAACAAATTACCGGGTGTGGACTACCATACCGGTAAACTCCAGGTGCTGTATACCGACCAATCCATTAATGCAAAAAGTTTGGCCGAACAAGAAATACAATTAAATTAAACCTGCTGAAATACAAATGAAATATAGATCCTTTGCCTGGCAAAGGATATTTTTTTGTTAGCCACCTGATGCGTATTTCGACAATAACCGCAACAAATAAGACCATTGCTTTAAAACATTCTGCATTTATTAGCAAAAAACTTTGTGAAGAATGTTTAAAAAGTTTTGGCCAATCTCTATGCAAAAATCAAACAAACCCTCTAAATATTTCCCACACCGGGAAAATGAGGGTCAATTTCTTCAAAGCACATTATATATTAAGTAGTTAAAGAAATATAATACCAATTTGATACGTTTTAGAGTTTGATAAAAATCCAATAAATGAATATTCAACCCCATTCCAAACCTAACCTTGCAAATAAAAGTTGGTTATCCACCTTGCTTATTATTTGTTTTGGACTGTGTTTGCCCATACTTTCTGTTGCTCAAACCACCAGTTGGATGGGTACGAGCAGCACTTCGTGGAGCAATGCGGCCAACTGGTCAAATGGTGTTCCATCCGCTACTGTAAACGCTATAATTGGAGACTCCAAGTTTACAGGAGCCAACCAGCCCACCATCTCCTACTCAACATCCTGTAACTCGCTAACCGTGGGCGGCACTAAGCTTTCCGTTATCAGCATTAACGCTCCTTTAAGTATTTCGGGAAACGTTAGCATTAACAGTAACGGTACGGTTGCTCTTAATAATACCCTAACCCTCACAGGAAATTGGAGTAACTCCGGAACCTTTTCTTCAGGAGGAGTCAATTCTAATGTAGTATTTGCCGGAGCTACCCAAAATTATAGCGGTGCAAACGTTACCACTTTTAGAAAGCTAACCATTAGTAAGGGAAGTACGCTGAAGATGAATAAGAACTTTACCGTGTCGGGCACAGGTAACCTTTTTACTATAAATGGAACCCTGGACCCAAATGAAGCACCCGCCTATGTAGCTACTATTGGCGATGTAATTTTGAACGACGGAAGTACAGTAAAAATTACTACTAACTTATACTCAGGTAACTATATTATAAATGGTACGGTAATAATGAACCCAGGCTTTATTGTAGAATATGCATCCAATACTGTAGACCAGGTTGTTACAAACGTGTTGGTTTACTCTACTCTAAAAATCAGCGGATCAAGTACTAAAACCCTGGCGGGTGCGCTCACTGCATTAAATTCGTCTGCGGCTACCAGGGGCAACATATATATAAATGGAGGCACTTTTGATATAGGTGCTAATCTTATAAATCGTGGAGCAACTGTTGCCGGCGGAACAATAAGTGTAGGTAACGGTGCCAAACTGCGTATAGGTGGCACCAATAGTTTTCCTACCAATTATAGCACCATTGCTTTGGGATCTTCGGGTACTGTAGAATACTATGGATCAACCCAAAGCATTAGAGCCTTAAGCTATGGAAATCTTACACTTTCAAATGCAGGTACAAAAACTGCTGCGGGTATTCTTGACATAGCCGGTGATTTTAACCTGAGCACTTCAACATTTGTAGCAGGAGCCTATACACATATGGTTGCCGGCAACTGGAACATGACCAGTGGAACTTTTACCAACACGGGTAGCACTATAAACTTTGATGGGGTTGAGGACCAAGACTTAACCTCAACAGACGCTTTTAATAATGTGAAAATTAACAAAGCTTCGGGCAGTTTAATACTTGCCAGCGATGCTACTATTAAGGCATTAACATTTACAAAGGGTACTATAACAGCCGATGGCTATAAAGTAATTATACCTTCAGGAGGTACCCTTACCGGGGCATCAGCATCAACAGGCTGGGTAAACGGTGATTTACAAAAATATTATTCTGCCGCTACAGGTGGAACTTACGAGGTTGGAGGTCCGGCACACTATACGCCAATTAATGTTGTATTTGGATCGATAACTACAGCAGGTAACCTGGTAGCAGGAGCAACTGCCTCAGCCCACCCCAATATAGGAACTTCAAACTTGTCTAATAAGAATATCAGCCGCTACTTTACACTTGCCAAACCTGCAACAGGTGGTATAGTTTATAATAATATTACTATAACCTTTAACTGGAATGCAGCCGATAACTATACTCCTATGGTAGCTACAGCGCTCAATGTTGGTTTGTATGCCAATGGCGCATGGAGTTATCCAACTAAAAGTGGTGCATCCACAGCAACCAATATTAAGGTATCCGGGGTAACTACGATTGGTGATTTTGCAGTGGGTGAAGCAAATTTGTGTACGCTGTCAAGTGGTTTCAATTATGCGGCTACGTCGTACTGTTCTAATGCAAACATCATTGCTGTACGAATGAACACCGGAAGTACAAAAGGCACCTTTACCAGCAGTCCTGCAGGATTGTCCATTGATGCCAATACCGGGGCTATAAACCCATCGGCAAGTATTGCCGGTTCCTATGTAATCACTAATACAGCGGTGGTTTCACTGTGCACATCATCATCAAACTACACCCTGGCAATTGTAGACGCACCTTCAGCAACCATAAATTATGGCGGCACCGGCCTGTGTAAATCCGGGGGTCTTAAAACTGTGACACGCACAGGTAAGGCAGGTGGAACTTATAGCTCAACAGCAGGTCTCGATCTTAATTCAACTACGGGTCAGATAGACCCGGCGGGCAGTACACCTGGAACCTATACTGTAACGTATACTATAAATGCAGCATCGGGTTGTTCGGCGTTTTCTACCACTACAACTGTAACAATTACCGAGGCTAATTTTGCCATCATCAGTTATCCTAAATCGCCTTATTGCCGTGCATCGGGTGATACAGCAACAGTAGAAATTACAGGGGCTAACAGTGGAACTTTTTCTCCGGTAACGGGTCTATCCATTAATACTACTACCGGCGATATTGCACTCGGATCAAGTGCCGCTGGTACCTACACCGTTACCTATACCGCACCTGCTGCAAATGGTTGTGCTGCTGTTTCAGCCAGTACATCTATTACCATTAGTGCAACTGCTACAGCTACTATAAGCTATGCAGGTTCACCCTTCTGCGGTGGCACAGGCATTATAAATGTAACACGCACCGGTACAGCAGGCGGCACCTACGATTCTGACAATGGTCTTGACTTGAACGAAATTACAGGTGCTATCAACCTTAACAACAGCCTGCCAGATACATACATTGTTGTGTACAATGGCGCAGGTTGCCAGGCCACTACCACAGTAATCTTAAAAGCCATTCCATCCGCATCAATAAGCTATGGTCCATCCTCATTATGTAAATCGGGCGGTACTGCCAACGTTATTTTAAATGGTACTACCGGGGGCACTTATACTGCCAATGCAGGGCTGTCAATAACTGCTTCAACAGGGGCGATCAATCTTGCTGCAAGCAATGCAGGCAACTACACAGTTACCTATACCATACCTGCAGCAAACAATTGCAGCCAGTTTGTAACAAGCACCACTCTTACTATAGTTGCTGCACCAACAGCAACCATTAGTTACACCGGTGCACCATTTTGTGTTACTGCTTCTGCTAAATCGGTTTCACGTTCAGGAACAGCTGGTGGCACCTATAGTGCTTTGCCTGCAGGGTTAAATATAGATGCTACTTCTGGTAGTATTGTGCCATCAACAAGTGTAGCGGGTACTTACACAGTTAGCTATACCATAGCTGCTGCCAACGGTTGCATTAAAGTGGTAGCAACTGCTATCGTAGCTATTACAGCTATCCCGGCACCTGTTATCAGTTATACAGCTTCGCCGTATTGTGTTTCAGGTGGCACAGCCAATGTAACCCTTAGTGGCACAACAGGCGGTGTGTTTAGCGGTGCGGGCTCACTGGTAATAAATGCAGCCACAGGTGCTATAAACCTTGCAGCAAGCGGAGCCGGTTCTTTTGAGGTTAAGTATAACATTGCCGCACAAAGCGGTTGTAGTGCAGTAGAAGTAAAAACAACAATTGTTATTAAACCAGTAACTACCGCAACAATAAACTATAAAGACAATCCTTATTATAATGCAGACGGAGACAAAACAGTGGACTTAACAGGCAGCAACGATGGTACATTTTCTGCTACACCTGCAGGTCTTGCAGTGGATACAATAAGTGGAAAGGTCTCTCCCCAAACCAGTACTCCCGGAATATATATAGTTACGTATACTGTTGACGCTGGTACAGGATGCGCGGCGTTTACCACTACCACATCAGTTACTATTAAGCCCTCATACATTTGGAAAGGGATAACCAATAACTGGAAAGAAAATACTAACTGGAGTTCAAACCTTACACCAGACGATAAAAGCCTGGTTATTATTCCGACAGGGCTGGCAAAATACCCGGTTATTGCAGCCGCGGATATGGTGGCTGCGTACAACCTTGATATGCAGGGTAGCGCTACCTTAACCTTAGAAGGTAAGCTGCAGTTAACAGGTTCCATAACTGCTCCGGCTAAAAGTATAAGTGCTCAAGCTGGTACTTTAGAATTGAAAAGTGCTGTTGCCCAAACTATACCCGGTAATGCCTTTACGACGGAAGTAGCTAACATTATTGTTGATAACGTAGCAGGGGTAACCTTAACAAGCCAGCTTTCCATTGGCAATATTTTCTCAATAAAAAATGGCTTTATCAATACAAACGGATACCTGGTAATAAATTCAAACAGTGTATCAACAGCCCGTATAGGTGCCATTACGTCTAACGCAGCAACCCCCATTATTGGAGAGGTGACAGTAGAAAGATATATTGCCGGCAGAAGAAAATACAGGCTTATTACCAGCTCTGTTACAACCAGTACATCATCGGTATTAACCGCAGGCGAAGCTGCAAAATCCATTTGGGGTAACTGGCAAAATGCAGGGGTAGCAACCCCAGGTGCTGGAACCATTATTACAGGCGGAACCGCCGCAGATGGTTTTGACCAGGCAACAAACAATGCCTCGCTTTATACCTACAACGACGTTACAAAAAGGTTTGTGTCTTATACATCGGCAAATGGAAAAAATACCAAACTAACGCCTTTAAAGGCAGGTGTTGGATATTATATG
Organism: Chitinophagales bacterium; assembly: GCA_038211085.1. Lineage (GTDB taxonomy): Bacteria > Bacteroidota > Bacteroidia > Chitinophagales > Chitinophagaceae > Segetibacter. Next base: position 15,173 of record JBBQVY010000051.1, on the reverse strand, counting down.
TTTGTTTATGGTGATCGTATTAATTCAGTTACTTCCTCTACACCTAACCCAACCACGCTTAAACAAACCGGTACAATTTTAACGGGTACACAGGTGTATAATACTACTTCTGCAATACCCATTTCTGCTACTATAGGTAATTACTCATTAATAGGAAACCCATATGCCTGTACAATTGACTGGAAGTCGGTTTTAAAAACCAATATATCTAAAACTATTTGGGGTTGGGATGCGAACCTGGCAAGTACCGGTGGTTATGTAACAGTAACCGCTACCACTTTAGGAGCGCTGATTTCCCCTTTATCCAGTGTTATTGCTGTTAACAGGTATGTACAACCGGGGCAGGCGTTTTTTGTACAGACCACAGCAGCCAACCCACGGCTTACTATTTCTGAAACTGATAAAATTGATGACAGAATTAATATTAACAGCAGTGTGTTTAGAGAAACAGGTGTAAATGAACAACCTTTAATGGCCATTAACCTGTTATACAATAATGGCTTAACCACCACATTAAATGATGGTGCCTTATTGGCCTTTGATGATAATTTTGATAATGCAGTTACTTATGATGATGGATTGAAGATTGCAGGTGCTGCGGAAGGATTGGCAATTGTTGAAGATGCCAGCCTGTTAAGCATTAGTACCAGAAAATTTCCTGTTGATAATGATACAATGAAGCTGAGTATAACCAAGCTTACCAAAAGCCAGTATACCCTGCAAATATTTGCCAGGCAATTAAACACTCATGCCCCGTTGCCATGGTTGTACGATGCTTATTTAAATACACTTGAACCTTTATCGGTTATTGATACTAATTATATAAACTTTACTATCATAGCAACAGATGCCACTTCTAAAAATGCGGACAGGTTTAAGATTGTATTCAAAATGCCTTCTACCTTACCAGTTACATTTACAGGTATTAATGCTACCCGCAAAAACAAGGATATAGAAGTGCAATGGAATGTTGCGGGTGAATTAAATATTTTGAAGTATGAACTGCAAAAATCTGCTGACGGAGTAAGGTTTACCACCTTTGCCACTGTAGCAGCTAAAGGAAATAATAACAGTTCTCAATCTTATACTTTATTAGATAATACTACATTCTACGGAAGCAACTATTACCAGGTAAAATCGCTTCAGGTTGATGGTAAGCAATTGCTGAGCAAAGTTGTAATGATTAAAATGGATAATTATGTTCCTTCTATAAAAGTATATCCTAACCCGACAAATGAAAATCAAATTAATTTTCAAATTATTGATTTGAAAAAGGGAATTTACAAGGCTATTTTATTTAATAGCAATGGACAGCAAATATCCGAAATGACCATAGATTACAAGGGTGGATCTGGAAGTTATAAGTTGCCTTTCAGCCGGCCATTAGCTAAGGGAATGTATTATCTGAATATTAAATGCGACGGGGAAAACTTTGAGCAAATGGTCTTGATACAATAAAGCAAGGCTTTACAATCAACATGTTTATGCCTGGAAATAACGGGTGTAAACATGTTTATTTCATTACTATAAATAGCTACCCCTACTGTCCCTAAAAATAGTTGCCTGTCTTACACCAGGTATGAAAAAAATATCAATTAATTGTACTTCTGCCACGCACTTTATTTTCAATCAGGTATATTATAATTACTTCGGTTAAGCATGTTGTAAAACCAATTAAGGTCATTGTTGTATAAATATTTTTAAGAATAACATGTTCAGTTTTAGCTGATACTGAATTAAGTAAACATTTTGTTAAAAACCAATTATAAGCGCTCTATACTATTTTATTCACCACTACGTTGTATTCCATATTTTATTTAATAATTCATAATGAAAAAGCTTTACCTATTTATTTTAGTGAACTTTTGTGCCATACAGATTATGTATGCACAAAGTCAACCTTCTCTTTCAACTCAGTATTATTTTAAAACAAAAACGAATGTTGAGTTGGAAAATATGGCAGATGCCACCACCTTACTGGGTGCTATAAGGGCCGACGACCAGGCATCGGCCGAAACACCCCTGTCTTTTCCATTTCAATTTGTATCTCATACGTTTACCTCTTTTCAGGTATTCTCCAGTGGAGCATTAGTATTGTTACCCAATGCTTCGGCATCCTTAGGCTACCAGGTATTATTGCCATGGTCTGAATCAGGTTTTTTTACCGGTGATGATGGTCACATCAGCTACAAAATTGTGGGAACCACCAATAGAAAACTGGTAATTGAATATTACTTAGCTGACTTTATTGCAAGCACCAGTTTTGCCGCAATTGCAGATAAGAAATTTCAAATTTGGTTGTATGAAAATTCTAATCAAATTCAATTTGTTTACAGCGATGGTAGAGTTGGAAAGTACAACCCTGTTGTAGGAATTTCCGGCAGCGAAGCCCAGGCCGATCTTTTACAGGTTAATACAGAAACACATCAAATTACCAATGATGCTTCGTATGTAAGCAGTACATGGCCGGGTAATGGCAGGTCCTATGTATTTAGCCCCACATCATTTTTAAGTGTAGATCCCCAGGTTTCAATAACCAACCTTAGCCCCACAAGTGTTTGCGAGGGTTCATCGGTCGTATTAACAGCTCAGTTATCAGATGCTGCTGCTACCGGTTACCAATGGCAGAAAGACGGTTTAACAATTGATGGAGCCACCGGAAGCAACTATAATGCAATAGCAACCGGCAAGTACACCGTACAAATAAGCTACGATGGAGGAACAATAACTTCATCATACATAAATGTTTTTGTAGCTGCTTTACAGGCAAATGTGGTAACAACTAATATTACCTGCAATGCCAATACTAACGGATCAATAACTATTGCAAATGCTGCAGGCGGCAATAATTTATACGAGTATAGTTTAAACAATGGACCCCTGCAAAGCAGCGAAGTTTTTTCTGGCCTGGCAGCAGGCAGCTATAGTGTGCAGCTTCACTCAGGTGGATGTTCAAAATCTTTAGGTTCTTATATTATAAGCGATACCCGTGTTTCACCCGTGGTATCCATATTACAAAGTAGCGGAGGTGCTTGTGCCAATGTAACGCTTACTGCAAACCCGGCTGATGCACTTAGCTACAAATGGAGCAATGGGTCAACCAGTAAGTCTATCACGCTTGATAATGGTGCTGCTGATGGAAAATATACCTTAACGGTAAGCAATGGAGTAGGTTGTATTGGTTATTCTAATTATACTTATAACAAAGAAAACCAATTAAACAGTTATGTTATTATTGCTTCTAAAGCTGTGTCTTTAGGCGAGAATAATACCGTAAACGGTGCTGTGGGTAATTCGGGATCTTTACCTGTATACATAAATAAAAATTCTACGGTAAATGCCTTTATAAGAGCTGTAACTGTAAAATTAAACGAGCCCGTGTCGGTTTCAGGTTTAATTACCAAACAAGCGCCGCAGTTAGCGTTACCAAACGTGTATACCAATACAAGTGTTAGTAACAAGCTGGCCTCATTTGAAGTGCCGGATAACTTTTCAGGAACCGTGGCCGGCAATTACAACAAGCTGGTTATAGGTAAAAAAGCAAAAGTTACCTTAAGTGGAACCATTTTCGGAAAAATAACAGTAAAAGAAGGAGCACAGGTAAATTTTAGTGCAGGCGATATAAGTATAGATAACATCGACGCTGCAGATGGTAATAAAAACACTTCAAGTGCTAATTTTACATCTCTTACATTTTCTCCCGGCACAATCATAAGGATAAAGGAAAAAATAGTTATAGGTAAGAGAAATAAAATAAATGCAGGTGGATCAACCTTTTACCTTGCTGATTTAAGTAATGATGTGGAGAAGGCGGTGATTGATGGTGTCAACACAGAATTTAACGGTAATATTTATGCTCCCGGTGGAAAAATTTCTGTAAGAAACGGAGAGCTGGCGGCACCCTGCATTATGAATGGTATATTTATTTGTGAGAATATTATAAGCGAACAATATGTTACCTGGAATAGAAATGTTTGTAACCAGTTTGCGCCAAGAGCCGCTGTAGCATCAACAATTTATACCTCTAAAGTCATCAGCATGAGCGTGTACCCTAACCCTGCTAGCAGCAAATTTAACCTTGTTCTTAAAACTCCTGTAATTACAAATGCAGAGATTTCTGTTATAGATATAAACGGAACGGTGATTAAGAAAGAAGTATACAGCAATGTAACTTCTGGAAAGGCATTACCCATTAATTTAACCAATCAGCCGGCGGGTGCCTATTTGCTTAAGGTAACAACCAAACTAGGTACTCAAACCCTTAAAGTGGTTGTCAAGTAGGTATTTTATAAGCGTTTTATTTTTTTTGAAAAAGGAGGTCTGCTAAACGTAGGCCTCCTTTCTTTTTTGTTAAGAATACCAATACAATATTGGCAAAGCAAATACGTTTCCATAATATTCCCATATTGGAATGTTTTTCCAAGGGTGGGTCAAAACAATGATTAAGAAGCTTAGGCAATTTATAGGGTTGATTGTAATAATGGTATTATCCTGTATAAATTCCTATGGGCAAACACCTACCGATAGTCTTCCTCCCGACCCCGGCGCATTGGCAGTTTCAACTGTGCAGGGTTTGAAGTTTGGTGCCTTTTATGTTAGAAGTGGTGGAGGAACAGTTAGCGTTTTGAACAATGGCAGCCGAAGCTTTACCGGAAATATGGTTTTATTGAACCTGGGCATGTTGTTTTCGCAGGCAATTTTTGATGTGGAAGCGCCTGAGGGCACCATTATTAGCATCTGGAACGGGCCCGATGCAACCTTGAGCGGTAGCAATGGAGGTAGCATAACGCTTCATCTCAACGATTCGAGCCCTACCTCACCATTTAGCTCCACGGTTGCGCCACCGGGCAAAACATCTGTAAATATTGGGGGCACTATTACCATACCTGGTGGTTCAACCATAGCAGGTAATTACAGCGGAACATTTTATATAACATTCAATAACGAGTAATCGTACACAACACAACAAAAACTATTTACTTATCAAATACAAATTTATTTAAGGCTAACACCAGGTATGGTTATGCCGGGTTGCAATAAAACAATGTTCTGGCAACCCTTCCCTTTCTATGCAATACTCTCTACATGAAACTCCATGCTCCAAATATAACTTCGTTTGACAGCGGCAGGGGTGTGCTTAAAGGAGTGGTTATCTTACTTTTCTTATCCATCTTACTACTTCATTCTGAAACAACTTTTTCTCAAACCTCACCTGATTACGACGAGATATCAATTACCTGCAATGTGCAGCGCATTGGCAGTATTGAACTGGCGGCTTTAATTTATAAAGATCAATGTTACCTGCCCGTAAAAGACTTGTTCGACTTTCTTAAAATTAAAAACCAGCTATCTGTTACGGAGGATTCCATAACAGGTTTTTTTATTCAGCCCGAAGCATACTATGTATTTGATAAGCTGCACAACCGCATTATTTATCAGCAGAACAATTACGATATTCCGGAGAAGGATTTTATAAGTGTTGAAAGTATTTTTTATGTAAAGGCAGTACATTTTGGAACCATATTTGGGCTGGATTGCCAGTTTAATTTTAGAAGCCTTTCTGTATCAGTAAGCTCCCGGTACGAGTTGCCTGCTATTAAAGAAATGCAGCTTGAGCTAATGCGCAAAAATATTATTAAGCTAAAAGGCGAAAAAAAAGCAGATACCACCATTGGCAGAGATTATTCACTGTTTCATTTGGGTAGTGCAGACTGGTCGGTTGTATCGAGCCAGCAAAAGGGTTATCGACCATCAACACGGGTTAACCTGGCACTGGGCGCAAATATAGCCGGAGGCGAAACGGATGTATACTTAAACTACACCAGCCAGCAAACCTTTAGCAAAACCCGTCAATTTTACAAGTGGAAATATGTAGACAATAACAACCCGGTTTTTAAACAATTAACGGTGGGTAAAATGTTTGCGCAGTCTACCTCTTCTATTTTTGCACCAATATTAGGAGTGCAAATAAATAATACCCCTACCACTTATCGCCGGTCGTTTGGAAGCTACATTTTAAGCAATAATACAGAGCCGGGATGGACCGTAGAATTGTATGTTAATAATATTTTAGTCAACTACATGCAGGCCGATGCTTCGGGATTTTACAGTTTCGAGGTACCGCTTGTTTATGGTAACTCTGTTGTAAAGCTTCGCTTTTTTGGCCCGTGGGGCGAGGAACGTACCAAAGAAGAAAACATTAATGTGCCATTTAATTTTTTACCCGGCAGGCAGTTTGAATACAACCTTACAGCAGGTGTAGTTAACGATAATAAAAAAGGCATTTTTACAAGATTTGTTGCCAATTATGGGTTGAATAGCAGGGTGACCATAGGTGCCGGATTAGAATATCTGTCTAACCTCCATAGCAAAAATGCCATGCCATTTGTAAATGCTTCTGTAAGGCTTACCTCCAATATTTTATTTACAGCCGAGCATATTGACGGGGTGCAGAACAAAGCAATGATCAATTACAGGTTGCCATCTAACCTGCAGATAGAAGCCAACTATGTTAAATACGTTCCAGGCCAACAGGCTGTCATGGTCAATTATATTGATGAGAAAAAGCTGATGGTAAGTATGCCATTTAAACATAAGAGATTCACATTATTCTCCCGGTTTTCTTATTCACAAATTAAAATTCCAAAAAGCAACTATACCAGTACCGAGTTATTGCTGTCAACAAATTACAAAGGCATCAGCTCCAATTTAACCACCAACGCATTTATCAACGACCCTCAAAACATTTTTATATACAGCAACCTTTCGTTTACTTTCAGGTTGAATACAAACCTGAGAATAACGCCTCAAATTCAATATGAATATTCAACAAAAAAACTTGGAATTTTAAAGTGTGAAGTTGAAAAGCGTTTGTTTCAAAAAGGATTTATAAATGCATCGTACGAGCACAATAGTCGTAATAGAGAGGGGTATGCGGCATTGGGTATACGCTACAATTTATCGTTTACACAAGCCTCGTTTACCATACAACAAAGCAAAAAAATGGTAAACACCGTGCAAACTGCACGGGGTAGTTTTATGTATAACGACCAAACCAACCAACTAAGCTTTAATAATCAAACAAGTATTGGTAAGGGTGGCATAATACTAAAGGCTTACCTGGATATTAACTGCAACGGAAAAAGAGACTCTAACGAGCCTATGCTGAACAATGTGAACATTCATATAAACGGGGGCAAGCTGGAGATGAACAAGGATACTACCATTTCAATTTCGAACCTGGAAGCCAACAACAGTTATAACCTGGAAATGGACAATACCAATTTTGAGAATATTGCCTGGCAGATTAAACATAAGAACATTACCATCATTATAGACCCCAATAAATTTAAAGTGGTTGAAGTACCGGTTTTAGTTTTGGGCGAAGTATCGGGAACTATATATTTAAAAAGCAAGCCAGCAAATAAAGGACTTAGCCGTGTTATTGTAAACATATTAAATGAGAAGGGTAACATTATGGGGCGCACCCTTTCTGAAAGTGATGGTTATTACAGTTATTTGGGTCTGGTGCCCGGTAAATACACCGTGCAAATTGATAAAGAACAATTGACAAGATTAAAAATGAACACACAGGATAACAATAAAACAACTTTTGAGATTAAAGAGAACAAAGAAGGTTTTGTTGCCGACGGATTAGACTTTGTATTGTTTTCGAACAATAAGTAAGCCATATCTCCTCCCTGCTATCAGTAATCGCTACAGGTAAATTATAAATTCTTATTTGTGAAGACTTAGCCAAAGTGTGCCTTCCAAATTTTGAAATCTTTACTTTTAGTTATCCATTTTATTTATCGTTTCGCTTTTGATTTTAAAATCTCGATCAGGTTATAAATCCCTGATTTCAGCCATTTAAAAATGAAATGGAGCTATTGATACAAATGATTTTTGCCATAAATGCTGGTTAATTATATTTGTAGGGTTCCATTTTTCAATTACTTTATTACAGGATCATGAAAAATTCTACTGTTCAATTAAAGGTTAGGCTTTCTGCAAATGATGCCTGGGAGGTTATAAGTGACTTGTACCAGGTTGAAAACTACCTGCCCGGCGTTAGCACCAGCGAGGTAACTTTTACAGAAGATTATACCAACAGGAGTATTGTTTTAATGGATGGCTCGCATTATACTGAACGCATTATTAAAGTAGATGATGAAAACAAAGAGTTGCATTATGCAATGCTTGAACCTTCACCTTTTCCATACAGGCACCTGCAAGGCGTTATAAAAGTTATTCCATTTATTGATGAGTGCTGCGAAATTTCGTGGACCTGCACCTACCAGGTTACCAACGAACTGTACGAGGAAATTCACGCCCTCTTAACTCTGATAATGTCGCTTGGAATAAAGGGAATTGAAAAGCATTGTTTAAAAACACTTACATATGCTTCATAAAAATCGGAGTGTTTAACTACAATTTATTCGGCTGCTTTTTTTAGTCTCTTCCTTTCTTTCTTCTGCTCCTTTTCCTCATCAGTTTTCCTGAATTTCTTAAACAAGTCCAGTTTAAACTTCACATTACCATCCTCTCCCGGTTTGCCCCGTATGTAAATGCTGGCACCAGCCTTAGCATCCGATCCAATGTTCTCCGGCTTGTAATCGGCTTCACGTTTTTTAAGATTATTTAAGGGCACCTGAATGCTTACATCCGTATTGCCTTCCATGCTATAAATACCTTCGATAAATAATGTAAGTGCAGTGGATTGAATCTCCATACGGTTGATCTTAATTTCACGACCTTTTACATCAAACGTATTTTTTAATTCAGCAAAGCGTATGTCTTCAAAATTTCTATTTTTAAATAAAAGATTCTGCAATTTTTTAATGGGCTCGTAGTTTATGAGTGCTCCGTTTTTAAGTGAAAAGCTGATGGTACCCTCCATGTTTTGCGGCTTTTTTTCCAGGTTACGATCAAGGTCCATAGTAATGTTTACATCGCTGGTAAGCTTACCTTTTAGGTTTGCATACGAAATACCATCCTGTCCAAAGTCGTTAAATGATCTCATGATCTCGTGCACATCTGCATTGTCAACATTTACATTCAATTTTGCTGACTGAGAATTTGCATCCTTGTCACGCAGGTAACCTTGTATGCGCATAGCACCACCACCACTTTGCAGGCTAATATTTTTAAGGTTCCAATTATCCTGTATCAGGTCTATCGAAGCATTTACTCTTGATGCAGCAAACTTTTTAAACACCAGTTCATCAGCTTTTAAAACAAGGCTTACATTACTCTGTTCAAGCATGTCATCTATTTGCCCGGCCAGTTTACCAAACTTATGTTGACGGGTATAGGATTTAACCACTTTCTTTCTCTTTTGCAATAAACTGGTTAAAGTCCCCAATTGTAGCCTGGGCGAATAAATACTCCAGTCTAGTGAAATTTTGCCGGGATTAGAACCTATGAGGGAAAGCATGTTCCTGATGGCTCCATTCATTACAATATGATTGCCCTGTACATCACTTGTAAAATCTTTAACGCCTACATCAGTTTGAGTAAAGTTGATGGTGCCGCTGCAATTTTTAAGATCAATACTACGGGGGATATACCTTACCAGCCCATTGCTTAGTTTAAGAAACCCATTCATAGAGGTGTTGGCATTACTGTTTTTTGTTAAGGGTCCCGAGTAGGTAATATCCAAATTTCCATTGCCACCATTCATTTGGATAGAATTGCTTTGCAACAGGTTATTTAAATCGGTAAGCAAGAAATCGGATTTAAGATCAAAATTAATTTTGGGCACTACCAGGTTATCTATGTAAATGTTATCAGACCGTAAGGGAATGCCACTATATGCTCCTTTAAAATTATGGATGAAGATCCGGGAATTAGGATCCTTCCGGGGCAAACCGGAAATTAATTCGTTGGTATAACCGCCCGAAAATGTGGCGTTGTCAAACACAAAAAAAGGCGTGTTAATAGTAGATGGTTTCGTAGCTACCCAATCAACATTTACAAGTGGCTCACCTTTTAAGGGCCCTGATATTACAGCATTTACATCTATTGGTTTGGATAAGGAAACAATACCAATTGCAAGAGCAATTTTGTCCGGCAACAGGGTTTTGCCTTCTGCCATGGTAATGTTTTTTGTTTGTACAGCTAACTTAAAAGACGGCGTTTTATTAAGTAGAAAATCGCCCTGTAATTTGTACGAATTGCTATTCAGCTTTATGTCAATATCATTAAAATATAACCTGCTTAAACGTGTATCAAAAAACACATCAAAGTTGCCCTTAAAGCGTTTACCCTTTACAAAGCTGCCCTTCTCCATATTAAAGGAGAGGCTTTTGATAATTATATCATTCCTTGTTCTAAAGCGTAAAAGTGAATCACGATCCTTAATATCGCAAACCAGTTTTTTGATGTCAAAATCAAGCAATTTTTCTTTTTGCCTGTCGTCTTGAATAATATTAAAATTTACTAATGTTATGTCATCCAAAATCGTTCTTTTAGAAGCGGTTTTTCTTTCGGCTTTAGGCGGCTCCTTTCCCTTTAATAAATAACCATTGGTATAACCTGTTGTGTCTGTAAAAAAGTAAAGATTGCCATCTTCGATCCGTAGGCCGGTAAGCGGATCTTTTTTGGCTATTACCTGGAAAACACTGATGCGTGCATATAATTTGTCGGCAGTAAAAAATGCATGCTTATGGGTGGTAAACATGCTGTCTTTAATTGATACTTTTTGCAGCAATACTGATATCTGCGGAAAGGTTCTTAAAAAGCTCAGGTCAACATTTCCTATGGTAACCGAACCATCAAGCTTTTCGCTTATTTGTTTGGTTACCTGGGTTAGAATAGATTTTTTATTGAGGGATACATAAGCATAGGCTATAATATACAACACGAGGAAAAGGGAAATAATAATGGCTAATGCCCTGATAGCATACTTTAAATATTTATTCAATTTTGATAAGTAGCGTAGGTTTTAAACGCAGGCGAAACAATAATACAAAAACCCCACCACCGGGTCAGGGTTCTTTTTATTAGAATTTGTTTGCAAGTATATAGGGCAACATTTGCAGCCACGTAGGCCATTCATGCGGGTAACCATCCCAAATTTCCAGGTTGCACCAAATGCCTTTATCATAAAGCAATTGTGTAAAGCGGCGACCAGAGTCCGGATCTTCATAAGCCCCGCTACCGCTAAAAATGTGAATGTGATGACTGGCTTTTATTTTATCCAGGTACCATGGATCGCTAAGATTAGGCACATAATGCATGGGGCTGTTATAGTAAACCTGGTCATCCCAATAACCACGTGTATATTCTGTAAGGTCGTACACGCCACTCATGCTAATAACGCCGTTTATAATGTCCGGACGTTTTAAAAATACGTTCATTGCATGCAATGCACCAAACGAAGCGCCACAACTATAGATCATGGTGTCCTGGCTGGTAGCATTACGAATAAAAGGCACTACTTCGTTAAAAACATATTCGTTAAACTGGTTATGCTTTATGGCGCGATGCTCACCTTGCATACTGTAGTTCATCCAGCTATCGAGGTTAACACTATTGATGCTAAATATGCGGCACTTACCGCTTTCAATTAATGGTGCCAGTGCATGTATCAGGTTAAAGCGTTCATACTCTAAAAAATCCGCTCCGGCAGTAGGCACCATTAAAACAGCAAAGCCATAATGGCCATACGAAACTACCGGCATATCGCGGTTAAGGGCCGGGCTGTACCACGATGTTATTTCTCTTCTCATGGGTATAGATCGTTTTAGTTATTTATGCAACATTGCAAAGGGTCGGTACTTACAAAGCAGTGGCCTTTTTAATTTCTTTCCACAAGTCTCTAAAACACTGGGCCGCATAACTACTGTTGGCATACGTTGCAACGGGGGCAAGTTGTACGCCCATCTTTTCAACATCGCTCAGGTAAGGAATGTAATTTTTAAAGAAAGATTTATCGCGATGGTGCTCATTTAAAATTTCATGATGCATATTCTTACGATGATCCACCATGCTAAAAAACCCACGTATTTTGGATTCGTCTACATTATTATCCCTAAAGTGCTGGCGGACCGCCTCATAGCTGCGCATGCTAAGCGTACTGGGTAAATTGGGCATTAACACATAATCTGCCGCCGCAAAAATATGGTCATGTAAAATGGATAGACCGGGGGGACAGTCAAGCAGCACCACATCGTACTCATTTTTAAAAGGCGAAAGTGCTGCCTTTAGCCTGCGTTTGCCCTGCTTTAAATCCGATAGTATTACATCCGCATTGCGTGCCGAAATATCTGAGGCAATAAGATCCAGGTTTTCATAACCTGATTCCTGGATGGCTTCTGTTAGATCAAGCTCGTTAGCTAACAGTTTTTTTGCTTCGTTCTTTACCGTGGAAGCTGTTTGAAAATAGAAACCAGCGGCGCCCTGTGGGTCAAGATCCCACAATAAAGTTTTATAGCCTTCGGCTGCTGACTGGTATGCAAGATTAACGGCGGCAGCTGTTTTTCCAACGCCGCCTTTTTGATTGTAGATAGCTAGTACTGTCATAAAATAAATATACAAAACATTCAGACAGGGGATAAAGTCCAAACCAAACGCAATTATTTTTATTCGCCTTTTGATATTTAAACCGGGATAGAATTACAGTCTTTATAATGCCGTTAGGGTCTATTGGTGGGTAGAAATGTTTCATCAAAGCACAAGGCGTTCCAATAGGAACGCCTTGTGCTTTTCGATATAATATTTGTGCCTAAAGGCACAACAAAAAGCCAAATTAATTAAGATGCGTTCGCCCTGGTGCCAAGTTGTAGCCCTGTTTTTCATTAGTTGGCTGAACTTAGCTCCCAATAAGCCAAATCGATATTGCTCTATCTATCAGGCATTTTGCAGGTTGGCTTAGTGTGGAAGGAGTACAAATATGGGCAGTTAAAAAGTTTCATCTTTACAGCTTAAAACAACCTGCTTAAGCTCTTATGGAAACCTTTAAAATTCTGCCTCTTTTCATTGCTATAAGCTTGCATTTTTCCTCGTGCGGTGTAGCAAAAAATATCCGGACTGATTTGAATAAAATCAAATGGATACACGGCGCTGCCAATTGTAAGCAAAACAAGGACGAGGCGATACAGGTTGTTCAACTCAACACCAACACATGGATTTTACGGCAGAACAAGTGCATCAATTATGAAGCGCCCTTTATGTTTCTTTTTGCAGGCAACAAAAAAGCCTTGTTGATGGATACCGGCGCTACCGAAGATTCAAGCCTCTTTCCTTTATATGAAACTGTAACTAAACTCCTTACCCAGGCTACAAAAGCCGGCAGTCCTGCCCTGGAACTAATAGTTGCGCATACACATGCTCATGGAGATCATATAGCCGGGGATATTCAATTTAAAAACAAACCGAATACAAAGGTTGTAGGGTTAAATGTTGAAGACGTGAAGTCAATTTTCAACATAAAAAACTGGCCGGTTGAAACTGGCAGCATAGACCTCGGGAATCGTTTGTTGGAAATTATTCCCATCCCCGGGCACCAGCAGGCATCGATTGCAGTGTACGATACCGAAACCAACATCTTATTGACAGGAGACAGTTTCTACCCCGGCCGATTGTACATACGCGACTGGCAGGCCTTTGTAGTAAGTACGCAACGCCTCCTTGACTTTGCCACCAATCATAAGGTTTCGTACCTGTTAGGTAACCATATTGAAATGACCACTACACCCGGTAAGGACTATCCAACCGGCACCACCTACCAGCCAGATGAACATGCCTTACCATTATCCATTGCAGAACTGGCAGAATTGAATACTGCACTTAAAATGTTAGGCGATACGCCAGCCAGGGAAACACATAACAGCTTTATTATTTATCCTAAATAATGTTTTGAAATCAATCATTTCAGTGGCAGATATTTTACATATTTTCAGCCCTGTTAATAACCTGTCTATTTTATTAGAACCTCAATTTTGTTATATGAAATGTTACCGCCCGTTTTTGTTGTTTGCGATATTGGTATTATGTGTTAATGGTGTTATCGCCCAGGGCAAAAACCTTTTTAATGGGCGTAACTTAAAAGGCTGGCATGTTGATGTACCTGCCCTGCAAAAGGATAGTTCGCTGGTAAATCCTTTTATTGTACGCAAGGGAATGCTGGTTAGTTTAGGTACGCCAGGCGGACATTTGATAACGGATTCTTTGTATGAAAACTACCGGTTGGAAGTTACTTACCGCTTTGCGGGAAAGCCGGGTAATTGTGGTGTGTTGGTACATGCTTCCCGCTCCCGGGCTTTATATGATATGTTTCCTAAAAGTATTGAGGTGCAGATGGAGTACCAGAACGCAGGTGATTTTTGGTGTATTGAAGAAGACATTACCGTTCCTTACATGGAGCAGCGTCGCGGACCAAAAGCCAACTGGGGCATCAATGGAAATAAAACGCGTCGCATAATTCACCTGGAAGATGGCGCCGAAAGCCCGATAGGCGAATGGAATACGATGATGATAGAATGCCTGGGTAATACCGTAAAAGTATGGGTGAACAATAAGCTGATGAATGCAGGTTATAATTGTACCGTTAGCAGGGGCCAGATAGCTCTGCAAGCCGAGGGGTCAGAAGTTGAGTTTGCCAAAGTGGTGCTGACGCAGCTAAGGTAAATGCTAAAAGTTGGTAACGCATTTGGCAATCGCTACATAGCAACTTTCGTTACCAGTAATTTTTCCAAATCAAGACTTTTACCAATACGGATACTTTCTTTTACCAACAGGTACAAGTCGGCACTAACAGTCTTCTAAAGCGCTAACTGGTTGCCATCAATTTTTTTTACGGCTAATGTAAGCGTAAAAATATTTTTGAGCAACCTGTACTTTACCCGCACAGTCCTGCAACCATTTCAGATTTAAGTGTCCTGCAAAATACTTATACCAGTGAGTGGCGGACGCAGTAATTGTGGCCGTCAATCAGGGTTTTATGTGTTTTAAAGAAGCCCGGCGGGCTTCAATATGAATAGCCACGAGCGAAATCCGGGGTCAAAGAAAGATGGAGGTATAACCAACCCCGGAGGGGTTGAATAAAAGCATATCTCACCTTTCATCAGCAATTTATATCCGCAATCTTTTATTAAAAAGATATAGAAACAAATGCAACGCCCGGCAATATCTTTATTAATAAAATAAATAGATGATTGTTACACATGCCG
>JBBQVY010000050.1:0-24631 GCA_038211085.1 Chitinophagales bacterium | reverse complement strand
TCTAACCCCTACAGAGCAAACCGAACCCAAACGTTTTGACCTGATGCATGACATAAATGTGAGAGGCACTTTCTTTGTTAGCAAATCATGCATTCCTTATCTGAAAAAAGGAAACAACCCGCATATACTTACACTTTCTCCTCCCCTGAGTAACGATCCCAAATGGTTAGCTAACCATCTGGCTTATACCTTAAGTAAATTTAATATGACCATGATTGCATTGGGACTGGCAGAGGAGTTAAAGAAGTATAACATAGCAGCAAATGCTCTATGGCCTAAGACAACTATTGCAACTGCCGCTGTTCAAAATTTACTGGGTGGAGATGCATTGATGAAGATGAGCCGCACCACAGATATAATTGCGGATGCTGCTTATTATATAGTAAACCGCCCTTCAAACGAATGCACCGGTAATACATTTATTGATGAGCAGGTATTGGCAGAAGAAGGCATTACTGACCTGGAAAAATACGCAGTAACACCTGGTGGTAAATTGTATACGGACTTGTTTCTGTAGTTACTAAGCTTCCCCCTCCTGCTTCTCCGGCCGCATTTGCGGAAACAGCAACACATCCTGTATACTTGGTTGATTGGTCATTAACATACATAACCTGTCTATGCCAATACCAATACCACTGGTAGGCGGCATACCGTATTCCAATGCCCGTAAAAAATCATAATCTATAAACATCGCTTCATCATCCCCACGCTCCATAAGTTTAGCTTGTTCTTCAAAGCGTTCTCTCTGGTCAATGGGGTCGTTTAATTCGGTATAGGCATTGGCAATTTCTTTACCGTTAACCATCAGCTCAAAACGTTCTACCAAGCCCGGCTTACTCCTATGCTTTTTAGTAAGCGGACTCATTTCAACAGGGTAATCAATTATAAAAGTTGGTTGTATAAAAGAGCCTTCACACTTTTCGCTAAACAGCTCATCAATCAATTTTCCTTTGCCCATGCTTGGCTCCGTATGTATTTGATATTGCCTGCACAAATCTCTTAATCCTTGTTCATCCATATCGGTAACATCAACCCCTGTTTGTTCTTTAATAGCATCGTGAATACTGATGCGTTTGTAGGGTGCTTTAAAATCGATTTCTGTATCTCCCACCAAAACTTTGGTAGTACTGTTTACCGCAATGGCAACCTCTTCCATCAGCTGCTCGGTAATATTCATCATCCACTCGTAATCCTTGTAAGCAGTGTAAAATTCAAGCACGGTAAACTCAGGATTGTGGGTGCGGTCCATGCCTTCATTTCTAAAATTGCGGCTGAATTCATACACCCAATCAAAGCCGCCAACAATCAATCTTTTTAAATATAACTCGTTTGCGATACGCATGTAGAAAGGAACATCCAGCGCATTGTGGTGCGTGGTGAAAGGGCGGGCCGCAGCACCACCAGGAATGGATTGCAACACAGGCGTATCAACCTCTAAAGCACCCCGTTCATTTAAAAAATTACGAATGGCATTAATGAGTTTTGTCCGCTTAACAAACACTTCTCTTACATGTGGATTAACTATCAAATCGGCATAACGTTGCCGATACCTAAACTCAGGATCGGTAACTGCATCAAAAGTTTGTCCTTCAGCTTCCTTAACTATGGGCAACGGTTTAAGAGATTTTGTCAGTAAAGTCAGCTCCCTGACATGCACAGAGGTCTCACCGGTTTTGGTGGTGAACACATAACCTTTCACTCCAATGATATCGCCAATGTCGAGCAGCTTTTTCCAAACCTGGTCGTACAAAGTTTTATCCTCTCCGGGGCAAAGGTCATCCCGTTTTACATACAGTTGAATCTTACCGGCACTGTCTTGTAAAACCGCAAATGAGGCCTTACCCATGTCCCGCATACTCATGATCCTTCCAGCCAAACAAACGTCTGCAAAATCAGCCTTGTTCTCCTCACCCTTATATGTTTCTTTTATGGTGGCTGAAGTAATGCTTACCGGGTATAATGGAGCAGGAAATGGATCGATGCCCAGTTTTTGTAGTTCGGTAAGTTTATCTCTACGTATCTGTTCCTGTTCGCTCAAATGCTGACTCATAGTTCTGTTTTTTGCAGACCGCAAAAGTAACGTTTGAGGTGAAATTAATTTTCAAGGATTTAATAAAGAATTAAGCCACATGTTATGCGTAAAGAAGGATAATACTTATAAATACAGACAAAGCATATTTTTTAATTTGAAGCAGTCCGTAAATCATTCTAATCAACAACTAACAACAAGGGCCGTTATAATTCTGAGACGGATAGCAACACCTGCCAGGCTTCTGTCACTTTATTTTCTGATAATAAAGTAGCGGCATAGCGGTGCACCTCCTGTTCCATCTCATCGGGATTGAGTGAGTAATATTGGAAGATGTTTTTGAGGTTGTTGTCTTCAAACGAAGGATCGATAACTGGCAGTTCATGTACATTTGCCAATTGCCCTAAATGATTGCCTGTTAAAATGCTGCTTAGCCTAATATTGGCAGGTAAAGCATCTACGCCTACGCCAATTTTTGTGTTGGGTTTTTCTACCATAAACAAATTTGAAGCATCTACTTTGCAATACCAGTCTCCACCCAAACGTGCTACATGGTGCAGTTTAATCTGGTCGATATTACCGGCAGAGTCCAGTATGTTTTCATCAACATGAATCAACACAATTTCTGCTATAACCAAATTACCCGACCCACCTTTGTTACCAAGGCTTTTTATTTCTAATACCCTGCATTCCATTTTTACAGGGGCTTCTTTAACCATTGGAGGTTGTACCAGTGTAGCAGCCTGCATGGTAAAACCAGCTTTTGCAAACTCGTTAATATCATCCCTAAACTCGCAACTGGCTAAACTCGTTTGTTGCACCATGGCATAATCAACTATGTTAATGACCACTTCGGGCACCTGCAGCACATTGTCAAGAGTATGTTTGGTAGTGTTATCTCTAACCCTACGCGAAGGGCTAAAAATTACAATAGGCGGATCGATAGAAAAGAGGTTGAAAAAGCTGAAAGGGCTCAGGTTAACATTGCCCTTTTTGTCAATGGTACTGGCAAGGCAAATAGGGCGTGGTGCAATAGCGTACTGAAGCCAGCGTTGTTTTTCAATAGCATTTAGTTGCTGCAGCTCAATGGTCATCATAGCTGCTAAGCTCTATAAAATAACTGAAAAGTGGGAGGAAGTTTAATGACTCTCAACAGGTAAAGCATTGTTCTCAAAACTACTTTCTTAAAAGTAAATACAGGAGTAATACAAAGGTTTGATGCTGTTTCCCTTCACCAAAAAAATGATGTATGTGGATGATCGAAAAGATCATGTTAGCAAGTGGAAAAAGTTACCTGCTCTGTAAGCATTAATTGACTCATGATAGCTTCTTTCCAAATTTCATAACCTAAACTGCTTAAGTGTAACCCATCTGCTTCAAATAATTTTCGTACAGGTTTACCATGGGCGTCCAGCATGTCATTAAAAATATCAATGTAGTAATCGTTGGCGGCTGATGCGTCAATGTTTTCCTTTATGAGTTTGTTGGTAGCTATAATTTTATCCACAATACCAAATCTTTCTATACTTGGTTTGATTGATATAAAATAAAACCGTGTATCCTGGAAATGGTACCTGAGTTTAGATTTGAAGAGCAGGTAATTTTTAAAGACAGTATTTGCATCAGCACCATCACCCAGGTCATTATCTCCCGCATACAATAGTAAACGTTGTGGCTTGTGTAATGGGGCAATAATTTGATCGAAGAATGCATTACAAGCTATGAGAGTAGATCCGCCAAAACCAAGGTTAATCGGCTTAAGTTCTTCAAACTCATGGTACATGTCTGGCCATAGTGTAAAGGTTGAACTTCCGTAAAAAACGGTTTCGGGTTCGTATGGGCAATTTTCCCTTTGTTTCATAGCTGCAGCAACATCTTCTTTGTACCAACTCATAAATGTGTCCATTCTGTCTTTCAAATTAACGCTTCCGATGCATTGAACTCCACAAAGCGTGGTTTAAAATTTTAAAAAGTAAGTTCTCCGTTTTTCATATTGGCGATTGTCAATCGCATTTTTCCATTAAAGGTGGCAGGATTGTAGAAAAAGAAAAAATCCCGTTCCCTATTTTCTTAGATAAAAAAACGGTGCCTGTTGTTGCAATATCTTTTAATTAATACAAATCATTCATTTGGTGCCATAACCCTAATCTTATTTATATGCATATTTCGATTTTGGATGCCAGGCCTTTGGTAAAGTTTTTATATGTAGAAATCTAAAATCAGGAACTTGCATCTTTTTTCAAAATATCGATGACGATTTTAAAGTTTTAAAAAGCAATAACTCATTTGTAAAGAACATTTTAATGACCGCTCAAAGGGCTATGCACAATAAAAAAAAGTAGATTTTCAGTAATACAAGAACGTAAATAAACATAGTATGAGCATAGCATTTTATCCCGGTAAACCATACCCGCTCGGTGCCAGTTACGATGGCGAAGGAGTAAATTTTGCCCTGCATGCAGAAAATGCAGATGGAGTAGATTTATGTCTTTTCCAAACAAACGAAAGCGAAATTGAATCGGTTAAAATTAGAATGAGGGAAAATTCTCATCATGTTTGGCATGCATATATACCTGGCCTACAACCAGGGCAATTGTATGGATATCGTGTGTTTGGACCCTACGAGCCAAAGAGAGGCCACCGTTTCAATCCACATAAATTATTGTTAGACCCCTATGCAAAAGCCATTTCCGGCACCATTCAATGGCACGATGCTTTGTTTGGCTATGTTATTGGCCACCCTGATAAGGATTTGAGTTACAGCACTATTGACAGCGCCCCTTATATTCCCAAATCTGTTGTAATTAATCACCAGTTTGATTGGGAGAATGATAAGCTGCCTAACATACCGTACCATAAAACCATAATTTACGAAACGCAGGTAAAAGGGTTTACCAAACTTCACCCCGGTATACCCGAAGAAATCAGGGGCACTTATGCCGGTCTTGCCCATCCTCTCTGCATTGCTTATTTAAAGCAATTAGGCATTACATCCATTGAGCTAATGCCTGTACATCATTTTATAATAGACAGGCATTTAAAAGAATACAATCTTACCAATTATTGGGGTTACAATACCATTGGTTTCTTTGCTCCCGATGTTCGCTATTCCAGCTCAGGCAGCCTGGGTGAGCAGGTTATCGAGTTTAAACAAATGGTAAAGGATTTTCATAAAGCAGGTATAGAAGTAATATTGGATGTTGTGTATAACCATACCGGAGAAGGAAACCAGATGGGACCTACCGTCTCCTTTCGGGGTATCGACAATGCCGGTTATTATCGTTTAACCGACGACCGCCGGTTTTACATGGATTATACCGGTACCGGTAACACGCTGAATGTAATGATGCCCAACGTGCTGCGCCTTATTATGGACAGCCTGCGTTACTGGATTATAGAGATGCATGTGGATGGCTTCAGGTTTGATCTTGCAGCTACACTTGCAAGAGAGCTGCACGAGGTAGACCGCCTCGGTTCCTTCTTCGACATCATTCACCAGGACCCCATTATATCGCAGGTAAAATTAATTGCCGAGCCATGGGATATTGGAGAAGGCGGTTACCAGGTTGGCAAGTTTCCGCCGGGTTGGGCTGAATGGAACGGTAAGTACCGCGATTGTATTCGCGATTATTGGCGTGGTGCCGTAAGTGGCGTGGGAGAATTTGCATCGCGGTTTACGGGTAGCCCCGACCTGTATGCCGGCGACTCCCGGCACCCCACAGCCAGTGTAAATTTTATAACAGCACACGATGGGTTTACACTAAACGACCTCGTATCGTACAACAACAAACACAACGAAGCAAATAAGGAATTTAACCGGGACGGGGAAAGCCACAACAGCTCGTGGAATATGGGTGTGGAAGGACCAACCACAGATGAGAAAATCAATTTGCTTCGCGAAAAACAAAAGAAGAATTTTTTAACAACACTCTTCTTATCGCAGGGTGTACCCATGCTGCTGGCAGGCGACGAATGGGGCAGAACGCAACATGGAAACAACAATGCCTACTGCCAGGACAATGAAATATCCTGGTTAAACTGGGCGGCAGCAGATGAAGAGTTGTTAGCCTTCACAAAAAAAATTATTGGCTTTAGAAATGAGCATCCTGTCTTTAGGCGTCATAACTGGTTTAAAGGTCTGCCCATAAAAGATAAAGGGTTAGAAGATATAGCCTGGTTTTTACCATCGGGTAAAGAAATGGATCAGCATCACTGGAATGAAGATTTTGCAAAATCTTTGGGAATATTTCTCAATGGTCATGGTATACATGCTGTCGGCCCCCAAGGCCAGGAAATAATTGATGATAGTTTTTACATCATATTCAATGCGTACCACGATAAGCTACAATATGTTTTGCCTGCAAAAAAGTATGGTAAAAAATGGCTTGTAGAATTTACTACAGCAAACAATGTTGAACTCTTAAAAGAAGTGTATTTGGCACACGATAAAGTTGTAGTGGAAAGTCGTTCCATAATTGTATTACGACAAATAATATAGCTTATGATCTTGTTGGATAAAATGAAGCGGAATATAGGCGTAAAGTTTAATGCTGATGAAGCAGAGGTGATTGTATGGGCTCCTAATACCGATACCGTAACACTTATAATTGATGCTGAACCAACACCCATATCAATGCATGAGGCTGAGTATGGATATTGGAAAATCAATACTGCTCAATTAAAAGAGGGTGACCGGTATAAGTTTCAATTAGATGACGGCCAATCCTATCCTGATCCGGCATCTATTTCTCAACCCGAAGGCGTCCACAAATCATCAGAAGCTATAGATCTCAACACTTTTTTGTGGACTGACTCAAATTGGAACAACCAGCCTTTATCCTCCTATATTTTTTATGAATTACACGTGGGTACCTTTTCGCCGGAAGGCACGTTTAAGGGCATTGAAGAAAAACTTGCATACCTGAAAGAGCTGGGCATTACGGCCATTGAAATAATGCCTGTTGCACAATTTCCGGGAGAAAGAAACTGGGGCTATGATGGCGTATTTCCATTTGCAGTTCAACACTCCTATGGTGGTGCAGAAGGCTTGCAAAGTTTAGTAAATGCGTGTCATCTTGCAGGGTTGGCCGTTGTGCTTGATGTAGTCTACAATCATCTTGGCCCTGAAGGAAACTACCTTGAAAAATATGGACCTTATTTTACTAATAAATATGCTACGCCCTGGGGTACAGCCATAAATTTTGACGATGCCTGGAGTGACGGCGTACGACATTATTTTATCAAGAATGTATTAATGTGGTTCAGAGATTTTCATATAGATGCCCTTCGGTTGGATGCGGTGCATGCTATTAAAGACTTTAGCCCAAAACATATATTGCAGGAGATAAAAGAAAGGGTGGATGAGTTGATGAGCATGACCGGTAAAACGCATTATTTAATTGCTGAACTGGACCTGAATGACAACCGCTACATCAACAAAATTGAAGAGCATGGTTATGGTATGGATGCCCAATGGGTAGATGAATTTCACCACGCACTCAGGGTTACTGCAACTAACGAGCATACAGGATATTACCAGGATTTTAATGGCATTCAGCATTTGGCCAAATCGTACACCGATGCTTATGTATACGACGGTATGTATTCGCCCCATCGAAAAAAAACATTTGGCGTAAAGGCAACTGAAAATACCGGCGAACAATTTGTTGTTTTTTCTCAAAACCATGACCAGGTTGGTAACCGAATGTTAGGCGAAAGAACCAGTCAGTTGGTGAGTATTGAAATGCAAAAATTAATGGCCGGTGCGGTGCTGGTTAGCCCTTATTTACCATTCTTTTTTATGGGTGAAGAATATGGAGAAGCCAACCCCTTTTTATACTTTGTCAATCACAGTGATGCTGATCTTGCAAGAGCTGTTACAGAAGGTCGAAAAAGAGAATTTGCTGAATTTCACCGGGCAGAAGATGCACCGGATCCCAATGCGGAAAGCACTTTTCTCCAATCAAAACTTCAATGGAACACCATACATCAACTACCGCAAAAACAAATATTTGATTACTATAAAGCTTTTATCAGTCTCCGCAAAAGCGAGCCTGTGTTGCAGGTGCTTAACAGGAACCATGTAAATGTTTCAGTACAGGAAGATCAACAGTTGTTAGTGTTGGAACGTAGTGAAGGGGATGCTACCATACTGTGCCTGCTTAATTTTTCAAATAAGATACAATCATACTCAGTTGTTACCGGTAATAAAGAGTGGCATAAAATTTTAGATTCTGCTGCAACACAATGGAATGGACCCGGCGAGCTGGCACCCACCATTATTAAAAAGGGCACTATTGTGTTACAGGCCGAATCAATTGTATTGTACAAAAACTAGACTTTTAACCACATTCTATTGGGATTTTTTTATGCATGTAAACATTGCTGCTAACCATTTGTAATCTAAAAAAATTATGAACTGCTACAAGAAAGCAGTTCCATTGAACAAACATTTTCTATGTATAACCCTATTGCTACTTACCGCCTGCAGTTTCATAAAGACTTTTCATTTACAAAGTTCGAAGCTACTTTTTCATATTTGCAAAAGCTAGGCGTAAGCACCATTTATGCTTCGCCCATATTTACATCTTCTCCGGGCAGTACTCATGGTTACGATGGCCTTAATCCGCATGAAATCAATCCTGAAATAGGGACAGAAGCTCAATTCCTAAACATCACCCGTCACCTGAAAGAAAACAATATCGGCTGGTTGCAGGACATTGTTCCCAACCACATGGCTTTTCATCCTGACAATCCGTGGTTGAAGGATGTATTAGAGAAGGGGATTAAATCTGAATATGCTTCATTTTTTGATGTATCCCATACGGGAAGTTTATTCCAGGGCAAAATGATGGTGCCCTTTTTAGGGGGCTCGTTAAACGAGGTGATTGATAATAAAGAGTTGGTTATTGAATACAATAATGAACGATTTCAATTTAATTACCAGGGAAGTTATTACCCGTTGAATAGTTTTTCATACATCACAATTCTGCAGGAAGCAGATCCTCATCAAAATATTTCCATCAATGTTTTGCTTGAACAACTGCAACAGTTGAAACAGGTTGAAGAGCCAAAAATGTATGCTTTGGAGTGGCACGAAATACTGCTGCAGCTTGCATCGCTTATGAGTAATGAGGAGGCAAATCAATTGATCAGGCAATGCCTGGAGCGTATAAATATCGATGCCGAAAAATTAAAGAAAATTGCAGGCGAACAGGAGTACCAGTTAACGCACTGGCAAAAAACAGATACCAAAATTAATTTCAGAAGGTTCTTTACTGTAAATGGATTGATCGCACTCAACATGCACGATCCAAAGGTGTTTGATCATCATCATAAGTATATACGGCAACTGGTTGCTGAAGGAACCATACAGGGTCTGCGCATCGATCATATTGATGGTTTATATGACCCTACAACATACCTGCAGCAACTGCGTGCCATCAACGGTAATGAGACCTATATAATCGTAGAAAAAATATTACAGCCTGGTGAGGAATTATTAAAACGATGGCCGGTACAAGGTAACTCAGGTTACGATTTCGTTAGTCTTGTAAACAACCTTTTTACTAATAAAGCGGCCGAACCTGCTTTCACTGAATTTTATCAAAAGTTTGTACAGGATACTACCTCTGTGTATCAACAAATAAGAGAGAAAAAATCCATCATACTTACGGATAGTATGAGTGGAGAGCTTGACAATTTAAATGGTTTGTTTACCCGCTTAAACCTGGCCACCCACCAAGAGTTGGCAGAACTTAAACCTGATGAATTAAGCCTGGCAATTGGTGAGTTTTTAATACAATGCCCCGTGTACCGTTATTATGGCAATCGTATGCCGTTACCTAAAGAAGAAGCGGTAGCTATCAAGCAAATATTTTCTGAAATTCATAATATACGTCCTGCTTTAACCAGGTCAGTAAGCCTGCTCGAAAATGCCATACTGGTTAAACCGCTTCAAAACAACGAAGCTTATAATGCAAATGCCCTGCGTTTTTATCAAAGGTGTATGCAGTATACCGGGCCACTAACAGCCAAGGGTGTAGAGGACACTTTAATGTATACGTACAATCGTTTTATTGCACATAACGAAGTAGGAGATTCTCCCGAAGCCTTTGGTATCACCATCGATGAATATCATGAGATGATGCTTGATCGCCAACGCAATTGGCCGCTGTCTTTAAATGCTACAGCAACACACGATACTAAAAGAGGCGAAGATGTAAGAGCCAGGTTAAATGTATTATCTGATATGCCATCAGAATGGTTTGCCAGGGTAGAAGAGTGGAAGCAAATGAACAGCGATTTAAAAGTAGATGGTGCACCGGATGACAATGATGAATATTTTATTTATCAAACGTTGTTAGGTGCTTATGCAATGCCCGGCCAATACGAAGATGACATTATAAACCGGCTGCAGGAGTATTTGCAGAAAGCCCTTCGCGAAGCAAAAACAAATAGTAACTATACCACACCAAACGAGCCATACGAGGAGGCTGAAAAAAGCTTTGCGGTATTGTTGTTTGATAAGACAAGACCCTTCTGGAAAAGCTTTACAACATTTCACCATAAAGTGTCGACCTATGGGGTTGTAAATTCTTTAGTGCAACTGGTATTAAAATTTATGTCGCCGGGTGTTCCCGATACTTATCAATCAGCGGAACTTTGGGATTTAAGTTTTGTAGACCCCGATAATCGCCGTACGGTAGACTATGCTTTACTTACAAATTTGTTGTACGAAATAGACCTTCAATACAACAAAGAGCCACTGAAGACTGTGGAAGAATTATGGGCTACAAACTTTGATGGAAAAATAAAATTGTGGCTTACACAACAACTGTTTCATCTTAGAAAGAAAGAGCAACTTATTTTCTTAAAAGGAGATTATATACCTGTTACGGTTAGTGGTCGTTACAAAGAAAACATTATTGCTTTTGCCCGAAAATTTGAGGGTAAAACCATTGTGGTGATAGCGCCTTTACACCTTTCTTTAATTGCTGAACAGCAGCAAACAGGCATTGAAAATATTGACTGGTCCGATACAAGGATTGAATTACCTCCACAAGTTAGAGGCATGATTATTAGAACGCTTACCCAGGAGAGTTTATCGTTCAGCAAAGAAATTCAGGTAGACCTTCTCTTCGACAAATTGCCGTTCTCAATATTAACTATACAGGAAGAAGTTGTGAAAGAAAGGACGGCAGGCATACTCATGCACATAACCTCTTTACCCGGTCAATTTGGTATTGGTGATATGGGACCGGAGGCTTTTAAATTTGCCGATTTTTTACATAGAACCGGGCAAACGTATTGGCAAATTCTGCCCCTAAATCCTACTGAAGATGGACAGCAACACTCGCCTTACAGTTCTACCAGCAGCAGGGCAGGCAATACACTTTTAATAAGCCCCGAATTGCTTTGTAAAGAAGGCTTGCTGGAGCAACATGACCTGCAGGAATTGCAATTGCATAGTAGTGAGACTGTAAACTTTGTACAGGCAGCCTACATAAAAAACACCTTATTCGATAAGGCATGGGTGGCTTTTAAAGCGCAAGCATCATCGCCCTTGCAGCATGCCTTCCATGTGTTTTGCAGGCAACAACGGGAGTGGCTAAACGATTTTGCAGTGTATTCTCTTATAAAGGATATTAATGAAGGAAAGCCATGGTATCTGTGGCCTGCTCAATTTAAACTAAGAGACCCGGAGGCATTGGAAGAACTGACAAACGAACATGCAGATACACTTGAAAAAACAAGGTGGTTACAGTTTATTTTCCTGCATCAATGGAAGGGTTTGAAAATGTATTGTAATAAGCAAAACATAAAGTTGTTTGGCGATCTTCCCTTTTATACCAGCTACGATTCTGTAGACGTTTGGTCTAATCCCGAAATTTTTAGTTTAGATGAGGAAGCTAACATTGTTGAGGTTGCAGGGGTGCCTCCTGACCATTTTAGTGCCGACGGACAGTTATGGGGAATGCCTGTATTTAAATGGGATGTTTTAAAAGATCAGAAATATAAATGGTGGATAGACAGGCTTCGAAAAAATACCGAGCTGTTTGACCTGGTTCGGCTGGATCATTTCAGGGCATTCGCAGATTATTGGGTGGTACCTGCTGGTGCCGACACAGCCAGGAATGGCAAATGGAAAACCGGCCCGGCAAGCGACTTTTTTAGAGAAGTAAAAAGAATATTGGGGCAACTGCCTTTTGTAGCCGAAGACCTCGGCGATATCAATGACCTGGTGTACGAATTAAGAGATGAAATTGATTTACCTGGTATGAAGGTGTTGCAGTTTGCTTTTGGCGAGGACCTGCCTGAAAACACCTACATCCCTCATAATTACAATGAGAATTTTTTAGTGTATACCGGCACGCACGATAACAATACTACAAGGGGATGGCATAGAAAAGATTCTACACATATAGAGAGAGAAAACATCAATAAATATGCAGGTCGCCTGGTTACTTCAGACGACGTGCATGATGTATTTAACCGGCTTGCTTTTGGGTCTGTGGCAAAAATTGCCATAATACCTATACAGGATTTATTGGGGCTTGATGAAAACAGCAGGATGAACCGGCCTGGCACAACAGCAAAAAACTGGGCGTGGCGATTGTTACCCCATCAACTGGAAGGCCACCCTGAAAAGCACTTAATATTCTTAACTAAACTGTTTAACAGGTAGTGGAAAGGTCTACTTTAAGCAATCCATGGATTAGTAATTTTTAAATCGGGTATTTTATTGAAATCTGAAACATTACGGGTGAGCAGAATAAGGTCGAATTCAATTGCCGTGGCTGCGATAATTGCATCTGGTAATTTGAGTTTTGCTGCTTTTTCATGTATATATTCAATACATTACTAATTAACAAATTCTATTTTACCAGTCAGCAGGAAGCTGCACTCCTCGTAAGAGATCGTTTGCTATAGCTAACTTTTCCGGCATCAAAACAGCAACCCTTCGCTTTGGCTTAACAATTCGTTTCCCAGTAGACTGTTTTTTGGTAGCAGCTGATCTTGAAGTGTGTGAGGATGCCGCCTTAGTAGCGTGTGAGGCCCCTTTGCTCTTCTTAGCTGCATTTTGAAGTTGCACACCTTTCATATTAGTAAATTTAGATGCTTACTTTCGCTTCACCAAAAAACCAGCGTAATTTTTGTCTTTAGTAAACACCTCAAATGTTCTCTCAGGGTTGAGCCCACTAACTTTAAAATGTTTAAGTACAGCATCCAAATTGTTAGATAGGTACATTTGGTAAAGCCTGGTTTTTGCGGGCTGATTTCCCGTCACAAACACAGATATTCCAGGGTTGGCCAAGGTGAAATCTTGAACAATTGTCGCCACTGTTTCCATTACTTTATCCAGATCGTTGTTTTTGGTTCTGTTATCGTACCGAATAAATCCGCCAATATCATCTCCCATTGCCAAGTTAAAGATTGTAGGATCTTCCATTGGTTCTAGCTCCACGATCTTTTTAACCCGACCTTTTCCAATGCTCTCAAACTCATAAACATTATTTTGTTTACGGCTGACTTGGTATGGTTGTAAATTCATTCTGAGTTTATTAATTCGTTTATAATAATCGTTCGAACTATAAAGTCTGCAGCAAACATACGGTTCTGGACCTCTAACCGCATGATGATCATTATTCCCTTAATCTTTTGTACCGCCTCTGTCTTGGCAGCTTTATAATTAGTATATAAAACATCCCCATTTGTTTCATATACTAAGTATTCTGCAAGGTTACCGTGACTTTAAAAATTTGAAAAGAACAATAGGAAGACTTTCTAAATATGACCCACTCTCTACTCTCCGTTATTGTTTTCCATCAAAGCTATAACCTTAGGTAGCTCAAAAGGAAAAAATGTTTCATACCCCACTTTCTGCCATATAATAGATTTTAGGCTGCAATTGTAATTCCTGGCCATCAATCTTTAAGAGCAACGTTACCACAGCAAAGGCTTACTGCTCATTGATTGGCTGACAATTGTTTTAGGTATGTTTTATAACTGATAAAATGGGTTTGTTTTCATGAAGCAAGCTATTCATAAACTTTTCTGCAATAGTACCAAACTGCTGTTGAAATTAATACACAATAGTATTTGTATCCCACAAGTATTTTATTCCCATTCGTTTCGCATTTCATTTATCTGTTGGTCAATATCTTGTATGGACTGTTTGGTCATTGAGCCCTTATACTTTTTTACAAAGTCTGCCCTGTTTTCGGGTTGGTATTTTTGATTGTGAATGCGAATAAGTTGCAACCCTTCAAGGTCATACAACAACTGCATCGCTTTGTCATTAATGATGTCTACTGTTAAGGTACGGACCACTAAATTTCGTTTTGCTTTACTTCAAATCTACAACCTATTAACATCATAACTCATGGGTCTTGCCGCTCTATAATTTGTAGCCTTGTAGTTACTTTTTATAATTTCCAA
The DNA here is from genome assembly GCA_038211085.1 of Chitinophagales bacterium. Classification (GTDB taxonomy): domain Bacteria; phylum Bacteroidota; class Bacteroidia; order Chitinophagales; family Chitinophagaceae; genus Segetibacter. The sequence continues at coordinate 10,161 of JBBQVY010000050.1, read as the reverse complement.
AGGAATTTACTGCTATTATCTTTGCCGCAAATTTTTATACATGTTACAGGTGAGTTATATACGCCAAAACCGCGAGGCGGTAATTGAGCGGTTGGCAGTCAGAAATTTTTTGCAGACCGATTTGGTAGATGCTGTGATAGCGTTAGACGAAGAAAGAAAAAAATTGCAGGCTGAATTTGATAATACACAATCCAAAATAAATAGCACCAGCAAAGAGATTGGCAACCTGATGAAGCAGGGTAAAAAAGACGAAGCTGAAGCAGGTAAGACTGAAGTAGCTCAACTGAAAACTGGCATTGAGCCCTTAAAGGAAAGGATGGCGCAGGTTGAAAAAGAGTTAACGGAAAAGTTAGTCTTGATACCAAACCTGCCCGCAGCTATTGTTCCAAAAGGCAAAACCCCCGAAGAAAATGTTGTGGTAAAAGAAGGCGGAACAAAGCCAACCTTATATGCAGGTGCTACCCCTCATTGGGACCTTACAACCAAATACAAGCTCATAGATTTTGAGCTGGGCACCAAGATAACCGGTAGTGGTTTTCCTGTTTACACTGGCAAAGGTGCCAAGTTGCAGCGCTCATTAATCCAATACTTCCTTGACTATAATACAGAAGCCGGATACATGGAATACCTGCCACCCTTTATGGTAAATGAAGACAGCGCTTATGGAACTGGCCAGTTGCCCGACAAAGAAGGGCAGATGTATCATGTGACCGAAGACAACTTTTTTTTAATACCAACTGCGGAGGTGCCGGTAACAAATGTGTATCGCGATACCATTTTAAAAGAAGATGATTTGCCTATTAAGATGACTGCCTACAGCCCATGTTTTAGAAGGGAGGCCGGGAGCTATGGCAAAGATGTAAGAGGCTTGAATCGCTTACACCAGTTTGAAAAAGTTGAGATCATACAGATTGCGCATCCCGATAAAAGTTTTGAAGCTTTGGATGCAATGGTGGCACATGTAGAAAAATTAATACAGAGCCTTGAATTGCCTTACCGCATTCTACGTTTGTGTGGAGGCGATATGGGTTTTACCAGTGCTATTACTTACGATTTTGAAGTGTACAGTGCTGCCCAGCAACGCTGGCTTGAAGTGAGCAGCGTAAGTAATTTTGAAAACTTCCAGGCCAACCGTTTAAAATGCCGTTTTAAAGATGCAACAGGCAAAACACAATTGGTGCATACCTTAAACGGAAGCAGCCTGGCCTTGCCACGTATAATTGCCTGCCTTTTAGAGAATCACCAGACTGAAGAAGGTATAAAGTTACCTGTTGTGTTACACCGCTATTTTGGTGCGGATATTATAAGCTAATTGTTCCATGCTTGTAAAGTTCTTGTAATATGGGGGCTTTAATAAACAGGCTATATTATCCTTTTTTTGTTGTCGAATATCCCATGTAAAAATTCTAACTCGATTGGATTAATTTTATCAAAACAATTTTCAAGTGCATTCCTTCAATACAGTAGAGCTGTTTTATCTATTACGAATAAAGATTGGCGAAAAAGAAGTGCAGGCTTTGACTGACTATATTGGAGCTCATGTAGAAGAGAAAATAGCTGCCTTGAAAGATACAATGGATACTAAAGAGGATGTCTACCAGGTTAAAGAAGAGATACAGGGAGTACGGGTAGAAATAAAAGATCAAAAAGCAGAATTATTGAAATGGATGATTGTCCTTTTTACCCCTTTTTACATCGGGATGATCGTATTTTTAATTAAACAATTCCTTTAAACCGCTCAAGATCTCCTTAAACTCCTCTGAGTTATCTAAATGAAAATTATTTTTGAATTTATCACCAGGTGCTACTTACACTTTTATATAAATCTTCTTCTTATCCAACACATACCCTATACTCCAATAAAAAACCACCATACAAATAGCATACACCAGCGATCCAACTTTTAAATCAATTGACACAGGTTTACATACATATTCGTAAAACCAGCTAAAGGCCGTCATGTAAACTGGCTTACCCTCTGCATTGGTATGATCAACCCAACGCAGCAAAGCAAGCACCCTTGGTAAAAAGCCACTCAATACAAATATGAACAATGGGTTTTTTCCAAACACATCAAAGAACCTGCTCAACCAACCAGTTGCCTGTTTAAACTCAACGAGGTAAATCATTAATGCTATTACAATTGTTGCCATCCCCGTAGTGTACACCACAAAACTGCTGGTCCATATTTTTTTGTTTACCGGAAAAGCCATATCCCAGCAGTAGCCAATAAAAATTAAAACTGCACCGGCAATAAACAAGTGCGCCAACATGTCAAACGACTTACCCTTCAACCTGATGTAGCTACCCACCAAATATCCACCTACTACCTGCACAATTGCAGCCAGCGTACTTGCCAATCCTTCGGGATCAAATGCTACACCTTCGCCCCTGTATAAATGTGAAGTACCTAATATTTTTGTATCCACTGCTGTTCCAAAAAAGCCGGGCAAGCTATAGGGATCTCTGGGTGCGCCAAAAGCATAACTGATCAGCCAGTACAAGAGCAAAATAATCCCGCTGGCAATGATAAGATGGCTGCGCTTTTTTATAAAAAATACCAGCAAAGCTCCAAACAAATAACACAGTGCAATACGTTGCAGTACGCCCATAATCCTGATGGTTTCCCAGGGCTTACCCACGAGGCTTGTACCTTCCCACTTAACAAATGGAGACCAGTTTAAGAACAATCCTATAGCAAAAATGAGGAATGCTCTTTTAAATACTTTTTTTAAAAACACACCTGTGCCAGCTTGTTCAAACCTCGGCATCACAAAAGCCAGCGCATTACCCACCGCAAATAAAAAGAAAGGAAACACCAGATCGGTCGGCGTTAATCCGTGCCAGGTAGCATGTTCCAACGGCGTATAAATATGCCCCCAGTTACCGGGATTGTTTACCAATATCATTAGAGCTACTGTGGCCCCACGAAAAACATCCAGCGAGTAATACCGTTGATTCATAAAATGAAGATAGAAGAAAAGATGGCAGATGACAGTTGACAGAAAAAATTCAATCCCCCTATGCCGTAATCCTGACGAATGTCAGGATCACCTGGAAAACAGATTAGATAAACACATAAAAGTTTAAAGCAAACACGCCGTGCCCCGCCGTGCCGTTGTGGTTCAAAAAAATCGTTGATTGTTGGTCGTTGTTAGTTGTTAGGTGCGAGATGAGCATTTAACAAAAAATCCTAGTGTCCCTTTGTGCCTTAGCGCCTTAGCGGCTCAAAAATGGTTGTGGGTAGCTTAACGTATCATTCGAGGCAAATACACCTAAATTTGCACCCTATTATGCCTTATTTTAATCTCAGCGATACTTTAAACCTTCTTTCAAAAGTTACTCCACGTAGGGCAATAAATGCTGCAAAAGTTTGGAGCAGCTATCGCTTGAGCCGTTTGCTTAAAAAGCCCATTCAGTGGGGATATCCCATCTCGGTTTCTTTTGAACCAACTACTTCCTGCAACCTGCGTTGCCCGGAATGCCCAAGTGGATTAAGAGCATTTACCCGACCAACCGGTATGTTGAAGAAGGACTTTTTCAAACGAACCATCGATGACATTTATAAAGAGCTTACGTACCTCATATTTTATTTTCAGGGGGAGCCTTACCTGAACCCCGACTTTTTGGAGATGGTAAGTTATGCTCACACCAAAGGCATATACACCGCTACAAGCACCAACGCTCATTACCTGAACGATGCCAATGCAAAAAAAACGGTAGAGAGCGGTTTAGACCGTTTAATCATTTCGATAGATGGCACCAGCCAGGATGTGTACCAGCAATACCGTGTAGGCGGCAAGCTGGATAAAGTAATGGAAGGTGCCCGCAATATTGTAAAATGGAAAAAGGAACTCAATAGCACAAAGCCATTTGTCTTCTTCCAGTTTTTGGTTGTAAAACATAACGAGCACCAGATAGAAGAGATTAAACAACTGGCAAAAGAAATTGGCGTAGACCAGGTACGTTTTAAAACTGCCCAGGTGTATGATTATGAAAATGACCCAAACCAGCTTATTCCATCCATTGAAAAATACAGTCGCTACCGTAAAGGAAAAGATGGTAAGATGAAGTCGAAAAGCGGCTTAGCTAACCATTGCTGGAAACTGTGGCAGGGCAACGTTATATCGTGGGATGGCCTGGTGGTACCCTGTTGTTTCGATAAAGATGCTGCACACCAGTTGGGCAATTTGCAGGTACAAACTTTTAAAGAGGTTTGGAACAATGACAACTACAAACAGTTTAGAAAAGACATTATGACCAGCCGCAAGAACATTGATATTTGCGCTAATTGCAGCGAGGGACTTACTGTGTGGGAAGATTAATTCCGTGAATGTTTTTTGGAGCAGTCTCTGGTTTTTATGGCTACATCGTTGTGTTATATAAATTCTGATTTATCGAAACTAACTTGTACGACAAACCATTATGGCGCCAATTGAACCACAAGGACACAAAGAACACAAAGCAACTCAAAGCCTTAGTTAAACTTAGAGCCTTCGTGCCATAGTGGTTCAAAAAAGAACCTACAGTACAAGTGAGTGACCCCGCAAGTCTGACGGGGCAGGCTACAACAATGTCTTATGCTTATTCAACTGCTGGTCCCCAAAACTATTTTGTTTTACTCACCATTCACCACTAACAATTCACTATGATTGATCACATCAACTGGGGCATTATAGGCTGCGGCAATGTTACCGAAGTAAAAAGTGGTCCCGCTTTTAATAAGGTTCCGCACTCAAAGCTGGTAGCAGTCATGCGCAGGGATGGTGCAAAAGCTGCAGATTACGCTGCCCGTCATAAGGTGGCAAAATGGTACAATAATGCAAGCGATTTAATTAATGATGAAGAGGTAAATGCCATTTATGTGGCAACCCCTCCATCAACCCATAAAGAGTACACGCTGGCAGCCCTTGCCGCAGGCAAACCGGTGTATGTAGAAAAGCCCGCTGCAATGAATGAGGCAGAATGCAATGAAATGTTTGCAGCCTCCGAAAAGCTGGGCGTCAAACTAAGTATCGCACATTATCGCAGGCAGCTCCCTTTGTTTAAAAAGGTAAAATCGTTATTGGAAGAGCATGCAATAGGCGACATACGTTTTATTGATTTAAAGCTTACGCAATCAGCCAGAAAAAACATAGTTGCTCCTTCGGAGGAAACCTGGCGCATTGATCCCTCTATTTCCGGAGGCGGTATATTTCATGATCTTGCTCCCCACCAGTTAGACCTGATGTATTATTTTTTTGGCGATGCTAAAAAGGTATATGGCACAGCACAAAACCAGGCAGGCTTGTATGCAGCAGATGATATTGTTACAGGTCACATAGCATTTGAAAGCGGCGTGCTATTGAATGGTCTTTGGTGCTTTACTGTTCAGGAAAGTGATGTAAAAGATACCTGCGAAATTGTAGGCAGTAAAGGCAATATTTTGTTTTCCGTTTTTAGCGATACATTAAAAGTTACCATTGATGGACAACAACAAGATTATAACATACCCTATCCCCCGCACGTGCAGCAACCAATGATAGAAAAGGTAGTAGCTTATTTTAGAGATGAACAGCCCAATCCTTGCAGTGCTCATGAGGCTTCTATAGTAATGCAATGGATGGATTGCATGACCCGGCATTCAAAATAAAACATATCATAGCCGGTATTTTGAGTCTTACTTAACATTTGCATTTTAAATCTCTTTTAACTTGCCGGGTCTTACCGGCATAATGTGGCAACTGCAAACAATAACGGCCCACATTGTAATCACACATATTTTTGCATAAATCGTTGCAATGGGTATCAGCAAAGAAATTCAACAAACCAATTTTAGAAGCGAGAACCACAAGGCTATGGTGAACGTTATTTTTTCTTCGAACTGGTTGATAGAAAGGATAAAAATTTTTTTAGAGAGGGAAGATATTACACACCAGCAGTACAACATACTTAGAATATTAAAAGGTTGTGGTACACCCCTAAGTACGCTACAAATCAGGGAGCGGATGATTGATAAAATGAGTGATACGAGCAGGATTGTGGAGCGGTTATTAAAAAAGCACCTGGCAGATAAAGTAGTTTGTACTAAAGACAAAAGGTTGGTTGATGTAACCATAACAGAAAAGGGAATGAATGTACTGGCGAGACTTGATATAAATATTTCGGAGATGGACAGTTTGGTTGCGGGCCTTAACATGGAAGAAGCGCAAACATTAAATGAATTGTTAGATAAAATGAGGGAAAAGGCAACAGTTGGTTCCCTGGTTTAAAAGAAAGGTTCTATGAAAAAATTGTTAGTTGGTTTATTTACATGGCTTTTGTTAAGCACCACCCAGGCACAAAAAGCACCACAGTACGAGTTTAGGGGAGTATGGATTGCCACCGTTGAAAACATTGATTGGCCCAGTAAAAAAGGACTTCCTTCCGGCCAGCAAAAAGAAGAGTTTATAAAAATATTGGATATGCATAAGCGCAATGGTATGAATGCTGTTGTTATGCAAATTCGCCCGGTTACCGATGCTTTTTATCCAAGCCAGTACGAGCCCTGGAGCGAATATCTTACCGGGCAGCAGGGCGTTCCTCCTTCACCCTACTATGATCCTTTGGCCTTCATGATTGAGGAAACGCACAAAAGAGGTATGGAGTTTCATGCATGGATTAATCCTTATCGTGCTGTGTTTAATGTAAACAAATCATCTATTTCGCCAACACATATAACACGCTTGTTTCCCAAATGGTTTGTAACCTATGGCAACACAAAATATTTCGATCCCGGAGTACCCGAGGCAAGGGAGCATGTAACAAGGGTTATAAAAGACATACTGGAGCGGTACGACCTGGATGCCGTTCATTTTGACGATTACTTCTATCCTTACCGCATACCTGGTAAAGAGTTTCCCGACAATTTAAGCTTTGTAAAATATGGCAATGGTATGAGCAGGGAAGATTGGCGACGCAGCAATGTAGACTCAATTATTAAAATGCTGCACACAACCATCCAATCAGTAAACCCGAGGGTGAAGTTCGGCATCAGTCCTTTTGGCGTATGGCGCAACAGCAATAAAGATCCAATGGGCAGTAACACCACTGCGGGGCAAACCAATTACGACGATTTATACGCCGACATTTTATTGTGGCTGCGCAATGGATGGATAGACTATGTAGCCCCACAATTGTATTGGGAGATCGGTCATAAAGTGGTTGATTATAACATCCTGCTCAACTGGTGGGCCAGCCATACTTATGGTCGCCAGCTATTTATTGGGCATGGCATATATAGGGCAAACGAAACAAGAACAGGCTCCTGGAAAACACGTACGGAAATACCCGACCAGGTAAAAGCATTGCGGGCAAATACACTGGTACAGGGCAGCCTTTATTTTAGTAGTAAAACATTTAATAGTAATCCCAATGGCTGGAGCGATAGCCTCCGCAATAACTATTACCGCTATCCTGCCTTAATACCACCTATGAAGTGGATTGATAGCATAGCACCTTTAAAACCAATAGTTGAAAAGCTTGCCAGGAATAAATACCGCATCATGTACAGGGGTGCCGAGCCTGTAAAAGAGTTTGCATTATACAGCCTTGCTGCAGGTGAGCAACCTGCAATGGCTAACGCTACTTTAATAAAAGAATACGTAGAAAATAAAATTTTGGAGTTGAATTCAACCACTATTAATGTGCATAATAACGACCGCATTTTTATCGCGGTTGTAGACAGAAACAATAATGTTAGTGATTGGGTAGAGTTGAAATAGAGGGAATATGTTTCATTCAATAATCTTTTGAATTTTAAAATCTCAAAGCAATCTTTAGGAGAAATAATTTTAGTAGCCTTGTAATGTGTCATTGTAAAATCTGTTAAGTTTCCTGTTACAATGTATTCGGCGTTGCAAACTTCAGCCAGCTCCAAAAGTCTGTTATCTGCATCATCATTTATAATGGTGAGTTTTGCTGATGGTACAAATTTCAATGATAATCTTTCTATGTCTGTAAGGAGGTTTAGTGCTTTAGAATGAAAGTCGGGGGTATTTGCTGAATTTTGGGCGGTTCAATACCTCTATATATTCAGCGAAAAGTGGGGCGGAAATACAGATTTGAAAAACTCTGTTTGCTAGAATATTATCAACAACCTAAAAAGGATAAATTCTTTGTATCATTGCCGATACAAGCACATTAGTATCAAGAATGAGCCGCATTTTTTCTTACAGCTTTTACTTCAGAAGAAATTTCGTCCATGCTCATTGAAGACAACCCATAACGCTCTGATAACTCTAAAGATTTTTTAAGATTTTGACGGCTTATCTCACGGCTAATCATGTCAACCAAGTCTGTAAACGAAAGCAAGTCGCTTTTAATTCCAAACTTTTCATAATCAATCTCCGATATTTCGATATTCAGTGTCCGCATAGTCAAAAATATTATCCTTTTGAAGTTAAGAAATTTGTTGCAAACCAACATTTTAGAAAGAAAAGCTAGAATGTATTCTTTGCATTAATAACCCATTATAGGTTAAATCCTATTGATATGATAAAGATTAAAAATCACTTGTAATTTCAAGGTCAATATTATTTGTATGAGTACTACAGTAATTAATCCGCCCCTGAGCAATTTACAAGTTGAAAAGTTGAAGCTTTTCGCTACAGATATACATGAGGAAAATTTAAAAGAAGTTAAAAGTTTAGTAGCCCATTATTTGTTGGAGAAGGCTCGTGATAAGGCAGACGAGGTTTGGCAAGCAAAAGGTTTTACCGAAGAATCTTTTGAAAGGCAAATAACTCTCAGTGCAAGCTTTGACCAGGACGACAACAAATTTGTTGATTGTGACTTTGTTGCAAATGCAAATTTTTTAGTTACCGATGATAAGCATTACAAGATTTTAGAATCCGTTAGTTTTCCTACAATCAACATTCTCTCTTTAACTGAATTCTCAACATTACTTGAAACCAAGAATTCCTGAACAAAGAGCTTATCTTTTTGTAAGTAATGTGCAAGACACCTGCAAAACACAAATCTTCTACCTTTACATTTTTAAAGTACAATTATAAATTTTTACATATGCCAGGTTTTGAATTTTGGGGTGATGAGGAACGCAAAGAAGTAAACGATGTACTGGAAACCGGTATCCTGATGCGATATGGTTTTGATGGACCACGCAAAGGAATTTGGAAAGCCATTGAATTAGAGAAAGAAGTTTGTAAAACTTTTGGAAGTAAATATGCCCAGTTAACCAGCAGTGGTACGGCAGCTTTGACTACTGCTATGGTTGCTTTAAACATTGGTGCAGGCGACGAAGTAATTATGCCCACTTTTACTTTTGTTGCAAGTTTTGAAGCCATACTAAGTGTTGGTGCAATACCTGTTTTGGTTGATGTTGATGAAACGCTAACCCTGGACCCAGAAGCTGTAAAAGCAGCTATTACCACTCGCACAAAATGCATTATGCCGGTACACATGTGTGGCAGCATGGCAGATATGGATGCACTTAAGATGATTTGCGAAGAGAACGACCTTATACTATTAGAAGATGCCTGCCAGGCTATAGGCGGAACTTATAAAGGCAAAAAATTAGGGACCATTGGCCATGCCGGCACGTTCAGTTTTGATTTTGTAAAGACAATTACATGCGGTGAGGGCGGTGTGATAATGACCGATAGAGAAGAAGTTTATGTAAAAAGTGATGGCTATACCGATCATGGTCACGACCATAAAGGTGTTGATCGTGGTGCAGACCTTCACCCGTTTATTGGTTACAATTACCGCATTAGTGAATTGCATGCGGCTGTTGGCCTTGCCCAAATTAGAAAACTCGATACATTCCTTGCCATTCAAAAGAAAAACCAGGGATTGCTTAAAGAAATATTGTCGCAAGTGCCAGGTATTACTTTTAGAAAGGTACCGGATCCGCAGGGCGACAGTTGCTCTTTTCTAAGCTGGTTTTTGCCAACGGCAGAACTTACAGAAGCTGTAGTGGAAGAAATGAAAGCGCAGGGAATTTTAGCCGGTAGCTTTTACTGGTTTAAAAACAACTGGCACTATATAAGCAAGTGGGATCATTTAAAAAATGCAGAAACATTACAAGGTGTAACTCACGATGTGCACCTGGCTTTAAAAGAATATGCAACTAAATCTTTTCCTGCAAGCGATGCTGTTATGGGCAGATGTGTAAGCACCGCC
>JBBQVY010000049.1:0-25101 GCA_038211085.1 Chitinophagales bacterium | reverse complement strand
CATCCGGTAGCAAAGCATCTGGAAAATTTTGATAACATACCGGTCGTGTAAAACGGTAGATAGCTTGTGTGCCTACTGATGTAGTACGTACATCTGTAGTAGCTGGAAATGGCCCGCCATGAACCATAGCATGTGCTACTTCTACCCCGGTAGGAAACCCATTGATAAGCAACCTGCCCGCTTTGGTTTGGAGAATGGAAAGCAGAGGCCCTGCGTTCAATAGTTCGTCAGCCGTACCATGAACGGTGGCGGTTAGTTGCCCGTTGAGTGATTGGCAAAAGGATAAAAGTTCATCCATATCGTTTGCATAAATAGCAATACTTGAAGGGCCAAATACTTCTTCGAGCAACACAGGTTGTTGCAATACAGTTTTTACGTCAGTTACCAGTAAGTGAGGTAAAGATTGGTCTGCATCAAATTGAGTTATGGCCTCTGCACCATGCAATGATCTTTGCTTTTGTATGCCCTGTAAGTAATTGCGCTGGATGGCTGGGGTTAACATAGGAGCCGGTGCAATAGCCGATAAAGCATCGCTAATCAGATGGATAAATTTATCGGAAGCATCATTCTTAAGCAATAAAAATATACCGGGGTTGGTGCAAAACTGGCCCGAGCCTAAAGTAATAGAGCCCGCAAAATTTTGAGCCAATGATTCTACCTTTTCACTTATGATACAGGGCAGAAATACAACAGGGTTAATGCTGCTCATTTCGGCAAATACCGGTATGGGTTGTGGCCTTCTTACGGCTGTATCGTAAATTGACTTTCCACCAGCAAAAGAGCCGGTAAAACCAACAGCAGCTATCCCGGGATGTGCCACTAATGCCTGGCCCACTTCAATACTTTTACCCTGTACTAAAGAAAATACACCGTTGGGCATATTGGTTTTTTTTGCCGCTGCTATTATTGCAGTGGCCACCAATTCGCAGGTAGCAGGGTGTGCCGGATGCGCCTTAAAAACTACCGGGCAACCAGCAGCCAGTGCGCTGGCAGTATCACCACCTGCCACTGAAAAAGCAAGAGGAAAATTACTTGCTCCAAAAACGGCAACAGGCCCAATAGGAACCTGCATTTGCCTTAGGTCAGGTCGTGGTAATGGAGTTCGGTCCGGTAAAGCTTTATCAATTATGGCATTCACCCAATCGCCCTTTTCTATAAAAGAAGCAAATAGTCTTAACTGTCCAACTGTTCTGCCCCTTTCGCCCGTTATCCTGCCTGCGGGCAATCCTGTTTCTTTACAAGCAGTTTCTATTAGTTCATCACCGGCCGCTTCAATTTCTACGGCTATAGCATGCAGAAAAGCTGCACGTTCTTGATAACTACACAATTTGTACACAGTAAATGCACTGGTAGCCAATGCTACCGCTTCATCAATTTCAGAAGTTGTTGCTTCATAAAATGTATTGTTGTCGCTTGTGTTGGTCAACACATTATACGATGCAAAAGTGCTGGTGCCCAAAGCTGAAAGATGGTTGCCGATTATGTTTTTACCGTGGATGCTCATTATGCTACAGTGTTTGTAAGTGTGCCTATGTTATCAATTGTAATGCTAATGGTGTCGCCGCTTTGTAAAGTGAATGTGTTTGGCGGAACTATACCGGTGCCGGTCATAAGAAATACACCGTGTTCAAAACTCATTTCCCTGAAAAGATAACTAACCAGCTCTGTATGTGTTCTTTTCATTTGACTGATCAAAATTGAATCGCTGAACATCATAGCATCGTTTCGTGTAATGCTGATACTGATAGAAGTGTCTGGCGAAACAGGTTTTTCCGGAACGTAGATGCATGGACCCAGGGCAGCACAACCATCATACATTTTTGCCTGTGGCAGGTATAATGGATTTTCGCCTTCAATACTCCTGGAACTCATGTCGTTGCCAATAGTGTAACCCACAATCTTTCCCGAAGACGTAATGAACAATGTTAGCTCAGGCTCGGGTACATCCCATGTTGAATCTTTCCTGATTCTTACTTTATCATGATTGCCTACCGTTCTCTGTGCAGTAGCTTTAAAAAATATCTCGGGCCGTTCGGCATCGTACACTTTATCATAGAACGTGTCGCCACCGGCCACTTTCGATTCTTCCATCCTGGCTTTCATGCTTCTTAAATAAGTAACACCTGCTGCCCAGATCTCCTGGCTTTTAATGGGTGCTTCCGTAGCTTTTTCAATTACTGACGGTAAGTCATTACCGGGTTTTAAAGATTGAATTTCACCCAGGATTTCGTTGTACAGGTTATCCCTGTTAATAAATGTATCCCAGTTGTTTGTAGCAGATAAGTAGAACGAATTTTCGTGATGAATAATGATACCCTCGTTGGTTTTGTAAACTTTCATTGAGATTTCAAACATTTAGTAGGTATAAATATAAAATTTATAAAGCCTATACTGAATGAAATGAACAAAAATTAAATGGAATAAGTAAGGAATGATTACAACAGCGATCCGGGATAATTTATCGGATGGTGTTGAAAAACGGAAGCCTGAAGAATAAATATATGAAGTGTGTCCACTTTTTTATAAACAGGGGTAAATCATTTAGATGAAAGTTGTGCTAACGATGCAAAAATTTCCATTACTGCCGCCTGGTCTAATAATTCTTTACGGTTATGTTTGCCAATAAGCTCATTGGTATCTCTTTCTTTTTGCCAAATTGTTTCTCCGTATTGCTGCATGGCTGCAATATATTTTTTGTTCCTGTCAATTTTATACAACTCTAAATACCCTCTTAGTAAAACGGCATTGAACCAGTAATTATCGGGAAACGTTTTGTTTTTGTAAAAGTATGCCAATGATGCTGTTGCTATTTTTTTTGCCTGGGAAAGATATTTTATTTCTTTAGTTAGCTTATATAAAAGTACACTGCTTTGAAGCATGGTACCAGTATTGTAAGTAAAAGTTCGTTTATCAATTTTACCGGATGGCAATTGAATATTATCATAGTACAACCTGGCAGGCGATAACAATTTTTTATTCACCCAGTTATAAAGCATTCGGGCAGTATCTAAATACGTTTTATTATTAGTTGCTTTATACAATTGTAATGCAACTAATACACCCGGCCCATTTGAACAGGTATTTTTTGTGGAGTAATCTTTTTCTTTCCAATATAATCCACCGCCGGAAAGTGTATCAAATCCTGTCATCATAAAATCATACACCATCTTGCCCTGCAGGAGGTATTGATCCCTTTTAGTTCTTTGATAAGCATCCATACAGGCAATACCAATCCATTGATTATCGTCATAAAAACGGGATTCTTTTGCAGGATGAAAAATGTAGGAATTATAACCTGGCTTTGGTGGGTCATCATCATAATAGGGTTGTATTTGAACCAGTACCGCATCAAAATAATTGGTAGTGATTAATGCAGCATCCGTTTCATTTGCCGCTTGTATTAATCCGCACAAAGGCCATAGGTAACTATATTTCTTTTTAACGGTATCTGCAGGGTAAAATTCATTGTAAAGATGATGTGTGCTGTCGTAAAAGTATTGCTGAATATTCTGTTGAATTACTTTTATACGTTTAGTATATTGCTCCCTGCCGGGCTGTGCTACACAATTTGTATGAGTGTAAATTAGGACCAGTATCAGAAAAATGGAGATTGCGTTTTTCATATTTTTATTTGCTTTTAAAATTAAGGACCCTCTTAATTTGCCGCTTGCAAAAACCTTAGTTTACCAAGCTCAAACGTTTTAGTTCTGCCAGCGCTTCGAATAACATAATTCCGCTTAGCTGATTCGTGAAATCGTTTGTATTGCCGGGTATGCTGCTCCATGAACTGCCGAAGAGGATTTGATTTTTATTGGTACCGCCGCTCCACAATTTTTGTGCATTGGCTTTAATGAAGTTGATGTACTGTATTTTTTTGCCACTGTTAATATTTCCATCAATGATAAGCCGGTTGAAATACCGTACAAAAACACCTTTAAATAAACCACCATCGCCGCTGCCTTCATCTTTTAAAATGCTGTTGACATTATCTGTCAACTGTCCGCTTTGCAATGTATAATCGGCTACTTTCAGTGCATCATCAAGATAAGATGCTGTATTGGTGATTGAGTATAATTCCAATGCTGCGCCAATAAATGTACCTTGATTGTAAGTAAATTTCCAGTTAGTATTTTTATTTCCGCTGGCTTCAATGTTATCATATACCCAGCCACTATCAGGCTCATACAGAACATCTTTTTGCCATTGAAATATTTTTTTTGCCCACAGCAAATCATCTGGGTTATTAAATTGTCTATACAGCCTTGCAGCCAATAGAGCCGCTGGTAAATTAGAAGGTGCGTTCTTGGATGAATTGTCTTTTCTCCACCAGATGCCGCCACCTAAATCTGAACTCCATCCGTTTTTAATATCAGCCCACAGCAGCATACTGATATCTTTGTACTGTACAACATTGGTAGCATTATAAGCCCTCAAGCAAGCCAATGCCATCCACTCCATATCGTCATAATAATAGTTGATGTAAGTGTTTCCGTTTTTAGCTTTTAAACCTGTAACTACTTCATCCATTCTTGTTTTTAAGGATGCTGAAGGTTTACGCAAATACAAATCTACCAACACATCCAGCGCATGGGCTGTGGGCCAGTAGCTTGTCCAGTTAGTTGCATTGTTAATGGCAGAAAAATATGTACCGGAAGGTATCCAGTAAAAGTTTAACGAGGACTGTGCAGAATCTGCGATGGCAACCCAGTTGTAAGTTGCAGTACCGGGTAGTAGGATTGGTGGGGTTACAACGTCATCCTTAGATTTAAGACAGGCAGAAAAAAGCAATACTGAAATGATAGGGATAGATAACTGCTTTATAAATTTATTTTCCCTTCTCATTTTATCATTTTTATTGTTGGGATAATAGTACTAACCGTTCGTTATTTATAGCCAGCATTAACGTTGCCTTATCTTTTATTTTTATTGATTGCATACTCCTCACGGCGCCTTGTTCTAAAATATAACCCTTGCTATTAACTTTTTTGTTTTTCTCAATGCTAAAGATGGTGGGAAGCATGGCGTCGTACCTACCTTCGTAAGGCTGCACTTCAAAAAAATTGCCTCCTGCTAAATAATTCTTTTCGCCGTTGGTATTTATAAACATAGCAAAAGAAAAAATGGGTGATACCTGTAAAAAATCTGGAAATGGTTGCAAGATCAATTGTCCGTTGTCATTCCAAAGAATACCGGATTGCAGTGTATATGCAGATAATTTTTTCGCTTTGTCTAAAGCTTCTGTGGTAAATATGTCATCCACGGTTTTGCCTGCGATGGCAGAATACTTCAAATATTTTTTCTTTAAATAAGGCAGTCGTTTCTCTAAATCAGCTTTACCAAGAAAATTGTAATAATTATTGTTTTTGTAAATGCAAAGCAAAGGATCAACATCACCATTGTTATCCCAATCGGCCAGGTACATGCACAAAGGGTTTTCTGTTGTTGCTATCAGTTTTGAATTGGTACCCCAATTACCTAACAGAAAATCATCATCGCCATCTCCATCAAGGTCAATTTTATACATGCAATTCCACCTACCATTGCTTTGTGCTAAACCTTTCTGTTGCTGCTTTTCGAAGTGATTTTTGTTATTTTTAAAAACAGTTACCTGCATCCATTCACCTGCAATAATTAAATCCTTCCACCCATCGCCATCAACATCGCTCCAACAGGCACTGGTAACCATGCCAGCGTATTGCAAACCGTCACTGAATTTTTTAGTTGCCTCTGTAAAATTTCCTTTGCCATCATTTACCAATAATACACTTGCCGGGTTGTAGCCATACATTCTTGCATTTACCCTGCCGCCCACAAATAAATCAAGGTCGCCATCTTTATCAAAATCGCAGGCTGCAACGCAACTTTTGTTTTCCAATAAATCAGGAAGTGTGCTGCTTACTAAAAAATTCCCTTTACCATCGTTGAGGTACAACCTGTCTTTTAATAATGCGTTATTGCCATAAAATTCGTTACCACCGCTTACTACGTACAAATCCATATCCTTATCGCCATCGGCATCAAAGAATAAAGCGTTGGTTTCTTCGTACATCGAATCAGCAATAAGATATTTTTGTGGCGAGTGTACAAAAGTTGATTGATTGGTTTGCAGCCACAATTGCCCTGCCTGTCCTTTTGCTCCGCAGATAAAAAAATCTTCCCGGCCATCATTGTTAACATCTGCCACAGTTGTTGCCGGACCTTGTGTAGCGAGGCTATGCGGTAATAATGGGTTCATATTCAAATCTTCAAATGCATCTTCACGATGAATAAACTTTATTCCTGCGGCCTCGGTAACATTCATCCAACTGTTATCAATTCTTTTTTTAAGAATGGGTTTGGTAAAATTAATTGCAGCGTTTTTTTGTTGTAAAAAAAGATTGCTGTTTCCCTTTACAGCACGTAACATTTGTCCTTTTCCGCCAGGCCATATTATTTTAAGACTGTCGATTATTGCAGCCTCGCCTAAGCCAACATGAATAACAGGAGAAACAGACGACATAAAACCCCGGCTGAGAGATTGCTGATAAACCTGCATGGTATTTTTGGTATAGACATATATCGTTGCCCCAATTCCTTGTGTATTGCCTCCTTCGCCTTGCAGGTTAATGCTACAATAATTCTTGCGGGGCATATTGTTTTGATAAATATCAGCAGGTTGCTCCAAGTGGTTAACTATTAAGTCAAGTCTTCCATCATTGTCTAAATCTGCATAAGCAGTACCATTGCTTAAGGTTGGTTTTGTAAAGCCGGCAGCGGCCGACATATCGGTAAAGTGATTGTCGCCCTGCAAATAAAAATAATCGGCTACCTCGCCTTTTGGCATTTGCTTAATCAGGTCTGATTTATTAAGCGCTTTTTTCTGCACACTCATTGCCGCGGCAGTTTGCTGGGCAAATACATTGAAGTCTAAATCGTTCGCCCGGTATTTATAACCATTGCTGATGAACAAATCTTTATTGCCGTCATTGTCAAAATCTGCAAAAAGAGGTGCCCAACTCCAGTCAGTTGCCGCTACGCCTTTTTGCAATGCATCATCCATAAAATATTTACCGTCCACATTTTCCTGTAAACAGTTTTTCGAAAATTGATAATTAAATCCGAATTGCTGTTTAAAGTTGAAGGTGACTAATTCGTCGTCTGCCACAGAGGACTTTAATACCTTTTCATCTTGCGAGAGCATGTCTAACGAAATGATTTCCGGCCAGCCATCATTATTAATATCTGCCATATCATTGCCCATACTAAAGCGGCTGTTGTGATTAAAAAGCTGGTTACTTTGCTCAGTAAAAGTGCCGTTACCATTGTTGATGTAGCAGTAATCATTTTCTTTAAAATCATTACTAACATAAATGTCCATCCATCCATCATTATTAATATCACCAACTGCTACACCAAGCCCATAACTCAGGCTGCTGCTAATTAGCCCAACTTGCCTGGTAACATCGGTAAATTCGCCATTGTTGTTTTGTAAAAGCTTTTCGCCACTTAAGGGATTAATAATTTTCCTCAGCAAAGCTGTTTTATAATCACCTGCATATTCGGCTGAATGATTGAGCAGGAAACAATCCAGGTCGCCATCATTATCGTAATCAAAAAAAGCAGCCTGCGTGCTGTGGCCTTTAAAGTCAAGCCCAAATTTGGCTGCAGCTTCGGTAAATGTTCCATTTCTATTATTAATGTACAATTCATTATGGCTTTGCAAAAGACGGGGAATGGTAACGGTGCTAACGTAGATGTCTAACCAACCATCTGCATTAATATCAACCATTGTTACGCCGGTACTCCATTCACTTTTACCTTCTACCCCGGCTGCATTCGTTATATCTGTAAATGTAAAAGCCCCTTTGTTTTTATATAATTTATTTCCTCCCTGTTTATTACTTACAAAAAAAATATCTTCCCAACCATCATTATCTATGTCGCCCACGGCCACGCCGGCACCATTAAAAATATACTGGTAACTAAAAAAATTGAGTGAATCATTTTCAATAATCTGGTTGGTAAAATTAATACCTGTTGTTGCTGCAATTTTCTCAATAAATAGTGCTTGCTTTTGTTTGCAGGAGCAAATAATGAGTGTTAACAATATGAAAGCAACTTGTCGCATTTATTTTTTAGAGTAAAAAACTAATTCACTTAATGCTGGATATTATTTATAAGTTCTATTAAGCTTTTAAATTTAATTGGAATAACTACACTGGGTAGTTAAAGATGCCATAAAAAACTAAATTTGAATGGAGCGTCGCCAATGTCGATGCGATGAAAAGCAAAAGATGGTAAACAAATAAATAATGTTAGACAGCTTTTTACACAATAAGAAACGCCGGTTAAGAATAACCAGCGTTTCCGTTTATCAAAAACGACTGCTTACTATATTACTGCTTTTGATAATTCTGTGTATAAAAAGGGTCGCTTCCCCTAAGGGTTACCCAAAAATCAATCACAGAACCAATAGGCGCTGCCTGCATATACATTTTCCAGCCCCAATCGTACTGGCTTCCATCGTTCTTATCCAAATTTACTTTACGGTATTCAGCACTGCTCGGATAGGCACTCTGCCCGGCGGGGTCTCCAAAAAATGAGTTGATCCATAAATCTTTATCACCGGTTCCGTCATTGTAAACCATCTTATATTTATATCTTTCTTCGCCCAATGGAGCCCAGCCTACAGATACCCAGGCAGCAACGTATCCGCTGGAACGCCATTCACCATTGCTTGTATAGTTTAAAGTAGTTTGAAAAGCATTTCCTTGAGCATACCACATTCTAATTGATTTTATCTCAGCCATCTTAGCGTTGATATTATTAAAATCCAGCACTATCCTTTGTATTTTATCCGCACCTGCAAAAGTAGTTTGCCCATTAATACCGATGGCAGTAATACCAGCATCATCAAACGTATAATATTTATTTGGTGTACCAGTAATACCATCAACAAACTGGTAAGTACCTGCTTTTAATTTGGTAAAAATTTCAAATACGCCCGGTGAAACCTGCATCATTTTTAATGCGTTTGCCAGGGTTGCGCCATTTTCGGTTGCAGTACCTGTAATGTACAACGAGCCTGGCAACACGGCAAACCCACCCGGCCTTTCTAAATCAATTGTTCTGGATGCAGCAGCTTTTTTTACGTTGGTTCCTTTAGAAGATAATACCGTCCATTTGAATTTTTTTCGTTCAAAAAACGCTGCACCACCCAACGTGGCTATTTTATTTAAGTCGCCATGGGTTAGGGTGAGCTTATTATTTACACCACGATTGTCAGACACAACTGTGTAAAATGGTTTAGAGAAATCACCGGCTGCCTGGTCAAAAGCCACTTCGTATAAAACGAGTGAACCATCTTCTGCTTTGGCCTGGTCCCACTCAAAAGTTTCGGTTTGGTTGGCTGCAGGTTTTAGCTTGATGTATTTATTGTCAGCAGGTGTAAACAGGCCTGGCACTTCTGATACATTCAGGTTAATAGCACGGTCATCTTTTTTGCAGGCAACAAAAGTTATAGCTGCAACAATAAATAGTGCAAGAGCCGTTAGAATTTTATTTTTCATAATCGTTATTTTAAAAGTTGAATTAGTAGTTGGCATTTTGAGTTAGGTTAGCATTTAATGCCCTTTCTGACGGTGGCACCGGCCATAGGTAATGCCTGGTTGCATTAAATGTTCTTTGCTGCACCCGCAGGTAACCATTGTCAACAGACAGTTCTCCATATTTGGCACCATGCAGCCAGCCATTCAATACAGTCTCTGCAATCTTCCACCGGCGTATATCATCTATGCGTAAGCCTTCCATTGCCAGTTCACAACGTCTTTCGTTGCGGATGATGTTTGTCATGTTTGCTGTGCCTGGAAACTCCAAAGCACCAGCGTCTGTAAAGCCTGCACGTTGCCTTATTAATTTTATTGTTTTATCCCAAACGGCTACAGTCATTTGACCTAGCGATTGTTTTGCTTCTGCATAATCCAGCAACACTTCTGCATAACGTATCAGGTGAATGTTGGTGCCTGAATTAAAACCTGCTACAGCATTGGGGTCAAAATATTTGCGCCAGTAATAACCTGTGGCAGTACCCTGTCCGGCGGTGCTGTATTCATTGGTATTGGATGCCGGAGCAACAGTTGAACCAGGTTTTATGTAGATAATTTGAGTTGTATTGTCCGGGTTTACCCAATTGTATTTATCATATACAATAGTAGCAGTTAAACGTGGGTCTCTGTTTGCTGAAAGGTTAGTCTCGTCATATCCAGAACCTGCATCAGTAATGGCTTTGCCATTGGTCATTAAGTAAGCATTCACCAGTTCCTGCGAAGGAGCCAGGTTGTTGGTTCTTGCACCAGCCGAAATGGGAGCAAAATCTATATAGTCGCCCCATGTTCTTAAATTGGGCAGATACTGCAAAGAAAAAATTGATTCGCTATTGGTTTTATTGATGACCCTATCGCTAAATAAATCCGAATAATTAGCCACCAGTTTATAATCACCATTCGTTGTACCGTTGATTAATTGCTCACAAGTGGTGGCTACATCTGCCATCTTATTGCCTTCGTATAATAACACCCTTGCTTTTAAGGCTAATGCTGCACCCCTTGTAATGCGACCATTGTCTGTTACAGCATATTGTTCTTTAGCAGGTAATGCAACAACGGCAGCATCTAATTCTGCCAATACAAACGCCAGCACATCCGCTTTGGAAGAACGTGCAATTGTTTTAGCTTCATCACCGGTAATATCTTTTTTTAGCAATGGAACATCGCCCCACCATTTCATTAAATTGAAATGATGCCATGCTCTTACAAATCTTGCTTCTGCTTTCATGCGTTCTTTAACAGTAGCATTAAGGCTGGTGTTCTTATCAATATTCTCTAAGAAAATATTACAGGATTTTATACCGCTGTAATAAAATGCCCACTCGTTTTGAAACCGGGGCAGGCTGGAGGTAAAATTTCCGCTGGCAATAGCATCGGCACCTGTGTTTACACCCAATTTATTGAAGGCATTGTCACTCATAGCTTCGTTGTAAAATACGTAGCTGCTATTGTAAATACCGCCGTAGATATTATTAAGGGCATTGTTTACATTTTCATTGCTTTGCCAAAAGGTAAGTTCTGTAAACCTGTCCGTGGGGGCAAGGTCTAATTTTTTGCAACTGAACGACAGCGTAAGCAAAGCCATGGTTGCAATGGTGAAATATATTTTTTTATGTAGCATCGTTTAAAATTTTTCTTTTATTAAAAAGTAATATTGATACCACCACCGCAAAATACAGGCAGAAAGTAAGCCCTTGCACTATTGGCACCTGTATTGAAACCGGTGTTGTTATCAAACTCCGTTATTTCAGGGTCGATAAACTGTAGCCTGGTAAGTGTTAATATGTTTTGTGCGGTAAAGTAAATACGTACATTTTGAATGTGTGCCTTTTTAGTAAGGGCAACCGGTACGGTATAGCCCAACTGTACATTTTTTAGCCTAACATAAGATGCATCAAACAAATAAATATCTGAACCTGTTCTATAGTTATTGGTGTTAGATGCAGAACCTGCTTCTGCCAACCTTGGGTATTTGGCATTGGGGTTAGTGGGTGTCCAATAATCAGTTTGGTGTTTGTACATGGTGCCACCATATCCAAAATGGAAAGGCTCTACCTGTTCGCCCCGTATCATGGCATCCCTTTTACCAACACCTTGTATTAATGCACTAAAATCAAAGCCTTTAAAAGTTACGTTGTAGGTAAAGCCAAATGTGTAACGGGGAAATGGATTGCCCAGAATAAATTTGTCTTTATCATCTATTACACCATCTCCATTTTTATCAACAAATTTTAAATCGCCAGCGGTAACAGTGCTACCGGCAAATTTTGGTGCTTTATTAATTTCATCCAATGTTTGATAAAAGCCATTTGTTTTATACCCATAGTAAACTGTTATGGGTTGCCCAACACGGCGCAACAATTCAAACTCTTCTTTACGCTCCACCTGCTCCTGTGCCCCTGAGGTGAGCGCTACTAATTCATTTAAATTATCTGCAACATTTACAGCAAATGTGTGACTGAATACTTTGCCGGCAACATTGTAAGATGCCCTCATTTCCCAGCCACGGTTCTTAACTTTTGCTACATTAAAGTCTGGAAAGCCTGCGCCGAAGATTTGTGGTACATCTCTTCTTGTATACAAAATATCATTGGTTGTCTTGTTAAAATAATCCAACGAAATTTCTAAACGCTTTTTTAGCAGCGAAGCATCCACACCAATATTAAAAGTGGCTGCTTTTTCCCATGTTAATGCAGGGTTGCCCAAACTAAAGCCTGCACCGCCTACGGCTATATTATTAAAACCATAGGCATTGGCATAATTAAAGAAAGCGGTTTGATATTGATAAGCATTTACGTTTTGATTACCGAGTATACCATAGGAAGCTCTCACCTTTATATCACCAATTTTATCTCTAACGTTATTCAGAAACGACTCTTCTGTTAGCCTCCATGCTGCTGATAAAGATGGAAAGAACCCCCAGCGGTTGTCTTTTGCAAATTTGGATGAACCATCATACCGGAAATTAAATTCCACAAAGTAGCGGTCGCTGTATGAATAGCCTGCCCTGCCAAATAAGGAGTTGATGCTGGTTTCAATAGTTGCCTGGTTAGAGTTGTAAGACCCCGTTGGGCTAACAATAGTACCAGTGGTTGGAACACCAAGGCTGCGGTCAGTCAGTGTTTTTAATACCTGGCTACCTTCTCCTTTAAAAGATTCATTGGCACTGCCAATCAGCACTTTTATATCGTGTAGCTTTATTTTTTTTGTGTATTCTGCTATTAACTGAAGGTTGGTAAATAATGATTTATGATTGTTATCGTACACTTCCCGGTCGTTTCCATAAGCACCACCAGGTATAAAATTTAATTCTAATCTCCGGCTGAAAGCACTATTGGAACGGACCGTACCTCCAAATACACCCCTTACCTTTAAATCTTTTGTAATAGCATATTCCGCATTTAGGTTGCCAAAAATTTCATCATCGTTGTTGTTGCGGTAACCTCCTTTTTCTAAAATTGCCTTTGGATTGAACTGTGCAGAAACAGGGTTGGTGATGTAATTGCCTGCTGTGTCATTGTAAGAATAATACAATGGCACCCTTGTAGCATCTACCAATAAAGTACCCGTATTAGAGGAGTGGTCTTTACCCTGCACCTTAACATAACTCAAGATGGTATTGACTTTCAGCCTGCCAAATTCGTTGGTTTGGTTTAAGCGGATGTTATACCTTTTATACCCATAATCAGGGCCAATAAAATTATTTTTTTGATCAAGATAGCCAACCGATAACATGTAGGTATTGTTGGCACCGCCACCACTTACTGAAATATTATGTGTTTGCTGTGCAGCATTTTGCAGCAGGTTATCCACCCGCCAGTCACCATCGCCTTTTACATCAAAATCCTGAATTTGTTTTGGCGTAAATGCAGGTGCCAAACCTGAGTTTGCCAGCGATTCGTTTTTATAATACGCATTCTCCCATGCATGAACCGGTGTATAAGTTATTCTTGGGGATTGTGTACCATAAATACCACCGTATGTTACAACCGGAGAAGAATTTTTCTTTCCCTTTTTTGTGGTAATAAGTATTACTCCGTTTGCACCCCTGCTACCGTAAATAGCTGCAGAGCCTGCATCTTTTAAAATAGAGACCGATTCTATATCAACGGGGTTGAGCAAGTTAATATCTGCGCCTACAATACCATCAATAACCACCAGCGGTGTATTATCTCCCAATGTACCCAACCCACGTATGTTAATGTTAACGCCTTGGCCGGGTTCAAAATTCCTTTGCTGTATAATAAGGTTTGGCGATAAGCCCTGCAAAGCTGTTGACAAATTTGTAACCGGCCTTCCATCTACAGCTTTTTTACTAATTCCATCCACCGCACCGGTTACTGATATTTTTTTCTGTGTGCCATAGCCTACGACAATTACATCTGCCAAATCTCTGGATTCAGTTATCAACTTTACGGTCAGGGTTTTTCTTCCTGCCAGGGGTATTTCCTGTGATGTAAATCCTACAAAAGAAAATATTAATGTACTACTTGCCCTATCATCAGGAATATTGAGTGTAAAATTTCCATCGGTATTAGTGCTTGTGCCAGTACCAGTGCCTTTCAGCAGCACACTTACAGAACCAATTCCGTCTCCATTTTCATCCGTTACTTTTCCGCTGATTGTTATGTTGTCAGCTATTATGGCAGCAACAGTATTGCTGTTCAGCGAAGTGATATTGCTGTTACTGCCTTCTGTCAAAGGGCTTTTTCCCTTTGCGGGTTGAAGAATAATTTTATCTTTTACCAACATAAAATTAATACCGAACGGCTGTAGTAATTGCCGGGAAACCTCTGCAATAGTTTTGTCAGTAACTGTAATAGAAACTTTTTGGGTAACGTTTACTTCGTCATTGGCATATACAAAAAGAAGCCCGATTTGCTTTTCTATTTTTTCTAAAACGATGTTTAGCTTTTCATTTTTCACATTCAGCGTAACAAGTTCTTCCATTGGGTCAGCTAACTTTTGTGAAGACACCTGCGTCTTTTGTTTTGGTGCTGCATAAACTGTCTGGGCATTTAGCGGAAACACATTTATCATCAGCAGCCAGCCAACATATAAAGGTTTCAGGCTATTGCCAAAGGAACAGGGAAATGCAAACAATCTTCCTTTTTTCATATCGCAATTATTATGGTTTTATAAGTAGGTTAAGCACGGGCTATAGTTTAGTTTCATCCAATGCTATACGCAATTCGTTACTCGTTATTCTGTAATAAATCTTTTTTATTTTTGATAAGGATAAGTAATACATAATTTCTGCCAGTGTATTGTTTTGGAAAGAGCCGGTTAACACATATTGCCTTGCTTCATCGTCAAGGAACACTGCCTTTTTTCCAAAATTTCTTTCCAATTCGGTGGTAATGGCCTGTAATGTCATGGCTTTAAAAATCAATTTTCCTTCTGTCCATGCCTTATCTTCTGTAACCACTGTGGGCATTAGAGCAATTTTTTCATCGGTAAAATGGTACTGTACTTTATTGTTAGGTGTAATAAAAATGGTGTCTTGTTTTTTATTGGAATTGTATTTTGGGATAAAGGCAACTTTACCTGTTGCAACTGAAGTTTCTACTACCTTTTCATTATTGTACGCCCTTACGTTAAATGAAGTACCCAGCACTTTTACAGTGCCATTAGACAGGTGAATAATAAAAGGTTTCTGCGCATTTTTTGCTACTTCAAAAAATGCTTCACCATCCAGATAAATTTCCCTGGTACCCCCAGCAAACAATGGCGGGTACTGAATTTTACTGTCTGCATTGAGCCATACTTTACTGCCATCAGATAATTCAATGATACTTTTAGTGCCTTTTGAATTTTGCTTTTTTTCTAATTTAGAGATTTCGACAGGTGCGGTTTTATTATTGTTTGTTGATTTCAGAAATAATGCTGTTGTTAATATTATAGCTGCGCCGGCTGCTACGGCCACACGGAAATAAAACCATTTTACCGATTTTCTTTTTCTTTCAGCCTCCATATCTTTCACAGGTGTTTCAAACGGCAGTTCCAAACGCTGCAATACTTTTTGCAATCCATCTTCCACAAATACCTGGTTGGTATTGGATTCTTCTGCCCAAAACTGTTTTAGTAATTTATACTGTTGAGCAAATTCGGTATTGGCCGATATAATCAATTCCAGTTCTTTCGTTTCACTTTCGGTTACTTCGCCTGAAAGGTTTTTAGACACAAGTAAAAGAAAGTCGTTATTATTCATTGATAATAAATTATAGTGTTCACTAATTAAGAGACAGTGCATTAGTATAAATTACTTACAGCCGAAAAAATTATATGGAGAAAAAAATAAACAGGAGGATAGAAACAAGCGGCCAGTTATTGTTTTTTTTAGGAGAAGGCTTGTCAATAAAAATATTTATAACGGCGCTTAATTTTTTAATAGCCCTGAAGAGCTGTGTTTCCACAGTACGGGGGGAAATTCCTAAAATTTCCGCTACCTGCTTGTATTTAAAGCCTTCTTCTTTTATAAGTTTAAATACAGTGCGTTGCTGGTCGGGCATTTGCTCGATTGCCATATTCAGTTTAAAACTACTTTCCTTCCACTCCAGTTCTTTTTCGGGATTGTTGAAGTTGATAACTTCTGCCAAACAACTTTCCGGCTGTATGGCAATGTGCAGGTGAGAATATTTTTGAAGGTAATTAAGAGAAAGGTTTCGAACAGCGACAAATAAATACGTTTCTAAAATTTTAATTGTACAAATGGTATCCCTTTTCTCCCAGATTTTAGTCATCACATCATTCACTATTTCTTCTGCTACTTCTTTTTTATGCACATACAGCATACAAAAACTGTACAGCCGGGGAAAGAACAGGCGGTACAAATCTTCAAAAGCTTTTTGCTTGCTTTTTTCAATCTGAGTTTGTAATTGTTTTATGACGGCAATATCAATCTTCATTTTTTGCAGTGACCGTTTTGCTACGTTAGTAAATGTGGTTTGGTGGTGCCTGTTTTATGCAGCAGTTCGCCAAAAATGGTATTAGCCCATGCAAACCAGCTACGGGTAAATTTATTCGCATCGTCTTTATGAAACGTCTCATGCATGTAACCAGTACCCGCGTGGGATTGTTGCAAGATGCCGATACAATTTTTTATCTCTGCATCGTTATCACTGGTTAAGGCACGGATAATGATACTTAGCGGCCAGATTAAATCAGTGCCTGCATGGGGTCCGCCAATACCCTCGCCAGCCTTGCCTTTAAAGAAGAAAGGATTGTAGCTGCTCAATAATAATTTTCTGGTGTTGATATAAACAGGGTCGGTATTTTTTACTGCACCGAGATAGGGTAATGATAATAAACTTGGCACATTAGCATCGTCCATTAAGTTAAAACTACCATAGCCATTCACTTCGTAGGCATACACTTTTCCAAACTTTGGATGGCTTACAACGGCATATTGTTTTAAGGCAGCGTCTACTTCATTAGCCAGTGCGCTACATTCTTTTGCAAAGGCTGCATCTTTAAAAACTGCACTAGACATTTCAGCTAATTGCTGCAAACTAACAACAGCAAAAAAATTAGACGCGATTAAAAAAGGAAAAATCGTAGCATCATCGCTCGGGCGGAACATGGAATGAATAAGCCCTACCGGATTGGCAGGGTATCCATAGCCACCCAGCGGCACACCATCGGTAGCCCAACTGGTACGTCGCTCAAATTTATAAGGGCCTCTATTGGTTTTCCGTTGTTGGTCTTTAAAAGTTTTTACAACAAGTATTGCAGCCTTTTTCCATTGCCAGTCAAAAGGGGTAGCATCGCCCGTTGTTTTCCAGTAATGATAACTTAGCCTTACCGGGTAGCACAAGGAATCTATTTCCCACTTGCGTTCATGCAGCCCAGGCTTCATGTCTGTACCATCATCTTTCCATTCGCTTACTTTGGTTATGTCTTTATAAAAAGCATTGGCATAAGGATCGAACAAAATATTTTTTGCTTGCCGGTTGATAACGCCTGCTATCAGTTGTTGGAGATTTCTATCTTCTTTTATAAGCCATAAGTAAGGCCATACCTGTGCGGTACTATCACGCAGCCACATGGCATCAATGTCGCCAGTTATGACATAAGTGTCTGGCTTGCCATCTATCATTTCAAAATCAACGGTGGTATCTAATGTATTGGGGAAACAGTTGTTGAATAGCCAGGCGAGTTGTTTATTACTGGTCTTTTTACCAAAATCTGCAATAGCTTTTTCTACGGCATTGCTGCTAAATTTTCGTTTGTTAAGGGGAGTTCTTACTTGCGGAAAACTGGTACCAGGTGAGGCAGACAAGGGGAACCGGGTAAGTATTGACCCCACAGATAAAGCCCCGGCAAGGCGGACAAATTTTTTTCTATTCATAATCAGCAGGCAGTGTAGTTAACTTAAATAGACAGCAGTTGTAATAAAACTACTTACAAGCCAAAAGTAAATATTTTTTAAGCTGGTTATTTTGAAGAAAAACAGAGCAAGGTTACGCAATCAGCCTTGCAAGGGTTACAGAGACGAAGAAAGCGGGGTAATTACAAGGATAACAGGGTTCCGATACTACAACGTGTGTCTATGAAAAAGCGATCTAAATTGGCAAGTAGAAGAAAAAAGTTGGAAGATATATAAGTAGATCTCATCATTGGTAAAAATCACCATTGCGGGTTATTAGTGATGTTTGACCGGCATCTTAGTAACAACGCATTGCCAAAACCTGTTGCAATAATACCAGGTTCAATAATTACAACATCAATATTAAACTGCTTCAATTCCAACCGCAGGCAATCACTCCAGCCTTCCACGCATCTTTCGAAGCCATGACACCAGGCCCCAAGGGGCATATAAACTTTGCCACCCATGGAACTGTAGGAAAATTAGTACTAAACAAAATCTACGTTTTCAGTAATGCGTGTACCATCTTTTATAAATGCATCCATGTACATGTTTATTCTCTTTTTGGCTTCGTCCACATTACTTATGTTTAAATTGATATTAAGCAAGTCTATAAACCAGGGTAATTTTACTTTACTATGAATGTATGCAACAGCTATTTCTCTTGAAATGGGCAGCGTTGTTGTTTTTGATTCATCAAATACATCTTTATTATTAGCTTTCAACAGCTTCTCATATTCATTTTCCAGCAACCGTTCGAACAAAACCATAGAAAAAACATCACCGGATTTTATACCTGTGCCTGCATCATCATCTGTAATTGTTGCTCCTTTATGAACCCATTCCCAAAGAATGCTTAAGCGGATCTCACCTGTTGCCATATCTTCCATTAAGTATAATATGTCATCGTTTCCAAAGAAGTCTGCCGGTTTTAATGTGGCAGCCTGCATACCTTGTCCGAAAGCATTTCCGTATTGTATTGCAACACTTAATAAATTTCTGGCTCCCCGAATAGTTGTTGGAGCCTTTTCAATTAATATCAGGCCGTTCTGCCTCATAAACTTTATCGTAGAACGTATCACCTCCTGATACTTTAGATTCTTCCATGCGTGCCTTCATACTACGCATGTAGGTAACACCTGCTGCCCATATCTCTTGTGACTGTACAGGTGGCAAGGTATTACTTTCAATAAGCGAAGTGAGGTCGTTTTTTGGCTGTAGTGTTGCAATTTCATTGGTTAAGAACTCATACAGGTTGTCCCTGTTTATAAACTCATCCCAATTTGTAGCAGTAGTTTGGTAGTAGTTTTCTTCGTGGCTAATGATAATGCCCTGCCGGGTTTTATATAATTGCATTGATAATAAAAATTTTGACTTTAAAAGTAATCATACTAACAAAAGGATGACAAGTTTTTACAAAACTGCTGAGTGAAATTATTATGAGCTCCTTTTTCGGCCACTAAGGCTCAAAGGCACTAAGTTGCGCAAAGATTACAGGAGTAAGTTTCAAGAAACGAAACAGTAAGAAAATCTTTTTTATCTTCTATTTTATTTCCACTTAGCGCCACTTAGCGTCTTTGTGTCTTAGCGGCCCAAATTGCAATATTCCTTTTTACAAAATCATCACCACCGTTCCCGCAATAATTAACGCCGCTCCAATTGCAGTTTTTACAGTTAAGGCTTCGCCCAGAAAAATAACAGATAAGGCAATGGTAAGCGCTACACTAAGTTTATCAACAGGGGCAACCTGCGATACTTTACCCATTTGTAAGGCTTTAAAATAAAAGATCCATGATAAGCCTGTAGCCACACCGGAGATAATAAGGAAAATCAAATTTTGTTTGGAAAGCATTGGTATACCCTTAGCTTCTCCCCTTGCCAAAACAATTCCCCAGGCTACCACTAAAATTATAATGGTACGTATGGCAGTAGCCAAATCTGAATTAACACCTTTGATTCCTATCTTGGCAAAAATGGCTGTTAGCGATGCAAACAAAGCGGAGAGTAAAGCGTAGATCCACCACATAGTTATTGATTTAATAATTGGAATGGTAAGTTAGCGGTTTACGCATGCACGTGATGTGATTGTAATGCATCGCCAGTTTTAAATCCCCTATACTTTCATCACAAAAACATAATTGACCGTAGGTTTCCTGAGACAATGGTCTTTTATAAACCAGGAATGATGAAGTAGCATCGAAGACTTATTTAAATTTTACATGAACTTAGAAGCTGTCTAAGCTTAGTTTGACACTTTGATTTTGAAACTGAAGACGCCATTTTTGCAACAGATGAAGTCCTGCCCGTCCGGTCAGGCGGGGATTGCGGCCTCGTTAGTATGACCGATCGTCTGTACACATCTTTTTTATTTCCATCTCCACTTTGAATTTTGGAAAGAAAAATTAACCACAGAGAAAAACAAGAGTTTTTTACAGAGGACACAAAGATTTAATTCTGGCTTTTCTCTGTGCTTCCTGCTTTGTGTACGCTGTGTTTACCTTTCTATGACATTAGTTAGATGTGTCCACACCATAGGCAAGTATGACGGGGCAGGCTTCAAGGATGAAACTATGAAAAACATCTGTTGGTATTATAAAACATCATTTTTAAAAAGCTTCTTAGGGGTTGATTTTATCTTGCTATCAATATTCCATTTTAACTTTAAAAAATTAGAGCAATTTTTATTTAAAACAACGGTTTATCAATTTTTATGAAGTAGCATAGATAGTATCTATCACTTTTTAATGAATTTAAATAAACCTTTGGTGCCTTTTAACTTTATCATCTTAATCCCATAAAACAATAAATCATGGACAATAGCAAAACTGCACCCCCTCCTGAAAATTCTATTTTGTACGAATTAAACGAGCCTGCAGCTCAATGCCCCTTTAGTGGTGGAGCAGTACAACGTACCGCCGGAGGTGGCAGATCAAACCGTGACTGGTGGCCAAATCAATTAAATCTGAATATTCTTCGCCAGCAGTCTCCTTTATCTAATCCAATGGATAAGGACTTTAATTACGCTGAAGAATTTAAATCACTCGATCTGAAAGCTGTAAAGGATGACCTGTTTGCTCTCATGACCAACTCTCAGGACTGGTGGCCTGCAGACTATGGACATTATGGGCCTTTTTTTATAAGGATGGCATGGCACAGTGCAGGTACTTACCGCATAGGTGATGGTCGCGGTGGCAGTGGTTCAGGGTCACAACGTTTTGCGCCCCTTAACAGTTGGCCCGACAATGCTAATCTTGACAAAGCCCGCCTGTTATTATGGCCCATAAAACAGAAATATGGTAAGAAAATTTCGTGGGCCGATTTAATGATACTGGCAGGCAACTGTGCATTGGAATCCATGGATTTTAAAACCTTCGGTTTCGGTGGCGGACGTGAGGATATCTGGGAACCTGAGCAGGATATTTATTGGGGAGCTGAAACGGAGTGGCTTGGAGATAAAAGATATACCGGGGACCGCCAGTTGGAGAACCCTCTTGGGGCTGTTCAAATGGGTCTCATCTATGTAAACCCCGAAGGTCCTAATGGTGAACCAAACCCCTTGCTTTCAGCCCGTGACATTCGTGAAACATTTGGTCGTATGGCCATGAACGATGAAGAAACGGTAGCGCTTATTGCAGGCGGACACACTTTTGGCAAAACACATGGTGCAGCAGACCCCGGCAAGTATGTTGGCAGAGAGCCGGCAGGTGCCAGTATGGAAGAATTAGGTCTTGGCTGGAGAAACACCTATGGCAATGGTCATGGCGTGCATACCATAACCAGTGGTTTGGAAGGTGCCTGGACTACAACACCAACCAAATGGAGCAACAACTATTTTGATAACCTTTTTGGTTTTGATTGGGAACTTACCAAAAGCCCGGCTGGTGCACACCAGTGGAAACCTAAAAATAATGGTGGAGCAGGTACGGTACCTGATGCACATGATCCGTCTATTAAGCATGCGCCTTTCATGCTAACCTCTGATATTGCATTAAAGGTTGACCCTGCTTACGAGACTATATCAAAAGACTTTCACCAAAACCCTGATAAGTTTGCTGATGCTTTTGCAAGAGCCTGGTTTAAACTTACACATAGGGATATGGGACCAATAGAACGTTACCTGGGCCCTGAAGTTCCAAAGGAAGAATTGTTATGGCAGGACCCCATTCCAAATGTTAACCACGAGTTGATTAATGAACACGACATTGCAACTTTAAAGGAAGCGATTCTTGCTTCAGGATTAACGGTTTCAGAAATGGTTGCTACAGCATGGGCTTCTGCATCAACTTACAGAGATTCTGATAAACGTGGAGGAACAAACGGTGGCCGTCTTCGCCTGTCACCACAAAAATACTGGGAGGCAAATAACCCCGCTGAGTTAGGAGGAGTATTGGATAAACTTGAAGGTGTAAGGACTACGTTTAATAATGCACAGTCAAATGGCAAAATGGTTTCAATGGCCGACCTAATTGTACTTGCAGGATGCGTGGGCGTATTACAGGCAGCTAAAAATGGAGGGCATGATGTAAACGTTTCATTTATTCCCGGCAGGGCCGATGCTTCGCAGGAGCAAACGGATGTTGCCTCGTTTGCAGCTATGGAACATAAAGCTGATGGTTTCCGCAATTATATGAATTCAAATCAGAAGGCATCAGCCGAAGAAATGCTTATTGACAAAGCTCATTTGCTAACGCTGACAGCTCCTGAAATGAGTGCACTTATAGGTGGGTTGAGGGTGATCAACATAAATTATGATCATTCACAAAATGGTGTATTTACCAAACGTTCCGGTGCTTTAACCAACGATTTTTTTGTTAACCTGCTAGACATGAATACCACCTGGAAGTCAACCTCTGAAGCCCAGAACCTGTTTACAGGAACTGACCGCAAGACTGGAGAACCTAAGTGGACGGGGACCCGTGTGGACCTGATCTTTGGATCGAACTCAGAATTGAGA
This sequence comes from Chitinophagales bacterium, assembly GCA_038211085.1. GTDB lineage: Bacteria > Bacteroidota > Bacteroidia > Chitinophagales > Chitinophagaceae > Segetibacter. The sequence goes on along the minus strand of JBBQVY010000049.1, from coordinate 2,195 downwards.
GCATTGGCTGAAGTATATGCATGTGCAGACAGCGAGGAAAAATTTGTGAATGATTTTGTTGCAGCATGGACGAAGGTGATGAACCTTGGCCGCTTTGACCTGGTGTAAATAAACAGGGACAAGAACCTTGCTGATTTAAAACTTTATAAAAGGTGGTTGGCGTTTCAACCACCTTTTATTTGTAACAATATTTCTATAAACATTTAATTGAGAGAAACAGAAGACCTATTTCATCTACCACAAACAATAGCTGTTATATCAAGAGCAACCTTTTCAAACATCTTCACGTACATTCATCTTTAACCTTTTAAAACACTTTCTAACATGTCAAATCATATCCCTTTTTTCAACACAAAATTTCTGTGGATCGCATTCACAGGTTTACTTCTTTCTACTGCTGGCTTTGCTCAGAATAAAACAAATAAACATAATGGCAAAATGGCGACCGATGCCAAAATGAACGGAACAGCCATTACCCTTGGTGGCAAGCCAGCACATACTGTAGGCAAGTTGCCTGCTGTAGGCACCCAGGTTAAACCTTTTGAACTTACGGGTGTGGACATGAAAGAAAAGACATTTGAAGATTATAAAGGGAAGTATGTAATCATGAATATTTTTCCGAGTGTAAATACAGGTGTGTGCTCAAAGTCGGTACGTAAATTTAATGAAGATGCAGCAGGCTTAAATAATACAACAGTGCTTTGCATTTCAAAAGACCTTCCCTTTGCACAGAAGCAATTTTGCGGTGCAGAAGGTATTAATAACGTAGTAATGCTATCTGACTTTAGAAGCAATTTTGGCAATAGCTATGGTTTACAAATTGCTGATGGCAGTATGAGGGGCTTGTTAAGCCGCGTGGTGATTGTAGTTGATCCGCAGGGTAAAATCGTGTATGAGCAACAGGTTCCCGAGATTGGCCAGGAGCCTGATTATGCCGCCGCTATTGCAGCCGTAAAATAGACTGTACCTGTGTATCTTTTTGTCGCCCTTGTTACTAAAGCAGGGGCGATTTTGTTTTGTAAAGTTGCATACAAACTCACCTCTCCATTTTAAATACGTATACCTCCTTCTTCTGACTATACGCTATCAAAGTAAACTTGAAAACAAAAAATTGCAGATGGCTACCCATAAAGTTGTCCGTCAGTTTAGATTGATGCCGAGTGTTAAACCCAGCCATGGTTTACCCTGGTACATCCAATGCTTTCTGTTAGTATCTGCCAAATGATCAAAACCTAAAGCTAAACCAAAAGTCAAATTTCCAATGGCTACTAAACCAGTAACACCTTTCGTAAATACTACTCCATCATATTCATACGCCAGGTAGTTTGATGTAACAGAAGGGTTCATTGTGGTGGCACCTAATCCGCCAAATAAACCCAGGCTGTAACCAAAGTGATTGATATTTTTATGATACTTGTCAATAGGATCTTTTTCGTAGGAGAGCCGGTAATAATCGCTGCGATAACCCAAAAACAGAGCCCCATTGTAGTTAGTGTTTAATTGATTTGGGAAGCCGACATGAGCCGGGCGGTACTTAAATAAAATAGTCAGGACATCAAAGTCAAAACTGGTGGTGCTAAAGGTTGTGTACTGCCCAGGTGGCAGTTTGCGCACAGACATTACATAGGTTGCATTGGTATCTGCTCTTGTTACAAAATGCTTATTCAGTTTCTCAACCGGGTACATGGTAAAGGCAGAATCTTTAACTACGGTATAGAAACGCTTTGAACCATATGCAGAAACCTTATATATGCCTGATTTCATCTTTTGGCTGGAAGTTTCTTTTACAGCATTACATCCGGAAAAATACCAGAGGATGAATATGGAGATCAGGTAACGTAACATGAAGCAGTGATTAATGTAAGTAGACAAATGTATACACGTAAACGCAAATCAAAACTGCAAACAAGGTAATGCGCATTGAGTTATTTCAAAGCCCGTTAATCTTCTATTTTTCATACAAACGACGGTCAATGTTGATGCACGCACCAACATAATACTTATTAAGCTTTGCTGAATAAATGATGTAAGTAAAGGGCATAAAAAAAGCCACGGGTTAAAGTGGCTGTTTATTTGTGATCCCGCTGGGACGCGAACCCAGGGCCCTCCCGATTACAATCGGGATGCTCTACCCTTCGCTGATCAATCGCTCAATAAATTTTCTCGATTTCATTTTCTTGATCGTCATCTCATTT
>JBBQVY010000048.1:0-25184 GCA_038211085.1 Chitinophagales bacterium | reverse complement strand
GTACTTAACCAGATACCAGGGCGAATATCTGAAAGAGATGCAGCCAATAGAAGAACAGTTAACGCAGGGGATAAAGAGCATTGAAACAAAGCTGGGCACCCGGGCAATGTTATTGGGAACACCCAATAACAACGGAACCCTAGTGACTCGGGATGACACAGTGATTGTTCCGACTCAGTTTGTCCGATCCCGATTTTGATCGGGTAGGAATCCCTACGTAAAAACAAAGGATCCCTCGTGCCTCGGGATGACATAGTGATTGTCCTTCCGACTCAGTTTGTCATTCCGATCCCGATTTTGATCGGGAAGGAATCCCTCCCAAACATCAAAGGATCCCTCGTGCCTCGGGATGACATATGGGTTGTCATTCAAACTTCTCCTGTCATTCCGATCGCGATTTTGATCGGGAAGGAATCCTTCGCAAACAACAAAGGATCCCTCGCTCCTGCCAATGACACATTTGTAAACAATTTGTGAAGTTTCCCCTCCTTTTCAAGGAGGGGACCGATTTTATGCGTAGCATAAAATCAGGGGTGGTTAAACTCCGCTTTAATTTTTTCTAACACCCAGGCGATATCTTCATACACCCACTTGTTTTCGAAGCGGATCACTTTTATTCCTGTACTTTTTAGATAATTTTCTTTGACACGATCTTTCGCAATGCCTGTATCCCAAAAATGATCTTAACCATCCAACTCAATCACTAATTTTTAGGATGGGCAATAGAAGTCAGCAATAAAATTTCCGCTGCTATGTTGACGACGAAATTTGCGGTTTTGCAGTTGGCTCTTTTGAAGATGTGTCCAGAGGACGGCCTCGGCGGAGGTGCTCTAGTTGCGGAGTTGTTTTCGGAGAGGTTTTAATTAGGGTTTGTTGCTGATGACATTTTTCGTGTACTGCGGTTTTACCACCCCTGAATATTTTTATAACAAGTTTTAAAAACATTCTGTCCCCTCCTTAAAAAGGCGGGGAAACGTTCGCAGGCTGGTTTACGGGCTGGTAAAAGTTCAATTTTTGGCAAAAGGACGTTTCGAAATTAGACGCTTTCTGCTCTGTCATTTTCAAAGAACTTTTTTGGGTACCAAAAATTAAACACTCGCAATGATGAGAAGATGGACTTATTTTAGTATTAGTTATCCCTTGTGCATTATTAATACAATGAGGTTACAAAGACGATTGCTGTATCCTTCTTTTTTCGCCTTTTCGGTTGGTTACTTCTATAGACCCCACAGACCCATCTGCTATCATACATCGCGAAGATTGAGAAAGGAATGAACTGCCACACGAAATCTCAACCTTTCTTTTTTTCCCATCTTTTAAATTGATCATTGCTGATACATCATCGTTTTTAAATCGTATTATCTTCTTATTTTCTTGAAGCGTAAACAGTTGAAGTTTATCCCTGTTTTGCGTGGCTGCAAGACTGTATTGGTTTCCGACTAAAAGCTTTGCAAGTCCTTTTGCATCTCCCGGTATAAAATATCCGCTTTGCCGAAAGCTTAATGCCTTAAAATCTCCTTGTCCATTTCCAAGTAGAACAAGTCCGTTCATGGCATCATATTGGCCATTTGCTACCTCATTGCCATAGTCATTTCCATTCATAATAAGGTCAAGCCAACCATCTCCGTTTACATCTTCTGCAACCATGCCGTTGATAGGAGCTAATTGAGCTTGCGGGGGTAATGGCTTTATTTCGAAGTGCCCGTTTCCATTGTTTTGAATATAACAGGAAGAAAAATAATTAGCTTTTAATACCAACGCCTTTTGCCGTTCTTCTTTAGTAAGTATTGTATTTATATCAGCTTCTGCATAACTTTTATAGTTTAAGAATTTTCGCCTGGTGCCAATCATTTGTTTCGCCATATCGTCTCTTACGTTAGCGGGAAATTCTTTTCTAACCCCATCTTTGTCTTTGAGGTAAAGAACGGGTATTGCATCGTAGGATTGGTCTCCGTCAAAATCAGCAGCATATATACTTACCGGTTCTTTATCCGATGCTTTAAAAAAAGAGTTTAAGCCGAGATTACCCGCTACATAATCCATATCACCATCGTTATCAAAGTCGCCGGCAGTTATACTGGTCCACCAGCCCGTTTTATTCTGCACTCCTGTTGTTGAAGTAATATTGGTAAAGCTGCCCTTGTTATTTTTTAAAAAAGTAAGTGGCATCCATTCTCCAGTCATGATTAAGTCCTGCCAACCGTCATTATCAAAATCTGTCCATACGACATCGCAGACCATGCCGATATTTTGAAGGAAAGGGGCAACTTCTTTTGTTACATCGGTAAATATAATTTTGCCGTTTTTTGTGTCATTCCTAAAAATGTAACTGCTAACGGGCTCGGGATAATGTTCAGGGTTTACCCGTCCGCCCACAAACAGGTCAAGATCTCCGTCGTTGTCAAAATCAACAGCTTTTACACAACTTTTGCTGGTAAGGTTTTTAGGTAGAGCACTCGTGTCATGAGTGAAATTTCCATGGCCTGTATTAATATAAAACTGGTCCTGGTAATTCTTGGTGTTGGGCGCAAATTCATTACTTCCACTGCAGGTATATAAGTCAAGATCGTTATCTCCATCTGCATCAAATAAAAGTACTCCCATCATTTCAGGGCGTCTTATGTCTTTGCCTGTATAATTCTCTAAAGGTTTTTGATTGAATTTTTTTGCCTGTAGTTGCAGGAACAAGGATGCAGTACTGCTTGCAGAAGCGCCTATAAATATGTCGTCTAATCCATTATTATCAACATCTCCAACTGCTATCGATGGACCATATTGAGAGAATTTATGGGGTAATAGTTTTTGGTAGTTGAAATCAATGAAATCAAATTCGGTGTGCCTAAAATCAATTCCGCTTTCTTTTGTGCTGTTTACAAACAAAGCATTTCTAAAACCAACATCTCCTGCCGGTACAACTTCCTTTGTCTCCTTATGCAGAACCGTTATTGTTTGATTGGCTTTTACGTTTTGAAGCATCTGCTGCTTTCCATCAGGCCACTTAACAACCAGGGAGTCAACCAGGATTGCATTGCCGAGGCCAAAATGAACATCATCTTCTACTGTTGAAAGATAGCCGCGGTACGGAGAATTTTCCATGGTTTGCATTTTACTACCTGCGTAATAAATTTCAGCAATGGCTCCAATGCCTTTTACATTGGAAGAACTGCCATCAAAACGAACCTTAAGAAAATTATTCTTATTAAACTTTTCAGACTGGTTGTTATATACAAACGCTTCGCCGTTTATGTTGTTAACTACATAATCCAGGTCGCCATCCCCATCCAGGTCAGCATAGACTGCTCCATTTGAAAAAGAGGGTTCATCAAACCCCCATTCTTTTGTTACGTTTTCAAACTTCAATTGCCCTGTATTACGGTAGGCGTAATTCGCGATTTTTATTTGTGGTATCTGTGCAAGCAGGTCTTTTTTTGAAGCTGTTTGATATGCCTGTGACCGGTAAGCTGCAAAATCATGATCCGTTACATCTTTAGGATAGCCATTGGTAATGATCAGGTCTTTATACCCGTCGTTATCCAAATCTACCAACGATGGATTCCAACTCCAGTCTGTTTCTGCTACTCCTGCATAAAAAGAAATATCGCTAAAGGAAGGCAGCATCTCATTACTGCTATCGCTGGTGAAAAATCCGTTGTTTAGTTGTAAAGTATTACGAACATATTGTTGCACCATCCCCTGGTTTTTTATAGACTCATGAATGAAATAGTTGAGGCCGTTCATGTTTTTTTTCTTTCGGTAGTTATCCTCAGGGTTCATGTCTACAGCAATAATATCAGCAAGACCATCATTATTAATGTCAGCTATATCATTTCCCATAGCATTTTGAGAAGTATGCTTAAAACATTCTTTAGCCCTGTTGCTGAAAGTGCCATTATGATTGTTTATGTAAAGCAGGTCGCTGCCATAAAAATCGTTGGTTACATAAATATCTTTCCAGCCATCATTGTTAAGGTCTGCAATGCCAATACCCAAACCATATCCTTCATCATGTATACCTGCTTGTTTCGACACATCTGTAAACCACGGATGACCTAAAGAATCGCTGCCATTATTTCGATACAGCTTGTCCGATAATGCTTGTTTATTTTCATCCGTGCTCCCATCAAAGCGTGTGCTGTTGCGTTTGGCAAGCGTGGTGGTAACAAGGTACATATCCAAATCACCGTCGCGGTCATAATCAAAAAAAGCGGCGTGTACTGAAAAGCCTGTATCAGCGAGGTTATATTCTTTAGCCATCTCTTTAAAGTACGGCACTCCTTCTTTATTCAGACCCTGGTTTATGTATAGCAGGTTGGCTCTTTGGTTTGGGTCTTTTTTTATTGTTTCACAAACGTAAATGTCAGGCCAGCCATCATTATTAATATCCACTACTGATGCTGCATTACTCCATCTTCCTTCGCCGGTTACTGACGCTTTTTCGGTAACATCTTCAAAAACAAATTTTCCTTTATTCAGGTACATTTTATTGCTTACCTGGCTTGCAGTAAAATACAAATCTGGTAGTCCGTCTTTATTAAAATCGCCTACAGCCACACCACCGCCATTGTATAAAAATTCCATATCAAGCGGGTTGATAGAATCACTTTCTGTTATTTCATTATTGAAATGAATATTGCTGTGAGAAGAAGAAATTTTTTTTAGCAAAGCATCCGGCTTCGCACATGAAGAAAGATGAAAAATGACAGCAATAATAACAATACAACGCATGGTAACTCTTGTTAAAGAAAATGAGACACACCATCTAATCAAAATGCTAGATTATGCTTTTTATTTCAGATTGAAAGCAGGACAGGTAAGGATACGAGGTTTAACGCAATTCGGTGATACAACAAATTCCACGAAGCTTAAGCCCTTTATAAATTTTTTATTTTAATAAGGATAGTAAAGGATGCAGAGGTATCTAATTGTTTTTAATTTTTCTCCCAAGTTGTAAAATAGCAGTGCTGTTACAATCATAAACACTCAAATCTATTTAAACTTAAAACGATTGCTATGTATCGAACCTCAACAACCGCTACCTTATTTTCCAGGGTTTTTTTGCTCGTATCCTTTCTTCTTCTTTCTGCTACCGCTGTAATGGCGCAGAACACTGTTACAGGAACTGTTTCGGATAGTAGCCGGGGCCAGGGCTTGCCGCGGGTTTCTGTGCTAGTGGAAGGTACAAAGAGAGGAACAGTTACTGACGCTAACGGAAATTTTCGCATCAGTGCTGCTCCTAATGATGTCCTGGCTATAAGTTTTTTAGGTTACCGTACCATACGGGTACCTGTAAGGGGCTCGGGACCTCTAAATATTTCTTTAGCACAACAAACAACTCAACTGAGTGAGGTAGTTGTAATTGGTTACGGAACCCGTCAAAGGAAAGATGTAACCGGCGCTATATCCACTGTTGATGCAAAGGACATTGAAAAGAGTACAGCTGTTACTCCTGAACTGGCATTACAAGGCCGCGCAGCCGGGGTATTTGTAAGCTCTGGAGGAGGTGACCCACAAGCAAGACCTACCATCAGGATCAGGGGTGTTAACACGTTTGGATTTGCTGAGCCTTTATACGTTGTAGATGGGGTGCCTATGTTTGAAGGAGGAGCTGGGGTAAACGACGGGGCGATTGGAGATATCAGGTCTCCCGTAAATACATTTTCTATGATCAATCCAAATGATATAGAATCTATTACTGTCTTAAAAGATGCCTCAAGTGCTGCTATTTATGGTGTTCGTGCTTCAAATGGAGTAATATTAATTACAACAAAAAAAGGTAAAGCCGGCCGTCCGAAAGTTGATATTGCATCTTCGTACGGTATTCAAAATATTCCTAAGCTGTATGATGTCTTAAATACCCAACAGTATTTTGGATTGGTTAAGGAGGCGTACAACGCCAATCCTGATGCTAACACTACTTTTGAAAGCAAATTCGGACCTCGTTATAATTCTGCAAATCCTTTATATGCTGGCAATAATCCAACATACGACTGGCAGCGTCAGCTACTGAAGAAGGATGCTGTGCTACAAGACCATTCGGTACGTTTAAGCGGAGGAAGCGAGGCCACTACATACTATCTCTCTGTTGGCTTTACGAAGCAGGAAAGTCCATTAAAAGGAAATAGTCTCGAAAGGTATTCTATAGCAACAAACGTTGATTCAAGGGTGTCAAAAGTAATTTCAACAGGTCTTACGCTTCGTTTGGTTCAGGAGAAATCTGTTGTAAATACCCAGGCCGATCTTGGCACAATGGCTTCTACTATTCCATTTCAACCTTTTTACGATCCAAAAGATCCTACAGGATATGCTGCAGTTAGCACGGGCAGCTTTGTGCCAAATCCGGGTTTCGATCCATCAATGCTGGATGCAGGTCCGGCGTTTAATTTTGCACCGGGAGATCCTACTTTAATCTGGGGTCAAAACAGTCGTTTTAATGTATTTGCCTTTCAGCAGTTAAACGATAACAGGTATGACTTGTTACGTGCTTTAGGAAATGCTTACGTTCAAATTGAACCTATTCCTGGTTTACGGTTACGAGGCTCTCTGGGGGGCGATTGGTATATGAACCTAAGAAAATCATGGTCCGACCTGGACAACTGGAGATTCTCTCAAACTCCTGGTAATCCCTTTGCAAATCAAAACGGGCAAGCTAAAGGTACCTATGGCGAAAGACGGGGTACCACTACAAACCTAAACAAAGAGGTTACCCTTAATTTTAATCGTACATTTTTCACCGATCATAGCATTGATGTAATAGTAACTGCATCTGATCAATATACAAAATGGGACGTTTCTGATTTAAGCGGAAGAGTTAATTACACCGATCCTCAGTATCGTGGTATATCAAACCAACCCCCTTTCACACAAGGATTTGCAGGAATTTTGCAGGAAGATCAGCTCTTGGGTTATATGAGCAGGATTAGTTATAAATACAAAGACAAATATTACCTCGACGGAACCCTTCGCTATGATGGATCATCAAGATTGGCTCCCGGACAAAAGTGGGATTACTTTCCGTCTTTTGCTGCTGCATGGCGAATTAGTGGAGAGAATTTCTTTCCAAAAACAAAGTTCATAAACGATGTTAAGCTAAGAGGCGGTTGGGGAAGGCTGGGTAATTACCAGTCAGCAGGGTTCTATAAATTTCTTTCCGGCGTATCATTGTCTGCTGATTATCCCCTTGGTTCTGGTAATGGAAACGGCGTTGGCACGCAGGTTCAGTCGGCCAGGTTACCAGATTTTGCCAACACTACCCTCACATGGGAAAAACTAAAAACAGTGAATGTTGGACTTGACGCCCAGCTTTTCAACAACCATGTGTCATTTACCGCTGAATATTATGACAAAACTACTTTTGACATTATTCAAAGTGTTGCGCTACCACCTAATACCGGTATACAGAACAACGCAGATTTAAACATTGCTACTGTAAAAAATTCCGGAGTTGAATTTCAACTCGGTTACAACAATAAAATAGGGCTTGTTAACTTTAATTTCTCAGGCAACCTGACCACGGTAAAAAACAGGGTAGTCAGGCTTAACGGGGGAACTCCTATTGGCGGTGAAGGTGGACGAATAGAAGAAAATTATTCTTTATTTTACCTGTGGGGATATAAAGTAGGTGGCATTTTTCAAAATCAGGGAGAAATTGACGCCTGGAGAGCAAAATATGCTGATGCATCAATTGGGCAGTCCAGGACAGGTGGCTACACCTACAAACCTGGAGACATGTATTTCCAGGATGTGTACGGCAACCCAAAGAATGCGAAAGAACGATATAGTAGTACTCCGGATAGCATTGTTAACAGTAATGATCGCAGTTACCTTGGTAAATCAATTCCAGGTTTTTATTATGGGTTCAACTTTGCAGCCAACTACAAAAATGTTGATATCAGTGTCTTCTTCCAGGGAGTTGGAGATGTACAAAAGTACAATTATACAAGATCGGGTCTCGAAGGAATGGGCGGACTTGCAAATCAGTTAACAACAGTATTGGACCGTTGGACACCAACTAATCCTTCAAAGACAATGCCGCGTGCCGAGTACAACAACCGCACTAATGTCTCCAGGTTTTCTGACAGGTTTGTTGAAAATGCGGGCTACCTGAGATTAAGAAATTTACAGATTGGATACACTATTCCTACGGAAATTTTAGGCAAAACAGGTTTTATACAAAATCTGAGAGTTTATGGTACCGGCGTTAATTTATTTACTGTAACTAAATGGTCGGGATTAGATCCTGAGACTGACGGTGTTCCTATTACCCGCCAGTTTTTGTTTGGTGTAAACGCAACTTTTTAATTGAAATTAATTCGTAGAAAAATGAAACAACTCAAAACTAAAGTATCATTTATCATCATAGTGCTGGTAACTGTTTTCGTTATATATGCATGTGATAAATCGAAGTTGGATCTCTTGCCTCATGGTCCTACCGAGCAATCCTATTTTTTAACAGAAGATGATTTCACTAAGGCCACATTAGGAATATATTCAAAACTAAGTGACTTCTTCTGGTATAATGGTGGTTCCGGAAATTCACCCATTAGCGTTTTTCTTTTGCCTGGTGATGACATTACTACTAACCAGAGTAATGAGGAATATGAGGTTTTTGGCTCGCTTCAGCCTAGTAACGGTCGTCTTTCGTATTTATATTCCAGGTTGTATCAAATGATCAACAGGGCGATATTGGTCATTCAAAAAGTAGATGCAGAAAAAGGAGACGTTTACAAGACACCTAATTTGAAAAATGCACATAAAGGTGAAGCATTATTCTTAAGAGGTTACGCATATTATAACCTATGGAATCTTTTTGGAACATCACCTTTGGTTACAGAACGGGTAAGTAGTTCCACCCAGTTTACGCCTCCCGGCACAACAGGAACCCAATTGCTCGACCAGGCTATTAAAGACTTTGCTGAAGCAGCATCTTTATTGCCGGCAACCTGGGATGCGGCAAACAGGGGCAGGGTTACAGCGAATTCTGCTAATGGTATGTTGGGGAAATCATTAGTATTTCGGGCTTCTGCTGCAAAAACACCTGCTGATTATACTACCGCAATCACTGCATTTAATAAAATATCAGGAGCGCAATTGGTAACGAACTTCAATGACAACTTTGCGTGGGATACAGAAAATAACAAGGAGTCCCTGTTCGAATTCCAGGCCGCACAAGCTTTTGGCTTCGACAACGTTTGGTTAGACAATGATTTTGATAATGCAGTTGGAGCATTATCAATTTACTGGGGATTTTATTCAAATAACGGAACCGGGCAAGGCGGAAGGTCCCGCTACTTTGGAACTACTAAGTTGTTGAATAGTTATAACGCCAGCGACCCGCGGCTGGACAGCACTTTAAAGCCTGCCGACAGAACTGTCAGGAAATACGCCAGCAGGGATAAACTTTCTCAGTCTGGTGTCGCTTCAATCAATAACTATCGCATACTTCGGTTTGCTGATGTGTTGTTGTTAAGAGCAGAGGCCCTGTTGCAATCAGGAGGATCTTCTTCTGAAGCAATTGGGTTTATCAACCAGGTAAGAACACGGGCAAGAGCAATGGGTGCGGGAACAGAGCCGGCAGATTTCTCAACTGCTGAAACGGATAAGACTAAAATAATGCAGTGGATTATGGATGAAAGACTGAGAGAATTAGCAGGCGAAGGGCAAAGATGGTTCGATTTGAGGAGATGGCAATTGCAAGGTATTATAAGCTTAAACAGTGCTTTTTTCAGTTCAAATCTTAGTGATGTTTCCTTTCAATTACCAAAACACTTAAACTTTCCTATCCCAACAAGCGAAACTGATGTAAATCCTAATGTGCAACAAAATACCGGGTATTAATATCCATTTTTCTCTTTTTTCAGATTAAGCATAGCAGCAAAGGGGTCCTCTTTCGGGAGGGCCTTTTTTAGTCTATGGTTTTATTTTATCTAACGATCCTAACTTATGCTTTTAAATCGCTACCTCGTTATATGCTTATTACTATTGACTGGATGTTCCAAAAAAGGATCTGAAGGTGCTGGTAACAATCATAGTCCCGCCGTTACCTTATCTGCCGAAATCATCCAGGCAAATCCATTTACTTTTAGGTTCACAGCCACAGCTACTGATCAGGAATTTGATGCGGTCACCTTTACCTGGGATTTTGGTGAAGGGACTACAAAAGCAGGAACTGCAAAAGAAACCTTTTCTTATCCGGCAGACAGAGATTACACGGTTAAAGTAACGGTGAGCGATGGCAAGTCGAAGCCCACAGAAGCCACTGTTAACATTAATACACGAACCACCACTGTAACTATGGATGCTTCTAAAACCTTCCAGACAATGGAAGGCTTCGGTGGGTTTGGAAGTCAAAAAGAATATTGGGGAACAGCACCTTTCACAAGTGATGAATACGTGAATTCACTTATTAATGACCTTGGCCTTACCATTCTTCGCGACAATGTGCCAACCAGTTTTGAAATAGTAAATGATAACAACGATCCCTTTGTAACCGACCTTGGTAAATTTAATATTTCAACCAAAATCGAAGGCCACGATGAAACATTGAATGATCATTTGGATCATTTGCGTAAGATGAAGGCTGCAGGGTTACAAAAGCTTATTGCTTCAATCTGGAGCCCTTCGCCCTGGATGAAGTACAACAACAAGGTGGGCAATGGAACTCAAAACCAAAATTCCGCCCCGGCTTATACAACAAACCCAACTGCAAATACCAACCAGCTAAAAACAGATTTATACAACGAGTTTGCAGAATACTGCGTCGCTTACGTTAAGATTATTAAACGTGAAACCGGTCTTGACGTGTATGCATTAAGTCTTCAAAATGAACCGCGCTTTTCCCAGTTTTATGCTTCCTGTGTGTATAATGGAGAAGCCTTGCGGGATGTGATAAAAGTTGTGGGCAAAAGATTTAAAGAGGAAGGCATAACAACAAAAATTTTCTTACCCGAAGACGTTGGTTATTTACAGGGAGTTGAAAGCTTGGTAAAGCCTACATTAGACGATGCTGACGCAAGGCAATATGCGTCTATTGTTGCAGTTCACGGCTACGACTTAAACGGGGTAACTGCTGCTTCGCCAAATGCTCAAACCTGGCAAACCATGTATAGTTGGGGAGCCGTTCATAACAAGCCGTTATGGATGACAGAGACCTCCGGGTTTAAAAACGATTTCGACGGAGCCATGTCTTTGGCTAAAGCCATGTACACTTCCATCAGGTTTGGCAATGTGTCTGCCTGGCTTTTCTGGACACTCAGTACTACTACCCTCGACGACTATTCTTTAATGAGCAGTGCGGGTTTAAAAAGTAAGCGGTATTACGTATCAAAAAACTTCTATCGTTACATACGTCCCGGTGCGGTTCGCATAGAGGTGACCGCTCCTGAAGAAAGCAAGGTTTATCCGCTGGCATTTCAAAATACGGCTCAAAATTCTACAACCATTGTGCTGATTAATGATAACAAAGAAACATCAAAAGCTATAAGATTATCAGGAGCTGCGCTTCCTGCAAATTTTAAAATGTATGTTACCGCTGCTGACAGCGACACAAAAGAAGCAGGGGCAGTAAATGCAACAGATATAATACTTTTACCGCCCAATAGTGTGGTTACGTTTTACCGTGAGAATTAGTGTTAATAGCTCGCACTTACAACAATACCTGTCGTGATTCAAAAAGTTTTTTTATGAGCCCGGCAGTATGTCATTGTGATTTATTGTTGCTGCCTGCCCCGTCATTTTTTGCGAGGTCGCACACTTGTACAGTTGCTATAAAATCTACAGGCCTTCGACCGTTTATAGCAATAGTATTGTGGGAAGATTGCTTTTGGAAATCAGTAAAAAACGAGTACTACATGAAATTTATAACACAGGTTCTAATTGCTATAGTTGCTTTTATTCATCCTGTTCATTCAACATCTAAGGATATCCATTTTTTAAAAAATAAAAAAACGTTCTACGTTACAGGCCGTTTTTTATACTCCCCAAAAGGAGAAAAGGTTGTGTTAAGAGGCATCAATAATATGAATGTGGTTTCAGATCAAACCGGTGAAAAGTCGTTTCCCGAAATTGCTAAAACGGGAGCAAATGTTGTACGCATCATGTGGATGCGGTGGGGTGGCAACGGGGATAAACTTGATGTGCTAATTGGTAATTGTATCAAAAATAAAATGATGCCCATTATTGAGTTGCACGACGCAACCGGCAAATGGGAAATGTTGGATAGTTGTGTTAACTATTGGATAAGACCCGACGTAAAAAAGGTGATTGTGAAATACCAGGAGCACCTGATTTTGAACATTGCAAATGAGGCCGGAAATGGTCAGGTGCCAATGGAAGAATTTGGTAGAAAATATGCTGAGCTCGTTAAGAAAATGAGGTTTGCCGGTATCAACATTCCACTAATGATAGATGCTGCCAATTGGGGCCGAAATGAAGAGTACCTGATTTCTAATGCTACCTATCTGCTTAAGCAAGATCCTGAACACAACTTGCTTTTCTCCTGGCATGTTTGGGACTCTGGCATTTCCGAAGAACGTATTCAGTCGGCCATTGATCGTTCAATTGAGTTGAATATACCTTTTGTTATTGGTGAGTTTGCACCGATGGAAGTAAAATGCAAATGTTGTATTCCTTATAAATACATTATGCAATACTGCCACGCAAAAGACATTGGTTGGCTGGCATGGTCATGGGGACCGGGCAATAGTGATTGCCCTAAAATGGATATGACAACAACCGTAGCCTTTGAAACGCTGTACGGATGGGGCCGGGAAGTGGCAGTTACCGACCCTTACTCCATTAAAAATACGGCGATACGGCCGGCCCTTTTAAAGTAGAGGCTAAATGAAAGGTGCTTTTTAGTTGTTATGAAAAGTCAATTATACTAATTCTCATTTCGTCTATATGAAACTTAAATTAAACTTGTTCGTCTTTCTATTTTCAACTTCTGTATTTGCTCAAAATAAGCCATTGAGCCTGCACCCTGATAACCCTCACTATTTTTTGTTCAGAGCTAAGCCAACGATTCTTATTACTTCTGCTGAACATTACGGCGCTGTGGTAAACCTTGATTTTGATTTTTCAAAATACCTGGATGAACTAAAGGCTAACGGGCTCAATTATACCAGAATATTTTCCGGGTCTTATATAGAGGTTCCCGGTGCTTTCGGCATTTCAAGCAATACACTGGCACCTACAATTGGTAAATTTCTTTGTCCATGGAAACGAAGCAATACACCCGGATATAAAAATGGTGGCAACAAATTCAATCTGGATGAATGGGATAAGGAATATTTCGTACGGCTGAAAAATTTTGTCTCAGCAGCCGGAAAACGAGGTGTTATTGTGGAGATGACTTTATTCTCTTCCCTATATGGTGATGATGGTTGGAACTACAGTCCTTTAAATGGAATTAATAATGTAAACAAAATAGATTCTCTTGCAAGGAAAAATATTCAAACCTTAGATAACGGCAGGCTGCTTAAATACCAGGAAAGGATGGTTCGAAAAATAGTTGCAGAACTGAAAGGTTTCGACAATGTTTTTTATGAAATTCAAAATGAGCCCTGGGCAGATTTCGGAATAAAAGTGTTGGAATTAGACAGAAAGGAAGAAGGCCTCAGTCCCTGGCAAGAAATAGTAGAAGAAGCCAATCCTGCCTCATTAGCATGGCAAAAACACATAGTATCTGTAATAGTGAAAAAAGAGGCTAAGCACAAACAGCAACACCTGATTGCTCAAAACTTTACCAATTTTAAATACAAACTTCAGAACGTTAATGCTGATGTGTCTGTTGTCAATTTTCACTACGCTTTACCTGCAGCAGTTTTAGAAAATTATGGATTGAACAAAGTGATAGGCTTTGATGAATCAGGCTTTTCAGGCAATAAAGATGAAACCTACCGTAAGCAGGCATGGCGATTTATCATGTCGGGAGGAGGTTTGATTAATAGCCTGGATTATTCGTTTACAATTGATAGCCCCGAAGGAACAGCAATTCAAAAGGCACCAGGTGGCGGAAGCAGGAACTTACGCAAACAACTCAATATTTTAAAAGGCTTTATTGAAAGCTTTGACTTTATAAAATTGAAACCTGTAGCGCAACTAAAGAGCGGAGATGATAAACATGCAGTGTACCAATTGGCAGAGGCAGGAAAACAATATGCTTTTTATTTTGAGGATGTGGATCAAGGTAAAGTTTCATTTCAATTGCCTGCAGGCAATTACACTATTTATGTAATTTCTGTTGAAGACGGGGCAACAAAATCTTTGGGAAGAATGAATCATAAAGGCGGTGAACTCCAACTCGATATACCTGACTTAAAAAGCTTTGCCTTAGGGGCAGTTAGTTTTTAGATGTAATAAAAACTACAATCAATGAGCGATAAATTACATTGGATACAAATTGCACATTCCTAAAATATAAAGAGTACAAATGAAAATAAGCTTGTTATTAGCAATGCTAATAGTTTGGAGTTTTAAATGCCCTGCACAATCAACAAAGCATAGGGTGTTTGTATTTACCGATATCAATATAGGAGGAGGTGATCCCGATGACAGGCAGTCATTGGTCCATCTGTTTTGGTATGCTAATGAATTAGAAATTCTGGGTATCGTTCCAGACCGTTGGAATGCAAAGGGAATGGAAGCTTGTCTAATGGCTGTTGATGCATATAGGAAGGACTATGAAAAATATAATTTTGCACCATTGGGATTTCCGGATGCCGATAAGCTGGAAACATTACTGGCAAAAAATGCACCTGATGCCATAGAGCGATTAAGGAAGGCAGCCCTCTCAACCAACGATCAACCCTTGTATGTTTTGGTTTGGGGCAATATGGTCAATTTTGGCAAAGCCCTCAAACAGCATCCTGAAATAAGTGACAAAATAAGATTGATTACTATTGGCACAGGTCGCAAATATGGGCCGGAGGATGAAGTAGCAGGAGAAAACTGCGATGTCCCCAATTGGAATGGTGGCGGTAGAAATGAAATCTATAATGATCCTCGATTTAATAAAATGTGGTGGCTGGAAATAAATTGGACGTACAATGGCATGTTTTCGGGAGAAGGCCCCAAAGAAATGTTTAAACAGCTATCCAATTTTGGAGCAATGGGAGAGCACATGAAATTTGTTACTAAGGACCACCCATGGGCTCAATATTTTAGAGTAGGCGATACCCCCTCCGTATTGTACCTTTTAGATCAATCCCACAATTCTGAGGATCCAACACAAAGCAGTTGGGCAGGAAAATTTAAGAGACCGTTTGAACAGGAAAGGCCACATTACTTCACCGATGACAATGGTAATATTCCCTGGAATTATGTTGATCCTTGCGCCAGTTGGCACCAGGTCAAGGCTATGTATACATATAATAAGCAGACCCTCGAAAATAAAAGACCCGGAATGTATAAAGCGCTAATAGAAAAATTGGGAAAGAATTATGGGAGAAATCAATGAGCAGCAGGTGAGTTAAGAAAATAATTATCATTTCTTCAATAACCTAACTTAATGATTTGTTCTTTCGGTACAAAGCAAAAGGATAAAAGCAGTTAACTAAGAAGTTAAATAAAATAGTGCTTGTAACCAAATGGATATGACCAAAACCGGAGCATTTAATGCGCTTTTTAACTGGGGACTGGAAGTGGCCACCACCGATCCTTATTCAATAAAAAACACATCCAAACGCCCCAAAATCTTTACAACAGAATAATTATGAAAACAGTTTTTTTCTATTATTTATTCTTTTCAATAGGTCTGAAAGACTTTTGCCAAAACGATGAAAAAGATTGGTTTGTCTTTGACCCTAAAACCAATTACAGTAATTCGAAAACCAACATGAAAGGATGGCTCGATGCCCCTGCAGGCAAACATGGGTTTTTAAAAATGAATGAAGATGACCTTGCCTTTGCGGATGGAACGCCGGTAAAATTTTGGGGAGTAAATATTGCCAGTAATAAGCCTTTTGTAGAGGCCACTGAAGCCGAAAAATGGACAGACTTTATGGCTGCTTATGGTATTAACGCTGTTCGCTTTCACAAGTTCACGTGGGATGCGACGGATGGCATTCATTCTACCGAGCTTACAAATGATAAGTGGAAGAACTTCGATTATTTCTGTTCGCAATTAAAGAACAAGGGCATTTATTATTCCTGGTCTCATATCTATGGGCATCGTGTTCTTAAAGCCGATAGTGCCCGGTTGTTAGCTTATAATGAGGTGGCTGATACCCAATTTCCATGGTCTCATATCAACGGTTCTACCGCTTCAATTGTAAACTTTGCCGAGGACCTGCAGGAGTTAAATATTGAGCTTACTGTAAATATGCTCAACCATCGCAACCCGGTTACGGGTTTGCGTTATGCAGATGATCCGGCACTGGCTTACGTAGAACTGCAAAATGAAGACAATATATTTTGGTCAGCTATTGAAGAGACGCTAAAACAGACGCCAACTTACCGGGCCTTGTTGTGCCTGAAATTTTCTTTTTGGCTAAAGAATAAATACAAAAACCAACAAGCTTTGGAAGCTGCCTGGGGCAAGGGAATCTTACCAGCAGGCGAGAACCTTACAAAACAAAACATATATCCTCAGCCTAACCACGGTTTGTTCAGTAGCGAGTCCGAGAAAGCCTGGAAGAACAAATCAACTTTGCCTCAGCATATAGCGGACAAGGCTTTGTTCTTATATGAAGAACAGGCGAAGTTTTATACAAGGTTTGAAAAAGCTATACGACAGACCGGCTATAAAGGTTTGATCATAGGAAGTTGCTGGCAGGCGGGTTCCGGCATTGCCCACCTTTACAACTTATATGCTGACTACAAGACCGGTGTGATTGATCGCCATAATTATTTTGGAGGTGGTGGAGGTCACACGTTGAAAGCAGGAAAAGTAAACAATGCTGCCATGGTAAGTGCACCCGGTAGCGGTTTACTAAGTACCGGTTTTCAACAAGTAAAAGACCGGCCGTTCTTTATGTCAGAATGGATGAGTTTAATACCAAATGAATGGACTGCAGAAAGTTCTCCCATCGTGGCTGCTTATGGTTTAGGGCTCCAGGGCTGGGATGCATCTTATGCATTTGCGATGGATTTTTCTCATTTTACACCTGCCATTCAAAGCGGCCACGGGGTGTACAATGTTACATCACCTACCCAACTGGCTTTGTATCCTGCGTTAACTTCTATGATCTATAATCATGATGTAAACAAAGCTGCGATTATAGCAGATCGTAAAGTTTCTTTTTCAGACTTAACCAAAGGAAAGCTGCCGTTTTATGAAAAGATTGAACAGGAAGCTGATGTTAAAAAAATTCAATCTATTGTGCCACTACAGGCACTTGCAGCGGGAGGTGTGGTGCTTAGTTTTGATGAAAAAAGCGACCATCCAAATGCCATTGTAAATAAAGTTTCGCTTTCATTAAATAAGACCATAAAATCAAATACCGGCCAATTAGAATGGGATTATAATCACAAAGGATTTTTTACCATCGATACAAAAGGAACGCAGGGAATAGTTGGTTTTTTACCAGATCGTTCAGTTGTCTTTGGTGATATTAGCCTCCGGTCTTCCAACAAGTTTGCAGTCATTTTAGCAACAAGCCTCGAAAAGGGTAAGCAGCTTGCAAATGCAAAACATGTACTTGTTACAACCATAGCACGGGCACGAAATACAAACATGATATACAATCAAGACAAATCAGAACTGCTTGAGGTGGGAGAGGCTCCCGTGTTATTAGAGCCGGTACAGGTACAACTTAATCTGATGCGTAGTAAAAGCGTACAGGTTTATGTACTTGATCATTCTGGCAACAGAACCGGTTTAAAAGTTCCAATAATCAACGGGAAGGTTTTTCTGGATGGAAGTAAATACAAAGCCATTTACTACGAGATAGTTTGGGAATAAGTTTGGCAGCTTTTTAATTTCCTCTCAAAATTATTTAAAACTACAGTTGGTGTGGACAAAGCTGAATAAATAACAATTTGTAAAAGTGAGTGACCCCGCAAAACTGACGGGGGAACCACAAGAATGGAGAAAGAAGTTAATGTGCCGATTATCAAAATATAAATAATTATGCTTTTTGGATCAGGTATTTATTTCTCAAAAGCCTTACAATGCTAATTTTAAGCTCAAGCCGCATGGCTTCGTTCTTGCAACGGGACTCCTCCCGCTTGTTTCGAAAACTGCTTCGCATGTTTTCGAACGCCTTCGCCTACGCTTGGCACCCAACCGGAAGATGTCTCTTATGCAAGAACTGTTGTCAGTGTGCCAATCTAATCAATACTAAATATGCGAATAGTCTTCCTTATATCATACATTTTTATTAAACATTTAATGCATTGCTCTTTATGAAGCATCGTTGTTTTTTGGTTTTAGTTTTCCTGGCTTTCACCTCTACAGTTTCAGCCTCTCCATCGTTAACGCCTGGTCGCCTTAGTTGCGAATACCTTCAAAATCCTTTGGGAATTGCCGTGCCAAAACCCCTCTTAAGCTGGACGTTTACCTCGGACAAACGGAACCAGTTACAGTCGGCATACGAACTTTTAGTAAGCGATAATCTTACAGACATACAAAGGGCAAAAGGGAATGTATGGTCAACGGGCAAAGTGAGTTCACGGAAAAGCATCAACATAGAATATAGGGGCAAAGGTTTGAACCCTTTTACCCGGTATTACTGGCGGGTGAAAGTTTACAATCAAGAAGGGCAGGCCTCTGCATGGAGCAAAGCTGCATGGTTTGAAACTGCTATGATGAATGCAAATGATTGGAAGGGTAAATGGATAGGCGACGGCAAGAAGCAATTTGAAAAACCGGAGGACTTTTACGGAGATGATCCCATGCCACTTTTTCGCAAGGCATTTGATGCATATAAAAAAGTTGCAAATGCACGATTATACGTCTCAGGGCTGGGTTATTATGAAGCCTATTTGAATGGACAAAAAGTGAGCGGCAACATGTTGGACCCGGGATGGACGACCTATAAGAAAGAGGCTTTGTACGTTACCCATGATATAACATCTATGGTGAAAGAAGGGGCAAACGTTATTGGATTTATGCTCGGTAACGGATGGTATAATCCTTTGCCTCTTACACTGTTTGGCAGGTTTAACCTTCGCGATCATCAACAGACAGGAAGACCGGTTGTGAAGGCGGAAATTCACGTAGCGTATACCGATGGAACGGAAGATATTATTGCCACAAATGAAAGCTGGCAAACAGCTACCGGACCGGTTGTTCGTAACAACGTTTATTTAGGTGAACGTTATGATGCAAGGCTTGAACGTACCAACTGGTCTACGCCGTCGGGAATACGTGAAGGATGGACAAATGCTTCGATTGCTGAGGGGCCTTCAGGAGAACTGACCCCGCAAATGGCACCACCTATACGGGTGACCAGAGTAGTAAAGCCTGTGAAATTAACTGAGGTTGGCAAGGATACTTTCATAGTAGATATGGGGCAAAATTTTGCAGGTGTGGCACGTATCAGGGTAAGTGGCAGTGCCGGATCGACCTTGAGCCTTAGATATGGCGAGGACATACATGCTGACGGTCGTTTGAATTACCTAACCACCACAGCAGGACACATCAAAGAGATATGGAACTTAAGGGGCGGTCCCGGTGCGCCGAAGACGGCCTGGCAGCAAGACATGTACACGCTAAAGGGTGGCGGCTTAGAGCAATGGGCACCACGATTTACTTTTCATGGTTTCAGATATGTTGAAGTAACAGGCTGGCCGGGCGGTACCCCAAACCTGGCAGATATTGAAGGTCTTAGAATGAATTCTGATATGCCTGAAAGTGGCACTTTCGCTTCCTCAAACGAGATGTTCAATAAATTGCAGGAAGCTATTAAGTGGACGTTCCTTAGTAATGTTTTTAGTGTTCAATCAGACTGCCCCGGCCGTGAGAAGATGGGCTATGGAGCAGATATCGTTGTTACTTCCGAAGCGTTCATGTACAACTTTGACATGTTGGGCTTTTACAGAAAAACAGTTCGTGATTTTGCAAACGAACAGCAGCCGGATGGCGGTATAACGGAAATTGCACCATACACCGGAATAGCAGATCGCGGTTATGGTGGTGAGTCAGGCCCGTTGGGCTGGCAACTGGCTTTTCCATTTTTACAGAAGAAGCTGTACGAGTTCTATGGCGATAAACGAATTATAGAAGAACATTATCCGGCAGTACAAAAACAGATGGAGTTTCTAAAATCGAAGGAAGTGAACGGTTTGTTTCATTGGGATATCAGCGATCACGAGGCGTTAGATCCACGACCGGAAGCATTTTCAGCAGCAGCGTTTTATTACCATCACGCATTACTTGCGTCAGAGTTTGCGGGAATTTTAGGCAAAGAAGAGGACTCTTTGAAGTATGCAAAGTGGTCGAATAATATTAAAGATGCTATTGTAAGAAAGTACCTCGTTCCGAATACCGGCAGGTTTGATAATGCGACACAGGCCGCTCAGTTGTTTGCTTTATCCTATAATTTATCACCTGAAAAAGATGCGAGTATGAAAGTATTGATGGATGAATATGCCCGGCACAACTGGCATTTGTCAACAGGAATATTTGCTACAAAGATGATGTTTGATGTAATGCGAAAGACCAACCAAAATGATATTGCCTATAGAGTAGCGAACCAAAGAACCTTTCCGGGTTGGGGATACATGATGGAGAATGATGCCACTACACTGTGGGAGTCGTGGAAGAAACCTGACAATGCTACAACACTCAATCACCCAATGTTTGGTTCTATAAGTGAATGGTTCTATCGTTCTGTGTTGGGGATTAATGCAGCGGCAGCAGGGTTCCAAAAGATATTGATCAAGCCACAACCTGCAGGGGACCTGACATGGGCAAAAGGAAGCTACAATTCCGTTCGTGGTGCAATTGTGAGCGACTGGAAGAAGGATGCAAATAGCTTTAGGTTACACGTCTCTATTCCCCCAAATACAACTGCTGAAATTTGGATACCAGCAAAGGAAAAGGGAACGGTAAGGGAAAACGGAAAATCAATAAATACTATTGAAGGGTTAAGACTAATTGGTTTTAATAACGGCTATGCTGTAATGGAAATTGGTTCGGGAGACTATAGTTTTAGATCGAACTTTTAGGAACCTTTATTAATTGAAGTTTGTTTTTATTTTAGGCGGACCGGAAGGTTAACCGCTACAAGCTTTTGAGTTGCAATTTATGCGTCTGCAATTCGTCCTTTGGGTTCCTCCTTTACGTCAATCATCTAGGCATTGACAAAAGGGTTAATAAGCACCTTTTTCTTTTTCTTTACGCAGGACTGTAAACAAGCTGTCGTAATCTACCCGCATTAATTCAATGATATGCGGCAGTGAGCAAAATTCCCCGTCCGTTTACTATCGTAAAATAAAAGATAATACCAGTCAGAAAGTTGATAGGTAACACTACAAAAAAGTCGCCCTGCAGCTTACTCTAATTCCAATTTAACCCTATTAAAATAGTCCGGACAGCTTCGGGTGCATCGGTAATATCGGTCATGGTTCAATGGAATCCAGCTATGACATCGGGTGAGGTCGTAGAAATTAATGGATAATACTGGTTGTACCGGATATTTTCAGCCAGCTAAAGTGATGGTTATGTCCCTCACTCTCCGCTTAAGAATATTGCTTTTTTTGTTTTTAAACTTCTCATATTCATATTATCTTCAACAGCTATAATAAGGTGATGCTGAAAGCGCTTTAACATTAAATTTTTTTAAACAATCAACCTTTGTATATTATTTTTTCTTAAATAAGTTTGCGGAAAAATAAATTTAGTTTACAAAAAAGCATTTTTGCAACCTTTTATGAAACCTCCATGTCTTGAATGTTCGTAGCCTTATTAACTGAATTTTTAGAAAGATTATAAATTCTTATAATCTCTCTCTCAATCTTTACAAACACACAATCCACATTCTCTGAATTCAAGTTTTTGACTGAAAGTACATTCAGTACATGATTGTTTTTTATTACGTACCAAATGCGTAGAAAGCAAATCATTGACTGAAAGTTCTGAAGGAATAAGTTTTATTTACCCTATGGCACTTTGTGAGGGTAGATTATTTTTTTTGTTGAATTAATACCAATACTAACTATTATGAGCTTTTTACCAGGCCTGGCCGTGCCATGCAAATTCACTAGCATGTCACTTACCGAAAAACTACGAGCAAAATTATTTGGGTTTAGAACCATGATTTTGTTTACAGCTGTCTTACTTTTTTTTAACTCCAATCTTTTTTCTCAAAACGAAATTGTTAGTGAGAATACCAAACAGGGATCACCAGCTTCGGAGTGGGATGTAGTGGGGGCCGGAGACCAATCTATACAAGGCTTCGGCACCGAAATAAGCGTAAACAAGGGGGAAACAATTCGCTTTAAAATTGCAACGGATGCCTCTGATTACACCATAGCAATATATAGAATTGGATATTACCAGGGTAACGGGGCAAGGTTAGTAGGTGCCGGATTAGTAACGGCTCCTCTACCACAAACACAACCTTCGCCTTTATATGAGGTTGCAACAGGTAAAACAGATTGCAGCAATTGGCAAGAGTCAGCTAATTGGGCAGTACCAGTAGATGCAGTTTCGGGTGTATACATTGCCAAATTGACCCGGAGCGACAACGGTGGATCTAGCCATATAATTTTTATAGTACGGAACGATGCAAGCAGCTCCAATTTATTGTATAAAACTTCTGATGCAACCTGGCAGGCTTATAACAACTATGGTGGTAATGGTTTATACGGTTATATTTCTTCTATACCCGTACCTGGTTTTAAGCAGTCAGTAAAATTAAGTTACAATAGACCATTTACTACCAGAGCAGGAAACATCGGCCTAGGAATTAGAGAAAGTTTTTTCTTTAATGCCGAGTATGCTATGATAAGGTGGCTGGAAAGAAACGGATACGAAATGAGCTACACTACTCAAATTGATATAGCCCGTAGAACAACACCCATCAATCCATCAAAACATAAAATTTTACTTTCTGTTGGGCATGATGAATATTGGTCAGCTGAGGAGAGAAATATTTTTACGACAGCCAGAAATTCTGGGGTTAATCTTGCTTTTTTTAGTGGAAATGAAGTGTTTTGGAAAATAAGATGGGAGGATAATCACAGAACATTAGTTTGTTATAAAGAATCTGAGGTTCCATCAGATATTGCATCTTGTGGGGGAAAATGCGACCCTTTACCTGATGTGTGGACGGGTTTGTGGAGAGCTGGTTGTAGTTTTTCTGCTGATGGTTGCAAACCCGAAAACGAATTGACTGGACAATTAAGTGCTAAAGTCTCCACCGCCAATATTACAGTACCGTCTGTATATAAAAATATCAGGTTTTGGCGAAATACAGGCATTGCAACCCTAGCCGCTGGCCAAACTGCAACGCTAACTGATGGTTCACTGGGCTATGAATGGGACCAGGAACAGGAATCTAACTCATACCCGGCGGGAAGAATAGCATTGTCAAATACACAGGTAGGAACGGATACTCATAAAATGTCGCTGTACAAACACAGTAGCGGAGCATTGGTTTTTGCTTCAGGAACAATCAATTGGTCGTATGGCTTAGATGGTATACATGACATAAGAACATCGGCTGAAGACGTTAATATGCAACAAGCAACTGTAAACTTATTTGCAGACATGGGTGTTCAACCCGGAACCTTACAAACCAACCTTGTTCCTGCATCTGCGTCAAACGATAACCAACCGCCTACTTCACAAATAAATGCCCTTGCAAATAATATACAACCCGTAAAAGGAAAAGTCGTTCTTATTTCGGGTACAGCAACTGATGTTGGTGGAGGTGCAGTAGGCGGGATTGAAGTCTCAACTGATGATGGAATGACATGGAGGAGTGCCAATGGAACTGAGAATTGGACTTATGCATTTACACCTTTAACTGAAGGTCAGTTTACTGTAATCTCCAGGTCATTTGATGACATGGGGAATATAGAAAATATTACCACATTAAACCGCATAACCATTACAGTTGCACGTTCTGCATGTCCATGCACCATTTTTAAACCTATTGACGTACCTTCTAAAACGGTATTAAACGAAAAAACACCTGTTGAGATAGGGGTAAAATTTAAATCACTTATTGCGGGAAAAATTTCTGGTTTACGATATTATAAAGGGGTTGGGCAAACCGGTATCAAAACAGGCCATTTATGGAAGAAAACAGGAACCCTGACAGGAGATTTACTTGCCACTGCAGTATTTTCAAACGAAACTGCAGTTGGATGGCAGGAAATTTTGTTTGCTGCACCTATAGCCATCAATGCAAACCAAACTTATGTGGCTTCTATCTTTAGTGAAACGGGTGACTACAACGTTGACCGCATGCCTGGTTTTACTAGTGCTATAAACTCAAATCCATTAATAGCTTTGGCTGATGGTGAAGATGGTGGAAATGGCGTGTTCAATGCATCTGTTTCAGCTTACCCTGCTAACAGTTATCAGCAATCAAACTATTGGGTAGATGTAGTATATGAAGATATACTGGCAGCTACTTTACCCGAAATAAACCTGGAGCCTATTTCAACAACTATTTGTTTGGGAAGTCCGGCAACGTTTACTGCGAGTGCTACCGGTGCGCAACCAGCAACTGTTCAATGGCAGATAAGCATAAATAATCTAACATGGTCTAACCTGCCAAACGCCCAAGCCGAAACACTTTCCTTTACTCCAACTCAAGGTGACAATGGAAAATATTTCAGGGCTGCATTTACCAATGCTGCAGGCAGCGTTTATTCCATACCCGTCACATTAACAGTAACCAAAGTTGCTGTAGTTATCTCTACTCAAAATAACCCTGGTTGTAATGGAACCGACGGAATAATAGCACTAAGTGCAAGTGGAGGCCTTTCTCCGTACACTTTTAGTATTAACGGGACAGATTACCAATCATCACCACAATTTAATAATTTAAGTGGCGGCATATATAATTTATATGTGAAGGATTATAGCGGATGTACAACCTTCGTACCTAATGTGGTACTTTCTCAAGTATCACTTTTAAGCTTAACATTAGCATCTAAATCCGATGCAAGCTGCATTGGAAACGACGGATCAATAACACTTTCTGTAGCCGGAGGAACGTCACCGTTTACTTTTAGTCGAGATGGCGTTAACTACCAAACTTCAAATGTGTTTGGTAACCTGTTGCCAG